>DASYIN010000172.1:0-9847 GCA_035997505.1 Steroidobacteraceae bacterium | reverse complement strand
TCATAGTTGCCATGCGTTCGATTGCGCATTAAAGGCGATGAACCGCATATGGAACATCCCGCGCGCTCTTGCGCAACGACCCCGAAATCGATGCTACTCCCGTTGCGGGCGTGCAGATATATTAGTAGATATATTAGTTTGCAAAGAAACGTGAAGAATTCGCGGGGAAACGCATTGCGTTTGAGACTCGAGAGGAGGGTGGCTGACCGGTTTGCGGTCAGCCACCAGTGAGACATTAAAGCATCATTTCCACAGACTATTTCAGGATCGCTTGATAGGTCCAAGCGTGCGATAGACCGCGCACGTCAGGAACCGCCGCGACGGCGGCGGCGCCGGTGCCCGCTGCTTGCTGAATCATGCCGACGACGATCAGATCATTGACCGGATCGATCCAAAACCAAGTGCCGGCTGCGCCGCCCCACCAGTACGTTCCCTTGCCGTAATAACCGCCTGCCGCGGCCGGATCGGTATAGATCGCAAAGTCCAGACCGAAACCTGCACCGGGCGCCAGAATCGGAACAGTCGGCGCCAGCACATTGGTGCGCATGAGTTCAACGGACAGCGGCGAGAGGATTCTCACGCCGTCCAATTGACCGCCGTTCAACAGCATTTGGCAAAATCGCATGTAATCCGTGGTAGTCGAGACCAAGCCGCCGCCGCCGGATGAGAGGGCGGGCTTTGCAGCAAAGTCGTGGTTCAAGCCATCACGGACCCCGACAGCGTGAAGCTTGCCGTCATTGTCGTAATTATAGAATTCCGCGAACCGGTTGAGCTTCTCCTTCGGCACGTAAAAGCCGGTGTCGCTCATACCGAGCGGTTTGAAGACGCGCTTTTCCAGGAATTCCTCGAAGGGCATGCCGGAGAGCTTTTGAACGATGTAGCCCTGAATATCCACGGAAATGCTGTAGTGCCATTCGGTGCCCGGTTGCGAATTCAATGGCAGCTTGGCCACGCGCTTGATGAACTCGTCCAGAGTATTGTTGGGATTGAGCAGGTCCGCTTCCAGCTGCAATTTATCGACGGCGGTGTTGCTGAAAAATCCATAGGTGAAGCCGCCGGAGTGCGACATCAATTCACGCATGGTCACGGGATGTGTTGGGTCCTTCATGGCGACATTGCCATTGGCGTCCGTCGAGTAGACCTTCAGCTTGGCGAACTCCGGAACGTATTTCGCAACCGGATCATTGAGCTGCCACTTGCCCTCTTCGAACAGAATCATCATGGCCACGCCGGTGATCGGTTTGGTCATGGAGTAGATGCGGAAAATGCTGTCCTTTTGCATCGGCGCATTGGCGGCGATGTCGCGCTTGCCGGTGGCATCGAATTCCACCACCTTGCCGTGGCGTGAAACCATGGTCACGGCGCCGGCGAGACGGCCGCTATCGACGAGCTCTCTCATGCCGGCGCTCAAGCGTGCGAGACGCTCTGCCGACATGCCCTCGCTTTCGGCGCTGGCCGTGGGCAAATCGTGTACGGCCGCGAGCACGGGCTGTACGGAGAAGGCGGCCAAGGTCGCTGTGGCCAGTAAACGCGAAAGATGCATGCGAAGACTCCCAATTAGATGTTGTTTATAAAACGCCGCGCACAGTGTATTCCAAGGAGCCGGTCAAGTAACACCTGGCTTCCGCTCGAGCATCCATCGCGACATCAGGTCGAATAGCGCGCTGCGCGCGTCCGCATCCTCATTGTGGACTTCGTGAAGCAGCTCAGGGTAGATGATGATCTGCTTGTCGGGGGAGCCCAAGGCGGCAATGAGGGCTTGCGAGCCGCTGACCGGACAGACCTTATCGGCGCCTCCGTGCACCGCGAGCCACGGCGCGGTAATTTGGGCGGCGTCCTTGCGGCTCGTGCGGCAGGCGTCGGCGAAGCCGTAGAGCAGCCGCAGGCTTGCGGTGCGGGGCACCAGCGGATCCTGCATGTGATGTTGCTGTTCCTCCAGAACCCGCGTGAGGGCGGTGGCATCGATACCGAGGCTGATCCTAAGCCTCGGCACGAGCGCGGCCGAAACTCGCAGTGCCCCGCCGGCGACTCCCTTGAGTTTCGGCATGGCGTCAAGCGCGCAGCCCGTGGTGATGAAGCCGCGCGACCAGTCTGCGCCGCGGATGGCGGCGAGGAGGGCGACAATTGAACCCATGCTGTGCCCCCAGACAAACAGCGGCAGCGTGGGAAACCGTCCCTGGACGTTTTCGCCTATCTTCTGCAGGTCGCCGGCGAACTCGGCGAAGTCCGCCACATGCGTGCGGGTGCCGGGATACTTTCCGTGGCCGCGCTGGTCATAGACAAAACTGGCGATATTTCTCTCGGCCAGCGATGCGGCGACGTGCCGGTAACGGGCACTGTGTTCCGCAATTCCGTGCACGATGATCAAGCCCGCTTGCGCATCCCGCGGCACAACTTCGAACCCGGGAAATTGCGTACCGATCACGGGCTGATTTCGGCGACGGGATTCTGCTGCGCCTTCGTGAGCAGCCAAATTCCTGCCAGCACCAGCACGGTACCCAGGGCCACCCACGCGGTGAACCGCTCTCCGAGCAACATGACGGCCAGCAAAATGGTGGACAACGGCCCGACGGTCCCGGCCTGCGCGGTGAGCGAGGCGCCGATCCGCTCGATCGCCATCATGACCATCAGGACCGGCGCGAAGGTGCACAGGGTTGCGTTGAGAACCGAGAGCCACAGCACCGGGGCGGCAACGGCCATGCTGCCGATCGGCCTTAGCACTAGAAATTGCGCGATACAGATGAGGCAGGCAACACTGGTGGCAAGGCCCGTCAGCCGCAGGGCGCCGAGCCGCTTCACTTCCTCGCCGCTGTATGACAGATAGACGGCGTAACTCACGGCACTGCCGAATACCAGCGTGGCGCCCAGGGGCACATCCGCGCCCTGCAACGACATTTCCCGCCCGAATACACACAGCACGCCGCAATAGCTGACGGCCAGCGCGAGAATCTGCAGCCGCGTCACCTTCTTGTGAAACAGAAATGCGCCAAGAGCCAGCACCAGCGTCGGATTGAGGTACAAGATCAGGCGCTCCAGGCTGGCGCTGATGTAGTGCAGACCCGCGAAATCAAGAAAGCTGGCCAGGTAGTAGCCGCAAAATCCCAGCCCCAAAACGCTCCTCGCGTCGCGCCAGGTCAGCGCGGGCTTGCCGCGCCCCGCCCACCACGCCAACAGGAGAAACAACGGCAATGCGAACAGCATGCGGAACATGATCAGCGTCACGGCATCGACGCCGTAACGATATGCCAGCTTCACGATGATGGCCTTACCGGAGAAGGCGACCGCGCCTAAGCTCGCGAGGATCAGGCCCTGGCGTCTGGCAACCGGCTGAATTTCACCTGCGGGGGATAGCGCACTCACGGCGCCCGATTCTACGGGCTTGAGGAAGCGCGCGGTCAGGGATTTATCACGCCTCGCGCAACCGGAATAGCTTGCTCTGCGTGCGATCGATGTCCGATTCGCCTTGATTCATCAGCCGCTCACCATCGTCGCGCACGAATTTCTCGATCTGCGCGGCCGGTACCGCGGCGCTGCGAAAGAAGCCTTGGTACTGATCGCAACCCATGCGCCGCAGGATGCCGAGCTGCTCCTCCGATTCCACGCCCTCCGCGATCACCTTGAGGCGCAATCCATGAGCCAGGGAAATGATCGCCCTCACGATGGAGGCATCGCCCGCATTCGATGCCACATCGCTGATGAAGCTGCGGTCGATCTTCAGCTTGTCGATAGGAAAGCGCTGCAGATAGCTCATGCTCGAATAGCCCGTGCCGAAGTCGTCGATGGCGACCACGACGCCGAGCTCGCTGAGCTGCTCGAGCAGCGCTACGGAGGTTTCAGCGTTGTTCATCAAGGTCGCTTCGGTCAATTCTATTTCCAGATAGGTCGCGTCAAGCGAGTGTTCCTGAAGCGCCGCATGAACCTTTTTGACGAAGTTGGCCTGTCTGAATTGCAGCGGCGAGACATTGACCGCGATGCGCAGAAACGGCATCTGCCGCTGCTGCCAGGCGCGCGCCTGCCGGCATGCCTCGCGGATGACCCAGTCGCCGATCTCGAGAATCAGGCCGCTTTCCTCGGCGATGGGAATGAATTCTCCCGGCAAGATGCTGCCGCGTGTCGGATGATGCCACCGGATCAACGCTTCGACGCTGCGCATCTCGCCGGTCGCGATGTCGATCTTCGGCTGGTAGTGCAGGGCGAGCTGGCCCTGTGCCAGCGCACCGCGAAGTTCCCCCTCTATTTCCAAGCGCTCGCGCGAGAAGCCCATGACGCTGGCATCGAAGAAGCGAAAGGTCTTGCGGCCGCTTCGTTTGGCGAAATACATGGCTTCATCGGCGCGCGCCAGGAGCTCCTCGGCGCCTGTGCCGTCGATCGGGAAGCGGGCGATGCCGATGCTCGGACTGACATGCAGCTCGAGGCCGGTAAGCAAATAAGGCTGCGACAGCGCGGCCATCCAGCGCGCGATGAGCGCCTCGATTTCCTCCGCGGAACTCACATTTCTCAACAGCAACAGGAATTCATCTCCGCCCGCGCGCGCAACGATGTCGCTCGCTCGCACAATGGACAGCAGGCGTTCGGAGACATGCTTGAGCAGGGCATCCCCGGCGCCGTGGCCGAGTGAATCATTGATGATCTTGAAGCGGTCCAAATCAAAGACGCAGACCGCGAACGGCTGCCGATCGAACACGGCGTGATTGAGCCGTTCGATGAACAGGACTCGATTCGCGATCCCGGTCAGGGCATCGTGGGTTGCCTGGCGCTTTAATTCGAGGTTGGCGTTGGCCAGGGATCGATCGCGTTCCTTGAGCATGTGAACCGAATCGCGAAGCTGCTGGCGCCGGTCATGCAGCCGAAGCCGCAGCGCGCGGCCGAACACGCCCAGCAGAATGCATCGTCCCAGCGTGGCTACGAAGCACAGCCAGACCAGGCCCCGCAACAGCGGGGTGTCTTGGGGAATGGAGATCCTGGCGTTGATCGAAGACATCACGGCGGCTGCCGCGACGGCTACGCCGATCCACGCAATCGCCGCTTGTCTTTTCGACAGCCCCAGGCTCGCGCAGCCGAACACAATGAACAGCACGGTAAAGAAATAGAAAGCCAATTGCGGCACAAGCGCCGCGAAGACCAGCTGGATGGAGCCTGAAGCGATGACCTGAGCCAGCGCGAAATCGCTGTTGCGGCGCCGGTACTTGACGGCCCAGGCACGCAGCAAGAGAAAGATCGAACTGTCGAACAGCCCGATGGCCGTGTAGGCAAGCGGGACGGTGTAGGTAACCGTGCCTGAAACGGCGAAACCGGCCAGTATTACGCCGTCAATGACATAGCTCACCGCGACGGCCAGGATCATTCTAGTGCCGAGGCTGCTTTCCGACACTAGCTTGGCGGGCTTCATGGCCGCCGTAGTCTCCCGACTTTAAGGGCCACATACCGCGACTTGGTTCAATAAATCAGAGGCTTAAACGCTATCGGGGGGCTGAAACTTGCGGATTCTGGACGAATTCGCGGTCCGTGAGGCTGCCGAGAAACGCGAGTAAATCGGACCGCTCCTCCACCGTGAGCGCCAGTGGGCGAATGCGGGGATCTCGATGCGGACTTTGTCGGCCGCCGCGCATGTAATGATCCAGCACGGAATCCAAAGTTGGCAGGCTGCCATCGTGCATATAGGGCGCCGTGAGCGCCACGTTGCGAAGGGTGGGCACCCGAAATTTCCCCGTGTCCGCACCTCGATGCGTGACTTCGATCAATCCTCGATCGCTTTGGGGGTAGGCGCCGTGTCCATCCACATCGTAAAGCCCGTTATTGGCGAACAGCGCCTTTTCTTGTTCATGACCCTCGTAAACCATCGCTCCTGAAAAGTTCAGACCCGAATGACATTGTGAGCAGCCGGCGCGCGTTGAATAAAAAAGCGCCATGCCACGCCTGGCGGACTCTGATAGTGCCGTGCGATCGTCATCGAATACGTAGCGATCGAACGCCGACCGGCCCGAGATCAATGTGCGTTCGAACGATGCGATCGCCTTGATGATGTGGTCCATCGAGATCGGTGCGGGGCCATCGAATGCGGCAGTAAATTGCTTGCGATAGGTCGGATCCGATGAAATTGCGTTTACCGCGGCAGGCTGATTAATTCTTAGGCCCATTTCCACGGGGTGCTCATTGAACAGCGGCTGACGCATTTGCGCTTCGAGCGAGCGCACCTTGTCGCTGCTCCAGGTGAAGGCGGGATTGTAGGCGACGTTCGTGAGACTCATGGCGCTGCGCCTGACGGTCTGGCCGGTCGCACCTAATGCTTGTGCCCGGCCGTCCGTGAAGGCGAGTTCGGTCCGATGGCAACTCGCGCAGGCGTATCGGCCGGTTGACGACAAGCGCGTGTCAAAAAACAATCGCCGGCCCAGTTCGACTCTCTCCGCGGAAATGGGGTTGTCCGGCGGCACCGCGGGCCGCGGGAATCCCGGGGGCAACTGCCATTCATAGGTTTGGATCGGAACCGGATCGGCGGCATGCCCGGCATCGATCGCCGCGCACGCCGCCAGAACGAGGAATAGCGCGCGAATTTACCGCAGCCCCTGTCTCCAGGGTTGCGCCGCACCGATGGCGAGTGACGCAGTCTGCGCGGCAATTCCCACGCGCTCGTCCATCCACTTCGCGAACGCTTCGACGTCCGCCGAGGACAGACCCTGAGCATCCTTGCGGCGCGCGTCGGCCCAGTGATGCATGGCCGCCATCAACTCGTCGGCGAGCGGCCGCGAATCGCGGAACAAGGCCATATACGCGCCCTTGGCCTCTTCGATCTGATTCAAGCCCAGGTAGGCTTCGCCGCGATACTCGATCGCATCTGGATAGTTGGGATTGATCTCGAGCGCCTTGGCATACGATGACAAGGCATCGTCATAATTACCCAGGTGTCGATTGGCGAATCCGAGGTAATTCCACGCCTCATACATTTTATGGTCGGCGCCGACGGCGTCGATGAACGACGACACGGCATCGTGGTAAGCCTTTTGCGCCTTATCGTGCGCCTTGGCCGCTTTTTCCGGCGTCGACGCCTTGGCCGCGTCCGCGTCGTAGTCCAGCGCTTTCTTTATGTTGCGCACGCCCGCGTTGTATGCCGACTTTGCGGCATCGACCGGGCTGTGCGGCGTAGCCGATACCATTCCTGAAGAGCCGCCGGAGGGACCGCCGCCGTGCGCGAAGGCTATACCTATGGGAGCAACCACCAGTGTGGCCGTGAAAACGATGTGACCGAAAAAGCTTCGCATGAGAACCTCCGGTGTTCGATGGCCCAATAGTCTCTCGCTGTGAGTACCTGTCCGATTCAACTTGGTTTAAAGGATGCCTCGATTCAATGTGCGCTATTGCGGCCCAATCAGTTCCGCAGCCGGGTGGGGCAGTGCGGCAATCTGTTTCGCGGTGACCTGCGGCTTGTACGTGTTGCCAAAATGGCTGCGCACGTAGTTCACCACATCCGCGATCTGCGCATCGCTCAGGTGCGCCGGCCCGGATTGCATGTCCTGGCCCGCCGGATACCCAAACGGCGGCATGCCGTTTCGCCCATTCAGCACCGTGATTGCCACGAACTGCCAAGAGACGAAATTTTTGTCCGCGGCGAGCTTGGGATAGTGCCCGGCGCCGGCCGCGCCCTGGCCGCCCGGCATGTGACAACCCTGGCAGATGTGCTCGTAGATTTGCTCGCCATTCAATGAGGGCAGGGTGGCCCGCGAGGTGAACAGAGGGGTCTCCGCAGAGGCGCCATAGGCACCGGCGGCAGCGGCGATCGACAGCAGCAAAAGGAGTTTTCTCATGCCTTCTCCCCTGCAGCGACGACACGCCGGTGCATCCGGCCGATGGCGTCGAGCGCCGACGTCACCGCCCCTTCCTGCCATCCGCCAAGATGAGAGGCGTGCTCGCCCGCGAGGGCAATACGCCCCTCGATCTGACACAGGTTTTCGTAGTGCTTGGCGCGCGTCTCGGTCGTCCAGCTCCCGAAGCAACCCATGGCGAAAGGCGCGCGATGCCATGCCACCGCCACCCCGTTCTCGAATTCCTGATGGTACTGCGGGTGAATCTGGCTGCCATAGTCAACGACGCGCTGCACGCGTTCCTGCGGCGACATGGCCGTGAACTCCATGGCCTTCAGGCCCCAAATATAGGCGCCCAAGAGCACACCTTTGCCGCGGCTCTGAAATCCGGTGTTGGGATAGCCGATGCTCATGATCGGCAGATCGGTGTAGGTAATGCCGCCGTAAATCTGTTCGTCCTCTTCCCAGAAGCGCCGTTTGAACTGCAATCCCGTCTTGATGGCGGGCGCGGAGGGCACCGCGGAGATGGCTGCTGCCATCGACTCACTCACATTCATCGGAATTTGAGCCAGGATGGGCAGAGGAATGGTGCACAGGCACCAGTCCGCCCGCGCGGTTTGCTGTGCGCCGGCTTCTTGGCTGCCGGTGTAGGTCACCGTCACGCCGCGATCATCCTGATGGATGTCCGTCACCTTGGCGTTGTAGCGGATCAGCGGTCCTAACTCGCGGCCGAACGCCTCGCCGATTCGTCCCATTCCGCCGGCCGGTTGAAACAGCGCCGTCTGCATGTCGAAGACGTCGGCGCTGGCGATTCCAGCCCAAAGACCGGAATCCAAGAGGTCATGCAGGGCCACCGGATTTGAGTGAACGGGCTCTCCGCTCAAGCCGCCGCCGGGTTTTTTCTCGAAGCCGCGCCGATCGCTGACCTGCTCACTCGAGACGTACCGGTAGTTCTTGTCGAGCGCGCCCCATTGGCGCAGGGACTCCAACAAAATTTGCCGATCCTCGACACTGACCGTTGCGTCCAGCGCGTTCTGTTGCGTCGCCTTGGCCAACAGCTCGGCGATATGCCCTTGATAGTCGGCCTTGACCTCGCGATAGCGTTGCGGTTTGCCGCCAAATGCGCGGCTGCTGTGTATGTAGGCGTTGTAGTTGACTTGGAAAAAGGGCTCCAGCGGAATGCCGAGGAGCTTGATGTAATGCATCATGCCGTGATGGTGATAGGGAATTCGCCACGGGCCCGGATTGATGTACAAGTCCTTGTCGAACTCACATTGCTGTGTAAGGCCGCCGAGTTCCGTGTACCGGTCTCCGCCGCGCAGCGTCCAATTTCTTCCGCCGGGTCTGGCGTTGTATTCGAGCACCTGAACCTTGTAGCCGGCGTTGCGCAGCTCATAGGCGGCGGTCAGCCCAGCCATGCCGGCGCCGAGGATCAGCACCGAGGCATTGCGCGGCGCGCCCTGGAGATCAATCGGTCCTTTGTAAGGCGACTCGGCAGCCAACCCTAGGCTGCTCATCGCTTGGTACATCGCCGCCGCCCCCGCGGTTGCGCCGACCATGTGCAGCAGCTGCCGCCGTGTCAACGCACACGAACCATCCCCGTTATCCATAGTGTTCCCGCGGCCGTTTCCCGGCGTTGAATACTGTTGAACTGCCGCTCATTGCGCAAGTCTTATATAATTGTGCCGCTAAGCTCCTTTGGCATTCGCCACTACGGGTAGTGTCATGCAGAAAACCAACATGCTCCGATCTTTGACGCTTGCGCTGTGCGCGAGCATCGCACTGGCAGCCGGTGCACCGGCATTCGCTCAGCATGGAGGCGGTGGCCACGTGGCTGGCGGCCGTGGTTTTGGCGGTTGGCATGGCGGGTATGGAGGCTGGCATGGCGGTGGCTGGCGTGGCGGCTATGGGGGCTGGCACGGCGGCTACGGTTGGCGCGGCGGATTTTGGGGACCATGGGGCTGGGGATTGGGCGGCTTGGGGCTGGGCCTGTATTTCGCGACGCTGCCGTACTACTACTCGACCTATTGGTGGGGCGGGGTTCCTTATTA
>DASYIN010000171.1:0-11786 GCA_035997505.1 Steroidobacteraceae bacterium | reverse complement strand
GCCGTAAGATATTGAGCAACGGACTGAAGGGTTTTCTCACGCCGGAAGAAATTGAGTCCTGCGGAATCGACTCGCAACTGCGGCCGGAAGCGCTGAGTCCGGCGCAATTCGGCCTGCTCGCAGCTCACTACTCTCGGTTATACTCAAAGGCGAATGGCCGGCTACAAGAAAATCTTGGTACTGTTGGATCTGACTGACGCCAGCGATCTAATCGCCGCGGCGGGACGGGATATGGCTGCGTACTCCAATGCGGCGATGGTGATCCTCCATGTGGTCGAATTCGTCCCGGCCGAACCGATGGGTGAGACCTTGATGCCGAGCGTGCAAATCGAAGAAAATCTGATGCAGGGTTCGCGCGCCAAACTGGGCGAGCTGTCGGCTCGTTTGGGACTGTCGAGCGCCGCATTGAGGGTCGAAGCCGGCAACAAGAAAAACGAGATCCTGCGCGTTGCCAAGGAAGAGGCGGTCGATTTGATCGTGCTCGGCAGCCGCGTGCGCCATGGCCTCGGCATTTTGGTCAATTTCACCGAGGACACCGTTCTGCATGCGGCGCACTGCGACGTGCTTGCGATACGGCTGACCTGACCCATGCATGCAGCGGCTGAAACCGTGAATCCCAGAATACGCGTCGAAGTGGAAACTTCCTATATCGAGGAGCAATCCGATCCGCGCGACAAGCGCTTCGTCTTCTCGTGCACCATCACCATCCGCAATGAGGGACAGGTGCCGGCGCGCCTGCTCACGCGTCACTGGATCATTACGGACGCCAACGGCAATGTGAAGGAAACCCGCGGCGATGGGGTGGTCGGCGAGCAGCCGTACCTGAAGCCCGGTCAGGGTTTTCGCTACTCCACCGGCGCGGTCATCGAGACCCCGGTCGGCACGATGCAGGGAAGCTATCAGATGGTGGCGGATGACGGCGAACAATTCGACGCGCCCATCGCGCCGTTCAGATTGGCCATGCCCGGAGTGCTGCACTAGTACATGGATTCCTGATGGCGCTGTATGCGATCGGCGATGTGCAAGGTTGCGACAAGGAGCTCGGCGCGCTGCTCAACGTCCTGAAATTCTCTGAGGACCGCGATTCTCTCTGGTTCGTGGGCGACCTCGTCAATCGCGGCCCCGATTCACTTAAAGTACTGCGGCGCATTCGCGCACTGGGCGATGCCGCAACGGTCATTCTCGGCAATCACGATCTGCACCTCCTGGCCGTGGCCTACGGCGGCGCGCGCCTGCGCAGCGATGACACGCTCGATGCCGTGCTGGCGGCGCCTGACCGCGCCGCGCTGCTCGAATGGCTGCAGGAGCGGCCGCTGCTGCACGAGGATACCCAGCTGAATGTGTGCATGGTGCACGCCGGATTGGCGCCGCAGTGGGACTTGAGCCGGGCCCGGAATTGCGCCCACGAATTGGAGCGGGCCCTGCGCCGCAATCCTGAAAAGCTTTTCGCCCGGCTGTACGGCGATCAGCCGGATCTTTGGGACAACGGCCTCGAAGGCGAGGAGCGCCTGCGCTTCATTGCAAACTGTCTTACGCGCCTGCGCTACGTGGATGCCGATGGCCGCCTGGCGCTTCGTGCCAAGGGATCGCCGAAAAAGAATCAGACCAAATCCCTCATCCCGTGGTTCGAAGCCGAGGACCCTCGCTGGCGCGGATCTCGCGTCGTTTTCGGCCACTGGTCGACGCTCGGCTACTTCAGCAACGCCGACGTCACCTCGCTCGATACGGGCTGCGTCTGGGGGGATCGCCTCACGGCGCTTAGGCTCGACGTTCCCGACGCCAAGCCGGTACAGGTCCCCTGCGCGACGCCGGCCGTATCCCCTTCTTAAGGAACCTTGGCGGCCCGCAAAATCTCGCCGCGGACCCAGAAGCGGCTGCCGCTGGCCTGGTACGGCACGCAGGTGATGTCCTGCTTCACGTCTCTCGCGCTGAAGTGAGGCAGAATGTCGCGCGTAAACTCCTCGACCAGTTCGCAGTCGCCGACCCCATAGTTTCGAAACGCGTCGCTGGTCAGCGTGAAAGGTTCGTAGTGAGCGTCCACCGCCGTCAGATCGCCGGGATGCAGCGGTTGCAGGGAAGCATCCGGCAACGCCGGAGACGAGAAAACCAGACTTAGGCGGGGACCTAGGTAGCCCCGGCCCAGCGGCGCGGACTCGTTGCAGCCGAGCAGCGACACCTGTAGATCACGGCGTGCACCCAGATCCAACAGCAGCGAACGCATCTTGTCGCGCAGTCCTTGGCAGGAATAGCGCGCCGTACGCCCCATGTAGGAAAACTCGAGATGCTGCTCCTTCCAGACCGCCTGCAGCGGGCTGCCCACGGGATTACCCGCCCACAGCGGCAACGCAAACAGCACTCCAATACCTGCGATGAGCCAAAAAGTCCGCATTCCGCCTCCAGCACGGTTTGACCGTACTGAACGCAATGAAGTTCATCGCCGCTATAATGTCCGTATGTCAGCGATACCGCCCTTCAACTTGCACCGATGGATCGATCGGAACCGCGCGCTGCTCAAGCCGCCGGTCGGGAACAAATTACTTTTCGAGGACAGCGGTTTCATCGTCATGGCGGTGGGTGGGCCCAATTCGCGCAAGGACTATCACCACGACCCCAGCGAGGAGTTCTTCTTCCAGATCGAGGGGAACATGGTGCTCAAGACCGTTCAGGACGGCCGCTTAGTGGATGTGCCCATCGAAGAGGGCGAGATGTATCTGCTGCCTGCGGAGGTGCCGCATTCGCCGCGGCGTCCCGCCGGCAGCGTGGGGATCGTCATCGAACGGCGCCGCGGTCCGTCGGAATTGGACGGCTTCTCTTGGTACTGCGAAAACTGCGGGCACCGTCTGCATTTCGAACGGGTCGCGGTCGGCAACATCGAGACGCAACTGCCGCAGATCTTTTCGCGCTTCTATTCGAACCTGCAGCAGCGCACCTGCAGCGTATGCGGCACGGTCATGCAGGCGCCCACCTGACCGCGCAGGAGCAGCACCGCACGGCAGCCGCCGCTTTGGACGCGGCGGATCCGCTCGCCGGTTTTGCGCAGGAATTCCACCACCCGCACGATTCGGCGGGACGCAAGCTGTTGTACTTTGGCGGCCATTCCTTGGGGTTGCAGCCCAAAGCCGCCGCGGCCATGATCGAGCAGGAGCTCGCCGATTGGCGGCGCTTAGGGGTATTGGGACATCACGACGCGACGCGGCCCTGGATCCCCTATCACGAGCGCGCAGCGCCGGCACTCGCCGGCTTGACCGGGGCAATGCCTGAGGAAGTCGTCGCGATGAACTCGCTGACGGTGAATCTGCACCTGATGATGGTCAGCTTTTTTCGTCCCGACGCGAACCGCAACAAGATATTGATCGAGAGCTCGGCTTTTCCCTCGGATCGTTATGCAGTCGTCTCGCAGCTTGAATTTCACAGCTTGAGCGCCGCTCAACACTTGATCGAGATGCAGCCGCGGCCCGACGAGCGCAATTTGCGGACCGCGGATTTGATCGAATGCATCGAACGCGAGGGCCCGCACCTGGCCCTGGTGTTGCTGCCCGGCGTTCAATATCTCACCGGGCAATCCTTGGAATTGCCGGCACTCATCGCGGCAGCGCGGCGCGCCGGTGCGGCGGTCGGCGTCGATCTCGCACACGCCATCGGCAACACGGCTTTGCGCCTGCACGATTGGAACGCGGATTTCGCGGTCTGGTGCAGCTACAAGTATTTGAATGCCGGCCCGGGCGCCGTGGGCGGGTGTTTCGTGCATGAGCGGCACGCGAGGAATATGAAGCTGCCCCGATTTGCCGGCTGGTGGGGACACAACAAGGCCGAACGCTTTCTCTACGACCCGAAGTTCGATCCCATTGACGGCGCTCAGGGCTGGCAAATCAGCAATCCGCCGATTTTGTCGACAGCGCCGCTGCTGGCATCGCTGGAGATCTTCGAGCGGGCCGGCCTCCCTGAGCTGCGCAAGAAATCCATCGCGCTCACCGGCTTCATGCAGGGTCTCATCGAGGAACGACTGAGCGATGTCGTCGAGATCATCACTCCCGGCCATCCAGATGAGCGCGGCTGCCAATTGAGTCTGCGCATCGCCCGCCCGGCCGCGCAAGCCAAGCATTGCATGCAACAGCTCACAGCCGCAGGCGTGATCGGCGATTGGCGGGAACCGGACGTGTTACGGCTGGCGCCGATCCCCTTGTACAACACCTTTGCCGAGGTGCTCTCCGCCGTCGACATCCTGGCGCAGGCCGTGCGCGCGTGATACGCATTGTCGGTGCGGGACCCACGGGCGCACTACTCGCCCTGCTGCTGGAGCGGCGCGGACGAGAAGTGGAGCTGTACGAGGCGCGGCCTGATCCGCGCGGCGTGTTCGCCGACTCGGGCCGATCCATCAATTTGGCGCTGGCGGACCGCGGCATACATGCGCTGAAGGCGGCAGGCGTGTTCGATGATCTGCACTCCGCCCTGCTTCCCATGCGCGGCAGACTCATTCACTACGAAAATCGCGATACCCACTTTCAGCCCTATGGGCAGCGGCCCAACGAAGTCATCTATTCGGTCTCGCGCCATCGTCTCAATCAGGCGCTGATCGAGGTCGCCGCCCGACGCAGCGGCGTGCGGCTGTTCTTTCAGCACCGCTTCGAAGCGGCCGATTTCGCGGCCGCGACCGCCTCCATTCGCGACCTAAAGCAGGACCGCCTCATCAGCGTTGCCATGCAACCCTTGTTGGCTGCGGATGGTGCCGGCTCGGCAATGCGCAGGGAGATGGCGGCGAGCAACCTGATTCAGGCCCGCGAGACCGATCTTGAGCACGGCTACAAGGAGTTGACCATACCGCCGGGACCGGGAGCCGGCTTTCGAATGGCCGATGATGCGCTGCATATCTGGCCGCGCGGCAACTTCATGCTCATCGCCCTGCCAAACAACGACGGCAGCTTTACCGCCACCTTGTTCCTGCCCAAACGCGGTCCGGTGAGTTTCGAACACCTAAGCGATGCGGGCGGCGCCGATGAATTTCTGTCGCGCCATTTTCCCGATGCACACGAGCTCATGCCGAATGCGGCCGCGGAGTGGCAGGCACATCCTGTGGGGTTTCTCGGAACCGTGACCGCAAGTCCCTGGCACGTTCGAGGAGAAGCCATGCTGATCGGCGACGCCGCTCACGCCATGGTGCCGTTTCACGGCCAGGGTATGAATTGCTGCTTCGAGGACTGCATCGAATTCGATGCCAGCGCCGCAGGGCAGCCGTCCTGGGAGACCGTTTTCACGAAATTCGGTGCGGCCCGCAAGCCCAATACGGACGCCATCGCCGCCATGGCGCTCGATAATTATTTGGAAATGCGCGAGAGCGTGGCGGATCCCAAATTCCAACTTCAACAGGCGCTGTCCTTGGAACTCGAACGGCGTTTCCCGCGCCGGTTCATTCCGCGCTATTCCATGGTGATGTTCCACCACGAGATTCCCTATCTCACCGCCCAGCAGCGCGGCGCGGCACAAGCCGACATTCTGATGGAACTGACCAGGGGCGAGGTCAGCGCTCTGTCGGAGGTCGACTTCGAGCACGCCGAGCGCCGGATCAACGCCAGTCTGCGGCCGCTCTAGGCCGTTATCGCGGCGCGCCTGCGATCCAGGGTGAGAAAACTGTACGGATAGGCATTCTTCTCGTCGGCTTCATAACGCTCGCGGGCCACTTCAGTCCATTCGGGTGCGCGCCAGGCGCCGAAAAATGTGTCGCCATCCGCTATCTTCGTGTGCACCAGAGTCAGATGAATTCGCACCGCCCAGGGCAGGCAAAGTTGATAAATATCCGCGCCGCCGATCACCATCAGAGGCGATTCGCCGGCGGCACCGGCCTGCGCCTCTTGGAGCGTCCGCACCACTTTGCAATCGGCAGGCGCGAAATCGACCGAACGGCTCAAGACCCAATTGGTTCGCCCCGGCAAGGCCTTGCCGATCGATTCATGGGTCTTTCGGCCCATGAGGATGTGATGTCCCAGCGTGAGCTCGCGAAAATGCCGCAAGTCCGCCGACAGGCGCCACGGAAGTTGATTGGCGCGGCCGATGACATCGTTCTCGGCAACGGCCACCACCAGTTCGACCGCAGCATTCGTCATCCCGCTCCCACTAGGCGACCCGGCACTCGCTCAAGATCCAGCGCGTCAGCTCCTGCAAATCCTCGCGCTCGCGGTCTTCGGGTCGATGCAGCAGGTAGTAGCTCTCGTTGGTGGTCAGCTCCGCGTCGAACAATTTCACCAGACCACCCTTGCTGAACCGATCGGCGCTCAACCGCGACGGCACCAGGGCGATGCCCACGCCTTGTTCCGCGGCGCGCACGACAGCCGACATGGTATCGAGGCGCACCAGCCGGTTCGGTTTGATCGGTTCGATGCCAAGGCCGGCCGCCCATTTTTCCCAGGCTTCACGGCGCTCTTCATGCAGCAGCAGGGTCTTGCCGTTCAGGTCCTCGTAGGAATCGATCGGGTTATCCAGCAAAAACGCCGGGGAACAGGCTGGAATGAAGTTCTGCGCGAACAGTTCGTGCACCACCAGACCGTCCCACGGTCCCGCGCCCACCACGATGGAGAGATCCGCTTCCGGCGGATGCGTCTTGGGTGCCGAGAATGTGGTCTCGATGCGGATGTCGGTTTCTTCGCGCGCTTGTGAGAAAGACGCCAGCCTCGGCAACAGTAATTCGTTGGCGAAAAATGAAGGCACGTTCAGCCGGATGATGGTGCGGCCATAACGCAGTTGCAGCTGCTCGGTCGCCAACTCGAGTTTTGAAAAGATATCCTCGATGTGCTCAAGATAATTTGCGCCCGCTTCAGTCAAGGTCAAGGTGCGCACGCCGCGCTGAAACAAACTCACGCCCAGGTGCGCCTCGAGCGCCTTGATCTGGTGACTGATCGCCGAAGGCGTAACGAACAGCTCCTCGGCGGCGGCCTTGAAGCTTTGCAACCTCGCCGCGACCTGGAAGGTCTTCAAGAATTTCAGCGACGGTAAGCGCATATACTGCCTATGATACCTCTCGAGCGAGGCGCCGCCCGACGCTACTGCGCCGGTTGTCGCATCGCGGTCGCCCGCTCATCGACGCTCAAGACATGCGGCTCGGCAATAGCCTTTCCCGTATCCATTCGAAAGAATGGTGTTTGCGAGTAATCGCCGTTGACTCGAGCCTTGCCGATTTTGCTGATGGCCCACCACACCGTCGTCCACATTCCCGCTGACTTCGGTTTCGGCGTGCCGATTGCGCCTTGTGGATTGACGTAGGATCGAATCGGGCCAAACGAATCCAGCAGCGGCGCCGCCTCCAGGCAGTCGTGCAGCAGTCCAACGAAGGAGATCTTGTAGTTCTCCAGCGTGTTGCCGATCGGCGTCCTGCAGCAGGAGGCGTACCACCGAATCATGCCCTTCTGCGTGAGACGCAGGCAGGCCAACGATTCCACGCCCTGGCTAAAAGTCACGTCCTTAGGCATTACCTGAATGACCTCCGATCCACCTCGATCATCCAAGGTTTCGCTCTCCCTTCCCAGGAAACGCGCGAACGCCTGACAGTCCCTGCAGTAGCACACGACTCGATTCGCGCGCTGCGGATTCTTGACGAATCCCTGTATGGTCCCGCAACGACATTGCAAAGGATGCTGCATCATCGCCGCACTATACTCAGTCGGCCACCCGACTCGCGAGTTCACCTAAATTTATAAAGCAATCAATGACTTATGCACATTGAAACCGCGACCATGACACGAACTCATGTCATTACGGGCAGCTTCGGCAGCGGCAAGACCACGGCCATTCGCTGGCTGATGGCGCATAAACCTGCGGACGAGCTGTGGATAGTCATCCTCAACGAATTCACCGATGCCGGAATCGACGCGCTCAGCGTCGCTCAATCGGCGCGGGGCAACTATGACGTGCGTCTGGTCGCGGGCGGCTGTTTGTGTTGTGTCGGCGAATTGGAATTCGGCAAACAGCTGCGCGATATTCTGCGCAATTTCAAACCCGCTCGAATACTGATCGAACCGAGCGGTGCGGGGCACGCAGCGGACATCGTCGACACGCTCGCACTTTATGAGCAGCAGAAGGCGCTGGAACTCACCAGCATCATTTGCCTCGTGGACCCTCAAGATGCCGGCCGTATCCTCGCCAAGCGTCCGTCCAACGAGTGGTCGCAGATTCAATCGGCCGACGCGCTGCTGCTGTCGAAGCCGGACCTGGCGAGCGATGTCGAGCGCCAAGACTTTGAGCGCATCGCCGACGAGCAGTATCCGAACAAGTCCTACCTCGGCAGCTGCAGCCACGGTGAGCTGCCCGCAGAGGCGCTGCGGCAATTCGAGCGCGCACCGCGATTTTCGCTGGCCACGCCGCCCCAGACCACTGCGGCGCCCGCCTCGACTCGTTTCGACATCGGCGGACTCGCGGCGACCGAAACGCAGCTGCAGGCGCTTGGGCTTTGGGCCGTGCAGTGGCAGTTGCCGACTGAATTGGTGTTCGCGAGAAGCGTGATGGAACCGCGGCTGACCTGGCTGCTGGAGTCGAGTCAGGGGTGGCTGCGCAGGATGAAAGGCGTGTTTCGCACCGGAGTGGGTCCCTCCTGGCTGGTGCAGTCGCAGCATGGGCATCTTGCGCAAGAAGACAGTGCCTTTCGGCGCGACAGCCGCATTGAAATCGTGCTGAGCGCCGCACCGACGCAGGAATACTTGGACTCCTGGCGCGGTTTGCTGCGCGATGCGGTGAATCCTACGCGCGCCCGCGGAACCAGCCGCTGATGCTATGGCGCTCGCGCCTCGCCGGCATCACCTCATGCTCACGGCCCGGGGTCAAAAAACATACCAGCCTGCCGCCCAGCGGCTCGACGTCGACGTGATTGTCGTCAGCGTCATAAAGCCGCAGCGCCCCGCCATCGCCCGGCTGCCAGTCCGGATTGAGATACAGCACGAAGGAGACTCGCCGTTGCGCACTGGCGTACGGCTGATCGATGTGACGGGCGTAAGCGGCGCCCGGCGGATATCTGGCGTAGTGCAATTCCAGCTCGAACAACCCGAGAAATAAATCGCGGTTGAATTGCAGACGCAGATCCTCGAGCCGATCGAGCAGCACGCGCTCGCAGGGCGACAGCGGCTCGCGCAGCCAGCAGGTGAAATCTCCGCGGATGTTCTCCCAACGTTGCTCCGTGCCAGGGGCGCCGACGCGCGCCGCTGCGAAATCTCCGCGCGATTCGCGTGCGTTCGAACATTCCCGTAGTGCCCGCACCTCGTCCGGCGCCGCAAACCCATCTCGAATTGAGATGCCGCGTAGACTTAGGTCAGCGCTGGCGCTCACCGCGGCCGTTTGCGGGGCGATTTTTTCTTGCGCCGCCCTACCAGCATGCTGCCGCGGCAGTGCGCGGCGCCGCAGTGACAGGCGAATATCTCATCGACATTGGGAGGATCATCGGCGTCACGCTGGATGCGATAGTCATAGGCGAGTTCCTCACCGGGCCGGATGGTGCGAAGCGCCTCGATGAAAATCCGCTTGCCGATGTCAACCGTCTGGCAGTTCGGATCGCAGCCATGATTCACGAAGCGCGCCTCGTTGCCGTCGACGCCGGCATCGATCACGGTCTTCGCATCCACGGTGAACAAAAAGGTATGGCCGTCCACCGGGTCCTTGTCCGCGTACCGGGCATCCGCCTCCTCATGAGTCACGCGGTCGCCGAGATATTCGACGATGGTCGTGCCCTTGCGGATCCGCCGCAGTGCGAAGACGCCGTAACCGTGAACACGCGAGTGGCGAACCTCAAAGAGAGGTGTTTTGGGGGCCGCGCGCTTCCTCATACTGCAATTGGAGCTTTGATCGCGGCATGATAGCGATAGTCCACGATTTCAAAATCTTCGTACGCGTAGTCGAACAAAGTCGGCGGCCTGCGCAAGATTTTCAAGCGCGGCAATGGATACGGCGCACGCGACATCTGCAATTCGGCCTGCTCCAGGTGATTCAAATACAAATGGCAGTCCCCGCCCGTCCACACTAAGTCGCCGACCTGCAGATCGCATTGCTGGGCAATCATGTGCGTGAGCAGCGCGTAGGAGGCGATGTTGAAGGGAACCCCGAGCAGGGCATCGGCACTTCGTTGGTACAGCTGACAGGATAGGCGCCGGTCAGCGACATAAAATTGGAACAAGGCATGGCACGGCAGCAGCGCCATGCGATCCAGTTCGCCGACATTCCAAGCGCTCACCAAGATGCGCCGCGAATTCGGGTTGGCTTTCAGCTGTTCGATCACCCGCGACAGTTGGTCGATGTTTCTGCCGTCCGGCGTCGGCCAGCTGCGCCATTGCTTTCCGTAGACCGGGCCCAAGTCGCCGCTTTTGTCAGCCCACTCATCCCAGATGGTGACGCCGTGCTCGTGCAGGTACTGGACATTGGTATCGCCGCGCAGGAACCACAGAAGCTCGTAGATGATGGAGCGCAAATGCAGCTTCTTGGTGGTCACCAGCGGGAATCCCGCGTTCAGATCGAAGCGCATTTGATGGCCGAACACGCTCAAGGTTCCGGTGCCGGTGCGGTCGCCCTTCGAGGCGCCCTGCTCGCGGATGCGGTGCAGAAAATCCAGGTACTCGCGCATTACGCCTTCAACGCACTTAAGTTGCCGGTGGGGAGATTGCGCCGATAGCCGTAGATCATGATCGCGGCCCCGATGAAGATCATCGGCGTCGTCAGTAACATGCCCATGGTCAGCCAATCGGTGCCCATCAGATAGCCGATATTCGCATCCGGCAAGCGCACCCATTCCACTACGAAACGGCCGCAGCCGTAGAGCAAAAGAAACAGGCCGGTGGGTGCAAGCCGCGGGCGCGGCTTGTTCGTGAACCACAGAAGAATCAGAAACAGCACCAGACCCTCGAGCGTCGCCTCATAGAGCTGCGATGGGTGCCGCGAAATCAACACGCCCTGTGCATCGGGCACGCCGAATCCCCACGGCAGGTTCGTGGGCTTGCCCCACAGTTCGCCGTTGATGAAATTGCCGAGCCGGCCGAAGAACAGCCCGATGCCGGGCAGCGGAGCCACGAAATCCAGGACATCGGCGATTTTCTTGTGTTTCACACGTGCAAACACGACACCGGCGAGAAACACGCCGGTCATGCCTCCGTGGAAGGACATGCCGCCGTCCCAGATGTGAAAAACATTCATCCAGCTTTCGGCAATCACATCGTGCCCGTAAAACAGGCACCAGCCCAATCGGCCGCCGACAATGACGCCGATCGCGCAGTAAAAAATGAGGTCGTCGATATCGAGCGGCTTCCAAGTCGAACCGGGCCGGCGCGCACGGTATCGCGCCAGCCACCAAGCCCCCACGAAGCCGATCAGGTACATGATGCCGTACCAATGCACGCGCAGCGGCCCAATACCTAAAATGGGTCCGATGGAAACGGCGATGGGATTGATGTGCGGATAGGTGAGCATGGGCGTTACTTTAAGCTTTCATTGATCCGACAGAAATAGGCCTTGAGGTATCGAGTCTCAGGAATCGCGGGATGCACCGGATGATCCGGCGCCTGGCCCCCCATTTCCAGGACTTGCAAGTGCTTGCCCGCGCCGCGCGCAGCCTTGGCGATGGCATCCTGCAACTCCTCGGCGCTCACCTGATAGGAACACGAGCACGACACCAATATACCTTCGTCCGCGGCCACGCCCATCGCCAGTTGATTCAGGCGCTTGTATGCGGCCAAGGCCTTGGGGTGGTCCTTCTTGCGCTTGGCGAACGCCGGGGGATCGATGATGACCACGTCGAACTTCGCGCCCTCTTTGGCAAGTTCCTCGAG
>DASYIN010000170.1:0-2626 GCA_035997505.1 Steroidobacteraceae bacterium | reverse complement strand
GACCCACCTCACCGTAACCGTGTTCAACCAAGCCGGTGCGACGGCGGTTTGAAATACACCCTCCACGGAATTGCCGCCATGGCCTGGACGGGTACAGCGTCGAGAAATGCATTGCCGGCAAGCGGCAACTGCCGCAGCACGCCCCGCGCAGAAAAATCGATACTAGCAGCCTGTCGGACTTAGCGGATTACTCGTGACGCGGGCTATGCTGGCGCAATTGATTCGCCGCCTGGACGCCCATCGATGAGCAATTTCCGTGAGTTTGATCGCGAGACGAGCTTTTTGCTTCCGCCGTCGCTCGATGAGTGGCTTCCCGAGCGGCACCTGGCGCGGTTTGTTGTCGAGGTGATCGATGGGTTGGACCTGTCGGCGATGGTGACGAGCTATCGAGGCGCCGGCTCGGCGGGTTATCATCCGGCCTTGTTGTTGGGACTACTGGTTTACGGCTATGCGACGGGGGTATTTTCGAGCCGCAAGCTGGAGCGTGCGACTTATGATTCGGTGGCGTTCCGGTTCATCGCTGCGAACGATCATCCCGACCACGACACGATCGCGACGTTTCGGCGGCGTTTTCTCAAGGACATCGAGGGGCTGTTCGTACGGGTGCTGGAACTGGCCCGCGAGATGGGCATGCTCAAGCTTGGCACGGTGGCGCTGGACGGCACCAAGATCCACGCCAATGCCAGCCGGCACAGCGCGCTGTCCTATGAGCACGCGGGCAAGATCGAGGCGCAATTGAAGGCCGAAGTGGCGGAGTTGCTGGCGCGGGCGGAAGCCGCGGATCGGGCTGAAGTCGCCGTGGACGGCATGTCGATCCCGGAAGAATTGGCGCGGCGTGAGGCGCGGTTGGCCAAGCTTGCCGAGGCGCGTGCCAAGATCGAAGCGCGCGCCAAGGAACGCTTCGAGCAGGAGATGGCCGAGTATCACGCCAAGCTCGTGGCCCGGGAGGAGAAGGCGGCGGCGACCGGCAAGAAGCCCGGCGGCAGACCAACGGCACCACCAGTCGAGGGGCCGCAGCCCAAAGATCAGATCAATCTGACCGATGAGGATTCACGGATCATGCCAGTGGCGGGCGGCGGCTTCGAGCAGTGCTACAACGCACAGGCGGTGGTGGCGACCGAAAGCCTTCTGGTGATCGCGACGGACGTGGTTCAGGCGCCCAACGACAAGCAGCAGATCGCGCCGATGCTGGAGAAGATCGACGCTATGCCGGAAGGGCTCGGTCAAGTCGAAACGCTGTTGGCCGATAACGGCTATTTCAGCGAAGCGAATGTGATGGTGTGCGTGGCGGCCAATGTCGAACCGCTGATTGCGCCCGGGCGGCAGCCGCATCATCCCTCCTGGCGCGAGCGATTTGCCGCCGCGCCGCCGGCGCCGGAAAACCCGACACCGGTCGAGATGATGGCTTGGCGTCTGCGGACACCGCAAGGCAAAAAGCGCTACGGCCTGCGCAAGCAGACTCCGGAACCGGTGTTCGGCATCATCAAATCGGTGATGGGATTCCGCCAGTTTCTGTTGCGCGGGTTCGACTGCGTTCGCGGCGAGTGGAACCTCGTTGCCATGGCTTGGAACATCAAGAGAATGTATGCGCTCCGCCTCGGCTGAGCGCCCCCCAGCGCTCCAACCATGTGGCGGTGCCTGAACACCGCCCCGCTGCCACCGATACTCAATCGAATCCGAGGAATTCAGGTTCGATTCACACTCAATCCGCGGCAGAATTGACCGGCTCGCGGAAATCCAATCCAAGTCCGACAGGCTGCTAGAGGCGGAAAATGCCGCGCTCAGGCAGCAGGTTGCTATTCTGCAACGCAAGATGCGCGGTCGCGTCCGGCTCACCAATAGCGACCGGCTATTCTTCGTTCTGCTTTATCGCTGGTTCCCGTCGATCCTGAAGGCAATGACCATTATCCAGCCGGAAACGGTGGTGCGCTGGCATCGGCCCGGCTTTCGGCGCTACTGGCGCTGGAAGTCGAGGAACCTGGGTGGACGGCCGCCGATTTCCGCTGAGTTGGGGGCCTTGATCCGGCGCATGAGCCTTGAGAACCCGCTTTGGGGTGCGCCGCACATTCATGGCGAGTTGCTCAAGCTTGGGTTCACGGTGGCACAGTCGACGGTGGCCAAGTACATGGCCAAAAAGGGTGACGACCCTTCCGGCCAGAGCTGGAGCACGTTCCTTCGCAATCACATGCCGTACATCGCGGCGATCGATTTGTTCCTAGTCCCAACCATTGGCTTTCGCCTACTCTACGCCCTCGTCATTGTTCGGCTGGCGCGGCGCGAGCTGGTGTGGATCAACGTGACGGCGCATCCGACCGCGGACTGGATAGCGCAGCAGATCACCGAAGCTTTTCCCTGGGATGAGGCACCGCGCTACCTGATCCGTGACCGTGACGCCGTCTACGGTTCTGTTGTCACCCGCCGCCTGCGCGCCATGGGCATTCGCGACAAGCCTATTTCGGCCGGCTCGCCGTGGCAGAACTGCTTTGCGGAACGGCTGATTGGCACCGTCCGGCGGGAGTGCGTCGACCACCTGATCGTACTCGGAGAGGCCCACTGCGTCGGGTCCTCATCAATTTCGCCCTCCAGGAGATCGAAGGCGTAGAGGTGGGCGCATTGCTTGACGCGA
>DASYIN010000169.1:0-28388 GCA_035997505.1 Steroidobacteraceae bacterium | reverse complement strand
ATCACGCCGCATTGGCGGCTGCCGGACTCTGGCCGCGAAGTCAGCTGCTGGGCGCCAATTGGATTCGTCTTCCGGCCCACGGCAGCCTCGCACAAGGCGCCGCGCCGGATGTCGCCATCACCATCGACGATGGACCCGATCCGAATGTCACGCCGCAGGTGTTGACTCAGCTCGAGGGCTGCCGTGCGAGCGCCACCTTTTTTTGCATCGGCGATCGTGTGCTGCGCTACCCTGATCTCGCACAGGAAATCGTGCGTCGCGGACACGTCATTGAGAATCACAGCCAGCGCCATCGTCACAATTTCTCGCTGCTGGGCCCCGGCGGCATGAACGCGGAAATTACCCGCGCCCAGGAAAGTATTCATCGCGTAACCGGAAGCAGCCCGCTTTTTTTTCGCGCCCCGGCCGGTCTGCGCAATCCTTTTCTTGATCCGGTGCTTGCCCGCCTGAAATTGCGGCTTGTCAGTTGGACGCGGCGTGGCTTTGATACCGTGAGCGCCGACGCCGATGCGGTTTTCCGCCGGCTGGCCGGGCCGCTTCAAGCGGGCGACATCCTCTTGCTGCACGATGGCCATGCCGCCCGCGACCGCAACGGCCGGCCGGTTATTCTTGAGGTATTGCCGCGATTGCTCGAGGCGCTGCAGATGAGCGGCCTCAAATCGGTCACCTTGCGCTCGGTATTGCCGTGAAAACCATGAACCCTCTGGAGCTCACGCAGTTCACGGCGACCAGCTGCATTGGCGCGGGTTTGGATGCCACGCTCGCGAGCCTGGCCGCGCAACGCAGCGGGCTGACCCGCTGCAATTTCGAAACCGCGACGATCGACACCCACATCGGCGAGGTCTCCGGAGTGGACGCGCAGCAACTGCCCGTCGAATTGCGCAAATTCGATTGCCGCAACAACCGTCTGGCTGAAGTGGCGCTGCGCCAAGACGGCTTTTTGGACGCGGTGGAGGTGATCGCCGCTCGATGGGGCCGCCGACGTGTCGGTGTGTTCATCGGCACCAGCACCGCCGGCATCATGCAGACGGAATTGGCGTATCGCGCGCGCGATCCCATCAGCGGCGCGCTGCCGACGAGTTTCGAGTACGGCACGACGCACAATTCGTTCTCGGTCGCCGATTACGTTCGCCGGCGTTGCGGGCTCGACGGTCCTGCCGTGGCGGTGTCATCGGCCTGCGCCTCCAGCGCCAAGGCATTTGGCACCGCGCGACGCATGATCGAGTCGGGGCTGATCGATGCAGCGCTGGTCGGCGGGACGGACTCCCTGTGCCTGACAACCCTGTATGGATTTCACTCCCTGCAGCTCTCCTCCCCTGCGCCGTGCCGCCCCTTCGACATCGCGCGTGACGGCATCTCCATCGGCGAAGCGGCAGCATTCGCGCTGCTCGAGCGGGTCTCGGACAAGACTCGCGGCGATTCGGTTTTGCTTTACGGCGTCGGGGAATCGAGCGACGCCTACCACATGTCCGCGCCGCACCCGGAAGGGTTGGGCGCAAAGCGTGCCATACGCGCGGCGCTGGCCGCTGGGGGGCTCGAGCCCGGCGATATCGACTACATCAATCTGCACGGCACGGGAACACCGAGCAACGATCGCTCCGAGAGTCAGGCGGTGACGAGCATTTTCGGTCCGACCACGCCCTGCAGTTCGACCAAGGGGGCGACCGGCCATACGCTGGGTGCGGCCGGTGCCCTGGAAGCGGTAATCTGTGCGCTAGCCATTCAGAACGGAATGATGCCGGGCGGTGTCCAGACCACGCGAGTCGACCCCACCCTCACTGCGCACTATATAAAAGAGAATAGGCGCGGGAGCGTGCGGCGCGTGCTGAGCAATTCCTTTGGCTTTGGCGGCACGAATTGCAGTCTGATTTTTGGTTGCGCCGGATGACGCTGTCCGCATATATCGGCGGCATCGGCGTCTTGGGGCCTGGCCTGCATAATTGGCCGCAGGCTGCCGCCATCCTGTCGGGCAGCCACCCCTACGTCTCGGCGCCCACCGTCCTGCCTGTCCCGTCGATGTTGCCGCCCGCCGAACGGCGCCGTACCGGACGCGTGGTTAAATTGGCTTTGGCGGTGGCCTCGGAAGCCGCCTCGAGTGCTGGTACCGACCCGGTGCACCTTCCCAGCGTGTTCTCATCGTCGGGGAGCGACGGCCACATTTGCCACGAAATCTGCCAGGCGCTGGCGTCGGCGTCCCGCCAAGTGTCGCCGACGCGCTTTTCCAATTCCGTCCACAACGTCGCAGCCGGCTATTGGAGCATCGCGACCGGTTCCATGATGGAATCGAATGTGCTGTGCGCCTTCGACGCCAGCTGCGTCGCGGGTCTGCTGGATAGCATGGCGCAGGTCGCGGTCGAGCGGCACTCGGTTCTGCTCGTGGCTTACGACTCGGAATATCCGCCGCCGCTGCACGCGAAGCGTCCTATACCGGACGCGTTGGGCATTGCCATGATTCTCACACCTGAGAGAGCCGCCGGCTCGATTGCGCGCATTGAGTTGGCGCTCACCGAGGAACGCGCCGACACGATGGCGGAGCCTGAACTCGAGGCACTGCGACTCGCAATACCCGCCGCCCGCTCGCTGCCGTTGCTGAGCCTGCTCGCCCGAGGCGTCAAGGGACGCGTGATTCTCGACTACCTCGACGTATCGCGCGCCGCCGTGCAAATCGAACCATGCGCATGAACCGTTCCTGGATCGAGGCCCGTATTCCGCATCAGGGTCGCATGTGCCTGCTCGATGAGGTGATCGAATGGGATCCGCACCACATCCGTTGCCGCACGGAGACGCACCGCGCGCCGGACAACCCCCTGCGCTCGCATGAGCGCTTAGGGATCGCCTGCGGTATAGAATACGCCGCGCAAGCCATGGCGCTGCATGGCGCGCTGGCGGGCGGCGCGCCGGGCGCGAGCGAGCACAGCCCATCGCGGGTGGGACTTCTCGCCAGCGTTCGCGGTGTGCGGTTGCATGCTCTGCGTCTGGACGACATTGAAAGCGATTTGATTTGCGAGGCGGCGCACCTTGCGGGAGACAGCCTCACGGCGTTGTATGAGTTTGCACTGCGCGATCGGGACAGAATCTTGCTGAGCGGGCGCGCCTCGGTGGTGCTGGATGCCGGCAGACGGCTGCGGTTGTGAATAACGCCGCCGTTCGCGCCTTGGTTACCGGCGGCAGCGGCGGCATTGGCGCCGCCATTTGCCGAGCCTTGAGCGCACAGGGCCACTTCGTCTACGTGCATGCTCATCGCGGCATCGCGACGGCCGAATCTATTGCCGCCGTCATCGTCGCCGCGGGCGGCCAGGCAAGCGCGGTGCAGTTCGACCTGACAGATGCCGCCGCGACCCGCGCGGCCGTTGATGCAATGCTCGAGGCCGGGCCGATTCAGGTGCTGGTGAACAATGCCGGCGTCCATGATGACGCGGTTTTCCCGGGAATGAGCCCGGAGCAGTGGCATCGCGTAGTCGATCTGTCGATCAACGGATTTTACAATGTCACGCAACCGTTGATGCTGCCGATGATCCGCACCCGTTGGGGAAGGATCATCAGCATTACGTCAGTGGCCGCCCTGCTCGGCAATCGGGGACAAGTGAACTACGCGGCGGCGAAGGGCGCGGTCAATGCCGCCACGAAGGCGTTGAGTCTCGAGGTCGCAAGCCGTGGAATCACTGTCAACGCCGTGGCTCCTGGCATCATTGACACCGAGATGAGCAAGCCGGCCTTCGATGATGCCGCCATCAAAGACATTGTGCCCATGAAGCGCGCCGGTACACCGGATGAGGTGGCGAGCTTGGTGGCCTATCTCACCTCGCGCGATGCCGGCTATATCACCGGACAAATAATCTCCATCAACGGCGGCATGATTTGAATATTCCCGGGCTTGCCGCGGAAACCGGGGCGCAAAAAAACGAACTCATACTTTTCTATACGCTGCTGGAACTGACCATCATCGTAATCGCCGGCCGGCTTGGCGGCGCGCTCGCGCGTCGCTGCGCCCAATCGGCGGCGGTGGGCGAAATCATCGTGGGGATCTTGTTGGGCCCGTCATTGTTCGGACTGCTCGCGCCCGGCGCTTTCGACTATGTATTTCATTCAGCGCCGCAGGAGCCGCTCACCATCCTGTCGAATCTCGGACTCGTGCTGCTGATGTTTCAAATCGGCCTGGAGTTCGATTTTTCCCACCTGAAGGAGCGCGCAAATCGCGCCGCGGTACTGCGTATCTCAATCGCCTGCCTGGTGCTGCCCTTTGCCGGCGGCTTAAGTCTGGGCTTTCTGCTGACGCAATCTTCGCCGCCGGAGACCCGGCTGAGCACGGCATTGTTCGTCGCCACCGCCCTGTCGATCACGGCGCTGCCGACACTGGGCAGAATCATGATTGAGCTCAATTTGACGCGCACGCGCGTGGGCGTGATCGCGGTGAGCGCCGCGGCAGTGAATGACGTGGTCGGCTGGCTGCTGCTGGCGCTGGTTACGACCCTGACCGTGAGCGGCTTCGTGGCAGGCCGATTTGCGCTGCGCGTCGGCATGGTGGCCGCATTCGGCGTAATCAGTCTGCTGGTGGTAAGGCCGCTGCTGAAACGGGCGATTCGCCGTGCCGCACCCCAAAACGGCAGGATGTCGGGCAATCTGCTCGGCGGGTTATTGGCGGTGATTTTCATCGCCGCAATGACGACCTATCAAATCGGCATTTTTGCGATTTTCGGCGGCTTCATGATGGGCGTCATTTTGTACGACGAAACGGCGCTGGTGGCAGCATGGCGCGAGCGCCTTGGGGATTTCGTCACGGTATTTTTTCTACCGATTTTCTTCACCTATACGGGGCTTCGCACCTCGATCGGTGGACTCACCACGGCGGCGGATTGGGGTTGGTGCGCGGCCATCCTGGCGGTTGCCAGCGTCACCAAGCTGGGCGGTGCTTATTTTATGTCGCGCCGCTCCGGACTTGATCGCAACGAGTCCGCCATCGTGGGATTCATGATGAATACCCGTGCCTTGATGGAATTGATCGTGCTCAATGTCGGCCTGGACCTCGGCGTCATCACGCCCAAACTGTTCACCATGCTGGTGATCATGGCCATCGTGAGCACCATCATCACGACGCCGGCGCTGCGCTACTTCATGCCGCGTGCAGGACTCAAGCTTTACGCGTAGGCATCGAGCAGACCACTGGCAGCTCTCGAGACCGCGGTGGATGCCTGGTGGATTGCGGGAGAATCGCCGATCGCGGGGCTCGTTTGATAAGCGTGCGACGGCGGCGAGCGCTCCTGAAAGGAGCGCTGCGAAATATCGACGCTCACCTGCGCAAAGCCTTGCGAACCGAGCATTTCTCGCAGTTTCGGCGCGCTCGACTCCAGCGCGTCGCGGGTAACCGCGCTATGGCTCGAAAGCCAGATTTGCGCATGTCCGGCTTGCAGGGCGATGCGAACCTCGATGGGGCCGAGCGCAGGGGGATTGACCTGCAATCTCGCGGTGCTTAGGTTTCCGTCCATCATCAGCGACACACGATCCGCTACACCCTGTCCGAAGTCCCCGGTATCGACGCCGGCGGCGATCTTGAATGTAGGCATCGGCGCGGTGTCAGCCGGCGCGTTCGACGTGAGCAATTGCGCGGCTCCCGCCGTCCCGTCATTCGTGGCGGCGGACAACGATGAATCCGCGCTGTTGCCGCGCGAGTGCCGATCCGCAGCACCGGCATCGGCTGCGCCCTGGGCTGCCTGCACGAAGGCCGCGGCGGTTGCAGCGGCAATGGCTGACGGTACTGCCGGCGCGTGGGGTGCGGTGGGGACGGCAAATGGCGCATCGTTTGCGGCTGCCATCTGCTGAAGAGAGAAGCCGCCGTCAGGAGTGAGCGTGTCGTCGGCTGAGACTGAAGCATTGTTCGCCGGCGCGCTGGTCTGCGCGACTGCGGCGGCCATGGCGGCCTGCGCTGCGGCATCAACATCCGCCGCCATCGGGGCATTGCTCGGCGCTTGATTGTTCAAAGCTGAACTGCCATCGGTCGAGGTCGGACTGGAAGTAGCGGCGGCCGGCGCCGCATTGCTTTCAGCGCCTGCGCGCGGCGTGACGCGGACCTCCGGGTCCGTCGATTGCAGAGACCGAATACTGGCGGCGTGAGGCATGGCGGGGCCCCTGGGCGGAGCGTTGCTTGAAGAAATCGCTGCGGGTGCCGCGGGCGTCAACGCTGCCGGTGCGTCGGGTACTGCGGGCGCCGCATCTGCCGCACCTGCCGTGGTTGCCGTAGCAGCTGTGGCTGCCGTAGCAGCTGTGGTTGCCGCGGCTGCCGCGGCCAGAAGTGACCCTACATCCCCTGCGAGGGCAGGGTCGTCGACGGCCTTGGGCGCGGCGGAATCTCCAGCCGCCGTGGTAGCCGGTTTGGCCGTCGAATTGGCAGGTGCAATGCCGGCCTGCGCAACAGGAGGGGCGTCGCCTGCGTCCTGATCCGGTGCAGCAGGGCCTTGTGTGCCTGTCGGCGGCGGGGCATGCACGGGCGGCGGCTGATTGCCGGTGGCCGGCACGTGGCTGCCGTTCGGGGGGCTGCTCCTGGGCTGCTTGTGTGACACATGCTTGCGCACGGGTTTGGGGCCCGCGTCTCTTAGAGTAGCCGCGAAATCCCGATTACCCGCCTGGGGCGCCTGGGAGGACGAAGCCGGCGTGCTGGTTTGGGCGGCGTCGATGCGCGGCGCTTGAAAAATCGGCGGTGTTGCATTCATACCGCTGAAATTGCAAGCGACGTGCCAAATCCGGGACTCTATTAGCGTGGCGCCTTGAACCCCGGGCCGTGAAGAATTTGGCCGGGCAATGCGCCGGTCATATTCCCCATGTCGATCACCGGAACACCATTGACCAACACGTACTTCATGCCGATCGAGAGTTGGTTTGGGTCTTGGTAGGTGGCGACTTCATGAATCGTCGCCGCATCGAAAATGACCACGTCGGCCCACATTCCCAGCTTCAGCACGCCGCGGTCCACGAGATGCTCGCGTTGCGCCGGGAGCGCCGTGAACTTACGGATTGCATCGCTCAAAGTCAGCGCGTGTTCATCCCGCACATATTTGTGCAAGATGCGTGGGAAGGCGCCATAGGCTCTGGGATGCGGGTGTTCCCTCGCCAATATCCCCTCGATCGATGCACCCGGCGCGTCGTTGTCCACCGAGACCCACGGCTGCTGCAATATCAATCTCACGTCCGGCTCGCCCATGCCGAACACCGCCACGCTGGTCGCAGCGGAGTCTCTGATCAGAAAATCGCAGATTGCATCGATCGGGTCCTCGTTCCACTCTTTCGCGATGTCGCTGAGGCGCATGCCTTGATATTTGACCAACTCCTTGTTGACGACGGCAGTTATGAGAATGTCCTGCGGTCCTTTGATTTCCAGCCACTCGTTATCCCACTCCGCGCTGGGAGTCAGCATGTCCTTGCGTATGCGCTCGCGCGTTGCGGGATTCTTGAGCCGCCCGATCAGAGCTCCAGTCCCGCCATCGTGGGCCCACGGCGGAATGAACGCCGAAAACGAATTTTCCCAGGCTGTGTAGGCGTAAGTGTCGGCCGCGACGTCGACTCCCTGCGCACGCGCGGCTTCGATGCTGTGAATGATGTGCGGCGCTTTGCCCCAATTGTGCTGCCCCGACACTTTTAGGTGGAAGATCTCGATCGGAATATGCGCTTCGGCGCCGATGCGAAAGGTCTCGGCCAATGCCGCCATTTCCGCATCGCCTTCGCTGCGCATGTGCGTCGCATAGATTCCGCCGTACTGCGAGGCGATGCTCGCCAGGGCGATCAATTCGTCGGTGTGCGCATAGGGGGCCGGCGGATACTGCAGCGAACTCGACAATCCGAGTGTGCCCTGCTGCATCGCTTCGGCCACCAACGCCTGCATGCGCTTCAATTCGTCCGGCGAAGGCGCGCGATTCTCATAGCCGATGACCATCTCGCGCACCGTCGTCGCGCCGATGTAATGGCCCATGTTGATGCCGATGCCCTGCTTCTGTACGCGCGCGAAGTATTGCTGAAAGGTGCGCCAGTCCGGCTTGATCCCATAGTGATCGAATTCCGGCTGAGCCTCCTTCATGATGGCATCGTTCATCGGCGCCACGGAATTGCCCTCGCCGGTGATTTCCGTGGTGATGCCCTGATAGATCTTCGAGGGCAGCCGCGGATCCACGAGCACCGTGAGCTCGGATTGGCCGAGCATATCGATGAATCCGGGAGCCACGATCATGCCATGCGCGTCGATGGTTCGCTTGCGCGGCGCCCGCGACAAATTGCCGATGGCGGCAATGCGCCCGGCTTCGATCGCCACGTCGCCCGCGTACCACGGCGATCCCGTGCCATCGACGATGTGTCCGTTGGCAATGACGAGATCGTATTCGCCTCCTTGCGCGCGGCTCGCCGCCGCGGCCAGGCCGCCGAGCAGCGCCAGCAGCAAGGCGCCGCGAGCCGGTCCCTTGAGTATGCTCATCGGCATGGCTATTTCAGATATTTATCGAACCACGCCATCGTTCGCTGTTCAGCGTCGGCAAGATGCTTGGGGTCGCGCAGCCCGTGACCTTCGCCGGGATAGATCATGACGGAGGTCGGCACGTTCATCGCCTTCATTGCATGCCAGAATTCCTGCGTTTGCGGCGCCGGGCATTCGATATCGAATTCTCCCACGTAGGCAAATGTCGGCGTCTTCACATTGTGGATGTAATTGATGGCCGATGAGGCGGCATACACCGCGGGATCGTCGTACGCCGACTTGCCGAAATAGGGGATCATCCAGGCGTCGATGCCGTTTTCGCCGTAGTACGACAGCCAATCGCTGATGCCGGCAGCCGCGACCACGGCCTTGAAGCGATCGGTCTGGGTCACGGCCCACATGCTCATGAAGCCACCGTAGCTTCCGCCCGTTAAGCCCAAGCGCGCCGTGTCGATGGGCGCGACTTTGGCGGCGGCGTCGATGCCGGCCATGATGTCGCGCAAGTCGCCGTGGCCGAAATCGCGGACATTGGCTTGGGTGAAGCGCTCGCCCTGGCCATAACTGCCGCGTGGATTGGGTTTGAACACGGCGTAGCCATGCTCCAGAAGCTCGGTGGTGGTTCCTGGTCCCGCAAAGCCCGGAGTCACGGCCGAGGCTGGACCGCCGTGAACCATCGTAACCATCGGCAACTTGCCTTCGGCATGCAGCGGCAGCAACAGCCAGCCTTGAATGTCGAAACCATCATTCTTCCACCAAACGCTCTGCACGCGCCCCGCCAGGCTTAAGCCCGAATTCGCGTCGGTCAAGTTGCGCCAGTGCCCAATGGCGCCGATCTCGATCTCCGGCGCCTGCGTGAAGGATTCGTGCGCGTCAGCGGTCACGCCGGAGGGGCACGCGGTTGAAATTCCGCCGGCACGATCGCCGAAGGACTCCTCCCCGCTCCACAAAACCTTTGTCGGCGCCGCCTTGGTCCCCGAGCCCAAGTCCACGAACTGGGTCTTGTCGCCGGCAAGCAGCTCCGCCTGCAGATGATCATCGCAGCGCCAAGCGATCGCGGTCGCCGAGGCATGCATGTCGGGCGTGAGATTCGTCGCGGTGTTGCCATTCAAGTCGAGCGTATACACATCGCCGCCGGTCGAGCCAAAGTCGCTCATGATTCCGGCGATGAATGCGACCCGCGACCCATCGCGCGAAACCTTGGGCATCGCGAGTTGCTGGCGTGCGTCGGCCGGCGTGTAAATGACGCGTGCGGCGCCGCCCTCGGGGAATGCATACAGCTTCGCGGTCCACCAATTGTTGTCGCCGTCGCCGGGCGCGGCAGTGCCCACGAATCCTTTGCCGCCAGCGCGCCAGTCATATTCATACACGAACAGGTCCGGGGGCGAGACCCAGTTCAGCGTTCCGTTCTCCAACGTCGCAATTCGCTGCTCCGGCGGCGCAGCGTCCAAGTCGCCGGCGATCGCCGCACCCGCTTGGGTCGCACCCACCTCCTTGGTGGCGTTTTGAATCGCGAGCATGGCGAGACGGCCATCCGGGAGGTAGCGCAGATGCACGATGGTTCCGCTGAAATCCAACAGCTTGGTCAACCCGCCGCCTTCCGCCCCCACCGTATACACGCTGCGTGCATGGCTGCCGGGCGTACGCAGCGCAAAGCCGAGGTGTTTGGCGTCGGGACTCCATGTCGGCGAATCGGGCCAACACTGCGGCACGCGGCCGCAGGGCATCGGGATGGTGATCGCCTTGCCTTTCGATCGCACCGGCCTGATCACCAGGTCGCGAACCGTGGGGGCGCCGCCGCTTTTCGATGAGTCCCCTTCGACCGAGGCGACGAATTCACCATTCGGTGAAATTTCGACACCGAGGTATCGATGCACCAGCCGCGTAGGCGCCGCTTCCGCCGTTTCCGCCGCTTCGCACCACCGCCCGACACCGATGCAAAGCATCGCCACTGCAATTACGAACCTCATCTCATTTCCCCTTGCCATTGAGCGGTCAGGTGCCGCGGTTGAACTTCAATACCAGTGTCGCGCAGCCTAACAGGCCGATCCCCTCGATCCGCGCGAGCAGCCGATTCATGTTGCCGGTCACGCCGAATCTCGCCGTCGCGTGCACGGCGCGGTACGCAAGCCAGCCGTAGCCGGTCAAAATACAGAATTCCGGCACCATCGACGTTGCGGCCAGAATCAACATCTGCGGTACCACGGGAATTGCCGTGTCGATGAACTGCGGCAGCAGCGCCAGGAAGAACAGCAGCGCCTTGGGATTTGCCAACTGCAAGGTGAGCCCGCCCAGGTACACGCCGCGCAGATCCCGTTCTTGTTGCGCTGGATTGTCGCCGAGGGCAACAGCGTGCATGGAGTTGGCGGAGCGCAGCGCCTTGATTCCCAGATAGATCAAGTAGGCTGCGCCGACCCATTTGGCAATGGTGAAAAATCGTGCGCTGGCGGCGATGATGGCGCCCAAACTAGTGGCCGAAAGCGCAAAATAAATTCCATTGGCGGTCAGGATGCCGGCCGCCGCCGGCAGAGTGCGCTTGAGCGCGCCGCGCACGCCCTGCGACACCGTATAGAACACGGCGGGGCCCGGCGACAGCGACAGCGCGGTCTCCATCACGAGGAACAGCAACCAAGTCTTGAAGGTCATTTTGGCGCCGCATAGTCTACCCACATTTCAAATGGCAAGCCGCGGGCGATGATTCGTTCACGCATGTTGGACAACGGCAATGGCCTTCGCATGCATGTGCTGGAGGCTGGATTCGAGGCAGGGAATCGACCCTGCGTCTTGCTGCTGCACGGCTTTCCTGAACTCGCCTACAGTTGGCGTAAGGTGTTGCCGGCATTGGCCGCCGCCGGCTTTCACGCGGTCGCGCCCGATCAGCGCGGCTATGGACGCACCATCGGATGGGACGGCCGCTATGACGGCGATCTTGCGTCGTTCCATCTGCTCAATTTGGTGAAGGACACGCTTGGGCTGATCGCCGCGCTCGGAATTCGCAGCGCGTCGATCGTCGGGCACGACTTTGGCGCGCCCGTTGCAGCCTGGTGCGCGCTGCTGCACCCGGATGTGATTCGCTCCGCGGCATTGCTCAGCGCGCCGTTCGGCGGACCACCGCGGGCGCCGGCTGGAAGTGTCCGCTCTGCGCCGGCCGGTCTCGCGCAGGCCCTTGCGGCGCTGCATCCGCCGCGCAAGCACTACCAAGCGTATTTCTCGACGCGCGCGGCCGATGGCGACATGCGCAATTGTCCGGAAGGGATCAAGAGCTTCCTGCGCGCCTACTATCATTACAAGAGCGCCGATTGGAAAGGCAACCTCCCGCATCCGCTGGTTTCATGGGACGCCGCCGAGCTCGCCAAGATGCCCGCCTACTACATCATGGAGTTGGACCGCGGAATGCCCCGGACAGTGGCGGCGCACGCGCCGAGCGCCGCCGAGATCGCGGCGTGTGCTTGGCTGCCGGACGAGGAGCTGCGCGTTTACTGCGATGAATTCGCGCGTACCTCGTTCCAGGGCGCATTGCAGTGGTACCGCAACGTGACCGATCCGGCTGGCGCCGCGCAATTGGTGCAGTTCTCCAGTCGCCGCATCGATGTGCCCTGCTGCTTCATCGCGGGAAAAAGCGATTGGGGACCCTATCAAAGCCCCGGTGCTCTACAGGCGATGGAAACGTCCGCCTGCGGTCAATTTCGCGGTGCTCATTTCATCGAGGGCGCCGGTCACTGGGTGCAGCAGGAACAACCCGCAGCCGTCAGTGAATTGCTGATCGAATTCCTGCGCGAGCGCTAGTTTTTGGCAATCCCCGAAAGAAAACTCGCGACATGCTCGTTCAAGAACTTACCGTCCGCCGGCGATATGCCGGCGCCTGCGGGATGCCCCCACAGAGAAGGAATGATCGCCAGTGTGCAGTGAGGAATGAATGCGGCCTCATACTTGGCATCGTTGATCGGAAAATACAGGTCGGTCTCCGAAGGCATGTACAGCACCGGCACTTTGATGGAGCGCAGCGCGGCTTCGACGTCCTTGAAAGGAGGCGTCTTACCGACGTCGTGCTTTTCCCAGGTGCGCATATGCAGGATGAGATTATTCGCATCGGCCCCGGGGATGAAATTCGTGCGGAAGCGCTCCATCACCTCATCGAAGGTCTTGCCCAACGATTCATTGCTGCGCCATAACTCACGCCGCCACCACTCCTGCGAGAACAGCCATCCCGTCCACACCATCGAGAAAGCCTGGATGCCCTTGACGGGCTGCGTCTGGTAGTCGCCGCCGTTGAACACCGGGTCGGCGGTGAGTGCCGCAATTTGACCCTCCAGCCTCACGATGCCATGACCGTATGTCTTGGCGGTCCCGGAAGTCGCCACGATGCCGTCCATGTAGTCGGGGTAGCTCACCGCCCACTGGAATGCCTGCTGGGCGCCCATGGAAAAGCCGATGACCGCGCGCAGATGCTGCACGTGCAGCTGTTCGGTCAGCATGCTGTGCACCGCCTGCACATTGTCGCGAATGGTCGTCACCGGGAATCGGGGCCCATGAAACGGTTCCGCGGTGTTGCTGGGCGAGGATGAACGCCCGTTGCCGAAGAGTTCGCTGGTGATGAGGAACAGTTTCTTCGGATCGAGCGCCTTGCCCGGGCCGATCAACCACCCGTACCCGTGCATCTCCGCCATGTAGTGCGAGGGCAGGAGAATGGCGTTGTCGCCCTTCGCGTTCAATTTGCCATAGGTGCCGTAGATGATGCGCGCCTCCGGCAGAACCACGCCGCTTTCCGTCTTGAAGTTCTTGATGACAAATTCGTGTTGGATCGGCTCAGCATCTGGGGCGGCCGTTTGGGCGTGCGCAACTTGCACGCCGACCAGAACGATGAACAACGCAATTAATCGCACGACATTCTCCCTAAACTTTTTTGTTTTGAAAGCATACACCAGCAAGTGCGGTGCGCATTCGAATTCGTGGCATGGCCATCAAGGATTCGCTTGCGCATTGTCCAGGCGGGCGAACACGCTTTGCATGGCTTGCACGCGCTCTACATAGGCGCGCGCCAACGTATCCCCACAGCGCTGGCCTTCGGCAAACTTGAATCCGCGCCGGGCAAACTCATCACCGGCCCCGGCACCGCATAAATGGATCAGCGCGGCGAGCCTTTGCTTGTGCAGGAGAGATGCCGCGGTCAGGCGGTGGCGCTCGAGTATCGATGCGACACTGCGATCGAGATAAGCCGACGTCAGCTCGACCGCATCGCCGGGCAGCACGCGCACGTACAGGCTGTTGAACCAGCAAGAGTGCCAGTCGTTCCAAGGCCCGTCGTCGACCACCAGATGATCGTGAATGCAGTAGCGGCGCGCTTCGGCAAAGTTGCCGTCGGTGATCTGGTACATGCCGACGGCGCTCGAAGCCGGGCGATACACTTTGAACGGCTGCGACGACCACGACCAACGCCAGTAGGTGCGCGCCACGGGATTTCCCGAACCCTCCACCTGAGCAATCGCCGCAAGGAAATCGGGGGTCATCACGGTGGTGGAAAACCTCTTGAAGATCGGCGCATACCCAGCCCAGGTCTCGGCGGGCGACTTGTACAAGGTGCCGCTCACAGGGAAGAACAATTCGGATGGCTTGCGGACCACCTGGTAGATCCAGTTGATGCCGAGCCACAGGATCAGAGCGACGAGCGCCGCCATGATGTACTTCGCCGGGCGCGGTGCCGGACGCCACCAGCGCCTGACGCGACGCCACATCTTGACGGTGCGACGCCAGAGTTTTTTCGTGCGGCGGGCAAGGCTGCCTGTGCGCCGCGCGGGCTTAGTGGGCATAATCGGCCCAAGGTAACCCAATGTACGTTCTCATTGTCATCACGCTGATGCTGGCATTGCCGCTGATTTCGATCGTAGCTCAAATCATTTTGGCCGATCACGGCGCGCTGCAAGGCATCTCGAATTTAGCGGTGGTTGCAAAGTGGTACGTGTTTTGGGCGGTGGGCATGCGCTTAGGCCTGGCGGGCCTGCGCCAAATCATTCAGCCACGCTACACCGCCGAGACCATTCTCGGACTCAAGGGCCCCGAATCGCTGTTTTTTGTACGCGAACTGGGATTTGCCAACGCGGCGATGGGCAGCGTCGGAATCACGAGCCTGCTTGCACCGAACTGGGTGACGCCGGCCGCGACGCTGGGGGCGATTTACTACGGCCTTGCCGGCATCAATCATTGTTTTCACAAGGGCCGAAATCAGTTGCAGAACGTGGCCCTTGTGAGCGACCTGTTCGCCGCGTCGGTGCTCGCTATTTGCTGTTTTGCCTGACCGCGATGGTCACGCTCTCGGATTCGGGGTCGAACAAAATCTTGGCTTCGCCCTTTTTGAGCTGGCGCATCACGTGGGCCACTTTGTCCTCGAACGAATATTCCCTTTCGCCGTAGTCCGTGCCTTCGCGCAACACAAAGGATTCGACCACGGCATGCAGCAACTCAGCGGACAATTCGCCGTAAGGCACCTCGACGGGTTCAGGAGCTTCGGGGCTGGGCATTGGGCCCAGCGTATCACGCCCTTTCAGGCATTCCGGGTGTCGGTGCGCGCGAGCATCACGCGCATCGCGGCATCGTCGCCTTCGCGCTGCTCACGCCGATCCGCCGCGCTTTGCTCCTCTTTGCGGAAGCGATCGACCACGCGATTCAAGGACTCGGCCTCGATGCGCTTCTCGCTCCATTGCGCGCGGCGCTTGTCGAATTCCTTGCGGGCGATGTCCAGAGATTTCTGATGCTGGTTCAACGCCTCGCCCAATCGATCGAGGAACGAGCGGTAGTTCTGCAGCTTGACGGCATCCATGGCGCCGTTGCCCTGGGTGGAGTTGCGCACGTACTCGTCGCGGTAAGTCTGGAGCTGCTCGAGCTGGCGCTCCAATTCCGAAACCTTGCGTCCGGCGTCCGCCATGATGCGGCTCAAATCCTTGGCCGAGGTCGAGGCGATCTCGTGGATGGGCTCAAACCGTTTGGACTTGATCATGGGCGCTTCACTATCGGCCCGATGGCGGCGGCGGCGCCGAGAACTGCGTCACGAGTTGCTTGAGATCCGCATAACTTCGCTCGATTCCGACCGGCTCATACATGTCCTGACGCAGGAATTCGAGCATTTTGGGCCACTGCTCCACCGCCAGGTCCACCCGCGCGTCGGAGCCGCGCCGATACGCCCCGACGGTGATGAGATCGCGGTTCTGCTGATAGGTCGAATACACCTGCCGGAATCGGTTCGCCAGATCGAGCTGCTCGCGCGTCGCGATTTGGTGCATCGCACGACTGATGGATGCCTCGACATCGACCGCCGGGTATAAGCCGTTCTCGGCCAAGCGGCGCGACAGCACGATGTGCCCGTCCAGAATGGCGCGCGCCGCATCCGCAATGGGATCGTTTTGATCATCGCCTTCAACCAGCACGGTATAGAAGGCGGTGATCGATCCGACGCCGCGATCGCTGTTGCCGGCACGCTCGACCAACTGCGGCAGCCGCGCGAACACGGAAGGCGGATAGCCCTTGGTTGCGGGAGGCTCGCCGATGGCCAGTGCAATCTCGCGTTGCGCCTGCGCGAAGCGCGTCAGTGAATCGAGCAGCAGCAGCACCTTCAAGCCGCGATCGCGAAAATACTCGGCGATGGCGGTCGCAAGCCACGCGCCGTGCAGCCGCATGAGCGGAGGGTTGTCGGCCGGAGTCGCGACGACCACGGCGCGCCGCATGCCGTCGGGACCCAAGGTATTGCTGACGAAATCCTGGACTTCGCGGCCGCGCTCGCCGATCAATCCGACGACTGTGACATCGGCCTTGGTGTATCGGGTCATCATGCCGAGCAGCACTGATTTGCCCACGCCGGAACCGGCGAACAGTCCGATTCGCTGCCCGCCGCCGACGGAGAGCAGCGCGTTGATGGAGCGCACCCCCACATCGAGGGGATCGCGGATAGCACGGCGCATGAGCGGATTCAAGGGCTCGCCGGTCAGCGAAATCCGATCGGTGCAGCGTAATTCGCCGAAGCCATCGAGGGGCCGGCCGGCGCCGTCCAGGACGCGCCCGAGAAGCTCGTCGCCGACGGGCACGGAAGATTCGCTGCGCGTGGGGATGACGCGCGCACCGGGCATCAAGCCTCGGATATCCCCGGTCGGCATGAGAAATAATTTGTCGCCCGAAAAGCCGACGACCTCGGCTTCGATCTGTCTGCCTTCCGCAGCGTCGACCAGGCAGCGTCCGCCGACGGCGGCCTCGCATCCCACGGCCTCCAAGGTCATGCCGACCATGCGGCTCAAGGTGCCCTCGACGATGAATTCCGAGGCGCTCGCCATGCGCTCGCGCGCTTGCACCAGAGCTTCGGCCCAGCGCTTGGGCCGAAGCTGCGCGGTATCGGCGCTCAAGGCGACCCGCGCGGCGCCGCTGCGTGGCGCTCAGTTCCCAAGAGCTCGCTCAAGATGCTGCCGAGTCTGGTCTCCAGACGTGCATCGATGCGCGAGGTATTGGTCGTGATCTGGCATCCGCCGCGCGCCATCACCGGGTCTTCGATGATGGTCCACGCGCGCTCGTTTTCGGTGGGCGCCAGGTGCTGTTTCACCACCGCCGCGTCCTCGGGATGCAGGTGCACGCGCACGTCGCGCGTTGCCACGGGCAATGCCGCAATGGCCTCGCGGATGATGCCGATGATTTGCGTCGGATCGGCCTTCAACTCGCGGCGGACGATTTGCCGTGCCAAGGCCATGGCCAGCGTGAGCAGTTCCCGTTCGACGTCCTGATCGAGAACCTCAAACGGCTTCGCCAGGTCGTAGAACATGCCCGCGAGCCGATCCACCTGCGCCTGCACCTCGGCACGGCCGGCCTGGCGTCCCTCGGCGAGGCCCTGTTCGAAGGCTTCGCGGTGCGCCTCTGCCTGCAAATCGGCGAGGCCGCCGACCGTGGCCAGCTTTTGCTGCGGAGCCGGGCCCTCCATGTCGGGTACCGTCCACAGGGCGACATTCGCGACGATCTTGGTGTTGGCGTCAGACAAACTCGCCCGCACCCTTGCCGCCGAGACTGATCGTGCCTTCTTCCGCCATGCGCTGCGCGATCACGATGATCTCCTTTTGCGCCGCCTCGACGTCCGTGAGTTTCACGGGGCCGCGCGCCTCCATGTCGTCCTTGAGAATTTCCGCCGCGCGTTTTGACATGTTCTTCAATACCTTCTCCTGCACCTCTGGCTCTGCTCCGCGCAAGGCCACCGCCAAGGTGTCCGAACCCACTTCGCGCAGCAGCGCCTGGATGCCGCGGTCGTCGACGTCCAGCAGGTTGTCGAAGACGAACAGCAGATCCTTGATTTGCTGGTGCATCTCGCCGTCCGCTTTTTCGATCTTGCCCATCTCGTCGCTGAGCTTGTCGCGCTCCATGGCGTTCAGGATGTTGGCCGCACTGCGGGCGCCGCCGATGCGCCGTAGTGGCGCGGGCGCCGCGACATTGGCCTGTTTCTCGACCAGCTGGTCGAGTTCCGTCAGCGCGGTTTGCGGCACTTCGTTCAGCGATGCGATGCGCATCAGCACTTCGGTGCGCAAATCCTCGTTGAGCAGCGGCAGGATGGCGGCCGCTTGTTCGGGTTCGAGGTGCGCCAGCACGATGGCCGCAATCTGCGGATGTTCGCCGCTGATGATTTGCGCGACCGCCTTGGCGTCCATCCACTTCAAGGCCTCGATGCCCTGGCCGGCCTGTCCCGTCGCGACCCGGTCGAGCAGCATGTCGGTCTTCTGCTTGCCCACCGCCTGGGTCAAGACACGGCGCACATACTCCTGCGATCCGCCGGCGATGTTCGCCTTGCCGTCGGCGATGCCGATGAACTTGTCGAGCACCGAGCTCATTTGCTCGCGCGAGACCTCTTTGAGTTCGGCCATCGCAATGCCCAATTTCTGCACTTCGCGCGCGCTCAGTTGCTTGAGCACGTTGGCGGCATCCTGCTCGCCCAGGCTCATGAGCAATATGGCGGCGCGTTGCGTGCCGGCGAGTTCGTCGTTAGCCATCGGCGGAGACCCAGTCCTTCACGACCTGTGCTGCACGTCTTGGATCCTGTCCCACGAGGGTTCGCGCCGCCGCGATCTGCTGCTCAAAACTGGGCGACAGCTTGATGGGCTTGCCCTGCCCCGACAGGCTGAGGCGATCGCCTTCGATGTCCTCGCTCGCGCCCGCGGACCTTTTGCCCGGCTTGGTCAATGACTTCATCAACGGCCGCAACACCAGGAACGCCACCACCAGCACCAGCATGGCGCCGACGATTTGCTTGGCGAGCTGAGTCAGCCACGGTTGCTGCCAAAACGGCAGGCCTTCGACCGGCGGAAGCGCGACGTTGCTTTTGAACGCTTGATTCAACACGTTGATTTGATCGCCGCGATCGTCCTTCAGGCCGATCGATTCCTTGACGAGCTGCGTGAAACGCTTGATGTCGGTATCGCTCATGGGCGCTGTGGTCACTTTGCCCTCGGCATCCACCTTCTGCCAATCATCGAGCACCACGCCCACATTGAGGCGCTTCAACGTGCCCACCGGCTGCTTCACGTAGGAGAGCGTGCGATCCACCTCGAAATTGCGCGTGCTGCGCTGGGCGGTCGAACTCGGACCCGTGCTCGCGGCCGCGGTTTGTGCGGCGCCCGCAACGGGCGGAGCCACGGGATTCCCGGGCGTCGCCGCGCCGGGAATCGCCGGCGCGCCTGACGTGCCGGGCGGTTGATTGCTCAGTGCGCCGGGTATGCCTTCGGCGCCGTCGCCGCCCTTGCGCATTTCATTGCTGGTTTGCTCGCTGCGCACCGCCGTCTTTTGCGGGTCGTAATTTTCGTGAGTCTCTTCCGTGACGGTGTAATCCATGTCCGCGGTGACCGTGGCGCGCACCCGCCCCGGCCCCAGCATGGGCTCGAGCAGCTCGATGATGCGTTGCTGGTAGCTTTCCTCGAGCTTGCGGGTCTGCTCGAAGTGCCGGGTGCCCGCGGCAGCCTCCGCGTTTTCGTCGGGAGAATTCAGCAACGATCCGGCTTGATCCACCAGCGTCACATCGTTCGCGGACAGTTCCGGCACGCTGGACGCGACCAGATGCACGATCGCCGCGACCTGGCCCGGCTCGAGCCGCCGGCCGGGGTACAGCTGCAGCATCACCGAAGCCGTCGCCTTGTGCGCGTCGCGCAAGAACACCGAGGGCTTAGGTAAAGCCAGATGCACGCGCGCACTCTGCACTCCCCGCACTTTGATGATGGTGCGCGCCAATTCGGTCTCGAGGACCGACTGATAGCGCGCGCTCTCCATCATGCTGCTGTTGCCGAGCGCCGAATCCTTTTGAATCATTTCGATTCCCATCGAATCGCTCTGCGGCAGGCCCTGGCTTGCCAGCCGAATGCGTGCCTCCTGCACCTTGGATTCCGGCACGGAGACCGCGCCGGAAGGGTTGAGCTTGAAGTCGATGCCCGCGGCCGTGAGCGCATCCATGACCTGGCCGCTTTCGCGCTCGGAGAGTTGACCATAGAGCACGGTGTAGTTCTGCCCCTGCGACCACATCACCAGCCAGATTGCCGCGGCGATCGCGGCGGCAACGCCGGCGAGCAGGCCGACTTGTTTGAGTCCAGGGATGTCGGCCAAGCCGCGCGCCGGGACTGAGGTGGGTACGATGTCCGCCATGATTTAACCTCGCGGTCCTTAGACCGACATATTCATTACTTGCTGATAGGCATCGACCAGCTTGTTGCGAACTTCGGTCATGGCGCGAAACGCCAACGATGCCTTTTGCACTTCCAACATGACCTTGGTCAGATCGACGCTCTTGTCGCCCGCTTCATAGGCATTCGCCAGCGCGGTGGCCTGGTTTTGCATGCCGGCGATGTGGTCCACGGAATTCTTCATGAGATTGGCGAATTCCGAGGGCTGCGCGGCCGCCGCAGGCGCCTCGGCAATGCCCGATGCCCGCGCTTGCAGCGCGCGCATCTCGGCCAACACTTGGGTGATTTGCATGCTGCTCATCGGTTACACCGCCATGAATTGATGATCGTGGACGCGCGGCACACTGACGCCGGCTGCTTTGAACTGCTGCAGCTTGTGGCGCAGGGTGCGCGGACTGATGCCCAAACGCTCGGCTGTGAGCTTTCGGTTGCCGCCGGTGACGCGCAGGGTTGCGAGAATCAGCTCGCGTTCGCGGTCCTTGAGGCCGCGATCCAGGCCGGAATCTTCCGGCGGCGCGGGCGCTGCGGCCGGCGCGGCCGCGGCGGTTGGCGCACCCGGTGCTCCGGTATCGAGATCGGAAGCATCGATGATGCCGCCGGAGGCGAGCCAGGCGGCACGCTGCACAATGTTGTTCAACTCGCGCGCATTTCCCGGCCAGTCGTGAGCCAGCAATTTGCGCTCGCCCTCAGCCGACAGGCATAACGCCGCTTGTCCCGGACGTGCGCAGGCCTGCATGGCGCGGCGCGCCAGCGGCAGGATGTCGCCGCGGCGCTCGCGCAGCGCCGGCAGACGCAGCGACATCACGTTGAGGCGGTAAAAGAGGTCGCCGCGAAAGCGGGCCGCTTTCACTTCCTCGGGCAGGTCGCGATTCGACGTGGCAATGACGCGCACGTCCAGGCTGATGGTGCGGGTACTGCCAAGACGCTCGACCTCCCGTTCCTGCAGCACGCGCAGAATCTTCGCCTGCAGACTCAAGTCCATCTCCGAAATCTCGTCGAGCAGCAAGGTGCCGCCCTGTGCCTGTTCGAATTTTCCGGCGTGCGCCGCCAGCGCTCCGGTGAAGGCTCCCTTCTCGTGCCCGAACAGACTGGCTTCGAGCATGTTCTCGGGAATGGCGGCGCAGTTGATCGCCACGAAGGGCTTGTCGGCGCGCATCGAATTGTCGCGAATGAAGCGTGCGTACACTTCCTTGCCCGTGCCGCTCTCCCCGGTGATGAGCACCGTGGCGTCGTTCTCGGCGATCTTGCGCGCAAGACCCACCAGGCGCTTCGATTCAGGATCGGCGGCAATCAGCTCATTCGGCATGACGCGTGCGGCCAATTGGCGCCGCGCCATATCGATCAAGGCCTGAGCGTCGAAGGGTTTGACTATGTAATCGGTCGCGCCCTCGCGCATGGCCGCCACGGCCTGCGCCACGGTGCCGTAGGCGGTCATCAGCACGACCGGCATATAGGGCCGCATGCGCTTGATGGACGACAAGAGTTCGTAGCCATTGGCGCCCGGCATGTGCACATCGGAAATCACCAGGCCGATGTCTTCGCTCGCGAGCAATTGCAGCGCGCCCTGCGCCTCTGCGGCCGCGAGCACCGACAGGCCCGCCGCGCGCAGCGTATCGATCAATGCCTCACGCAGCGCGGCGTCGTCCTCTACCACCAAAACCGCATCGTTCACTGTGCTCATGAATTGTCCTCGGCCGGAAGTTCAATCACAAAGGTGGCGCCGCAGCCCGACTCAGCCAGGCAAACACGGCCGCCATGCGCCTCGACCACGGATTTGACGATGGACAGGCCAATTCCATTGCCGCGGGCGCGCGTCGTGAAGAAGGGTTCGAAGATTCGTTCGCGAATGTGCGGGGGCACCCCGGGACCGTTGTCGCTCACGACAATCTGCGCCCGTCCGCACGGCGCGCGCCGCGCCAGCAATTCCAGTTCCAGCGGTGCGGTTGCCGCCTGCAAGGCATTGGTCGCGAGATTCAAAACCGCGGATACCAGGGACGGCGCATTGGCGCGCACCATCAAGTCCGGCGCCTGCGTGCGGATGGTCAATCGGATGCCGTCGCTCAAAGCGGGGCGCAGCCATTGCGCCACTTGTTCGAGCAAAGCGCTGACGCTGACGGGCTCGCGCGCGGCGCCGCCATGGGCGAAGGCGAGCATGTCGTTTACCAGCTTGTCGAGCTGCTTCAGGCTGCCGACGGTCTTGTCGGCGCAGCGCGCGAGATCCGCGGGATTCCGATCCGCCAACGTCATCTGCGAGGCATACAGCAGAGCCGCCGCGAGCGGGGTGCGAATTTGATGAGCAAGGCCGGCCGCCAATTCACCCAAGGTGAGCAGGCGTTGCTGGCGCGTCAGGAACACCTGCATCAGGTGCGATTCGGTCACGTCGGTCAGCAGCACCACCTCGGCGCCATTCTCGAGCTCGCGCCGCGAAACATTGACAAAGCGGCCGCTGCGCAGCTCGGTGTGTTCACCGATGCCGCGGGAACTGACCGTCGCCCGCGCATACACGGCGGAAAAAAGCTCGCCGAGAAGCGGCTCGCCCAGCAGCGCCAGCGCCGCTGGATTGAATTCCTGGATTGCCCCTCGCCCGTCGAGCACCAGTACGCCGCCCGGCAAGCCCTTGATCAAGGCCGACAGTCGCGCGGCAAGATGCTCCTTGCCTGCATGCGCTTCGACGAGAGCCGCGCGCAGCTGGACTACCTCGCCGCGTAGCGAGTCAAAGGCGTCCGATAATTGGTCCGAGACCGATCCGAAGGCCAGGAACGCCGCCTGAAGTTCGGAGCGACGGTTTTCGATCAGCGCGAGTTTTGTGGCTGCCATGCCCAGATGGAAAGCAACTTCTGTGCCCTGGCAGTATTTTCTCTGCCTATCAACTAGTTACGAGTTCGGCGGCACGCTCCCGGACGGGGGCGTCAATAATCTGTCAGGCACTGAGACGGTATTTGCGCAGCTTCTCGACCAGCGTCGTACGCCGAATGCGCAGCAGGCGCGCCGCACCGGCGACCGTGCCGTCGGCCTCCTCGAGCGCCTTGCGAATCAGGCCGATCTCGATGGCCGACATGTGGTCCTTCAAATCGATGCCGCCCCGCGGCAGCGCGGTATCAAGCATTTCATAGACCACCGAGTCCGACTCGCGCTCTGTCTCGCGCTCGGTCACCGGTTCTGATTCCGACTCCGCGGCTAATTCCTCAGTCTGTACAGGCGTCTCAAGGGGCTCGGGACGCGCATCGATACGCATCTCGCTGCCCAGCCAGCCCACGCCGGCGGCGTTGCGATAGCGATCGGGCAGGTCGGCAGCACTGATGGTTTGAGCGGGAAACAGGATCGCCAATCGTTCCAGCAAATTCGCCAGCTCCCGCACATTGCCTGGCCAGCGATTGCGGGAAAGACACGCCATCGCAGCTTGATCCAGTCGAATGGCGCGTCCGGCGTCGTGGCCCTGGCGCTGCACCAAGTGTTCGATCAACACGGGCAGGTCATCGAGGCGCTCGCGCAGCGGCGGCATCTGCAGGGGAAACACGTTCAAACGATAGTACAGATCTTCGCGGAAGCGGCCGGCGATGATGGCGGCATCCAGATCGCGGTGCGTCGCGGCGATGATGCGCACATTGCAACGGATCGTCTTGTTGCTGCCGACGCGCTCGAAACTGCGCTCCTGCAGCACTCGCAGCAACTTGACCTGCATTTGCAGCGACATATCGCCGATCTCGTCCAGGAACAGCGTGCCACCCTCCGCAAACTCGAAGCGGCCAAGACGGGTCGAGAGAGCGCCCGTGAATGCACCCTTCTCATGGCCGAACAATTCGCTTTCCAACAGGTCAGCGGGTATGGCGCCGCAATTCACCGGCACGAAAGGATGCGCGGCGCGGCCGGACAGCTCATGAATGTGGCGCGCCACCATTTCTTTGCCCGTGCCGGATTCGCCCAGAATCAGCACATTGGTATCGAAAGGCGCTACCTGCTCGATCAGCCGGTGGACGGCGCGCATCGCCTTGGAGGCGCCGCTGGGGCGGAAGCGATGGGTACCCGGTTGCGTCGGATGGCCGCTGCGCACGTTTTGCGCCTGAGTCAGTACGGCCGACAGGCGCCGCTGCTTGACCGGGGTTTCCAGCTGGAACCAGGCCAGGTCGCTGCTGGTCTCGGCGATCTTCGGTAAGCCGTCGGCGCTGATGCAGATGACGGGTAACGGTTGGCGCATCCCACGCAGCTGCGTCACCAACTCGCCGCCGAGCGCGCCGACGGTCTCGCGGCGCGCAATGACGGCCAGGCAATCATGGGTGCTGGCCTGCGCTAACTGGCGCAATTCGGCCAGGTCGCGCACATGGAGCGGTTCCAAGTCCAAAAAACGTAAAAGAGCCAGGAGGGTATTGGCCTCCAAAACTGACGGCTCGATCACAATAACTTTCGCTTCAACCACGACTGGGACTCCTTCCCATTAATCAAAGTGTGACGGAGCGCACAAATCTCGGGTTCCGTCTTAAGCTTTGCTTCTAACTCTTTGACATATCTCAATTAATTTCGAGACCTCACGCATACTAACTGATGAACTTGAGGGAAACATAGTTGGCAAACCCCCGCAAAGAGCGTAGGGGCTTTACTCAAAACCATCTGCAGGGTTTGTCCTCGAAAAGAGCTAAGGGTCTTTTACGAGGCGGCGTGTTTGGCGCCCGCGATCAGACGCCGATGGTGACGAAAAATCAGTTTCTCCAACATGTCCACCATCGCGTCGCTCAATCCGACAAAACGAAACTGTGTAGCACGCGCGCCGTCGACCACGCACACGCCCGCGACGACACTCGGAATCTTCAGCGGTTGCGGCAGTGCGGAATTTATGTAGATCGACAGCAGTCCGGTGGCATCGGCCACCGCCGGATGCTCGCCGTAGCATTCCAGGCCGCGCGAGGACATGCGTACCCGCTCCGCGGCGGGCAGTCCGCTGCTGCGCAGCGCAAGTTCGGCCGTGAGGCGCAGCAAGATATTGACCTTGTACTCGAGACGCTGCAGCTCATGCAGCAAGGCAGGCGATTCGTCCTTGAGCGCCTCGTGCACCCGCACCTCGTCCAGGGACGATTCGGCGCCCAGAAGCTGGTGATTGTCGGTATTGAGCCGCGCGAGCAGCAGTCCGTCGGCGAGCGCACCCGGCGTCCAGATCACCGGCAGCGACTCCTCGAATATCAAACCATCGCCCAGAAATGATTCAGGCATGGCCTAGCCCTTCTTGGAAATTCTCAGCGCTGCATCCGAATGCTGGAATAGGCGGCGACCGCCCTCCGGCCCACTGCTGCCATATCCAGATCCCGGCCTTTGCTGCGCCGCTGGTGTTCGAGCAACCCGATCGCCCGGTCGTTCAGTTGCGCAATCTGTTGCAGCAAAGCCTGATCGGCGGCAGCCACCTGCCGCGTGGCCCTGCGAAAGGACTTTAGCAGTTCCAATCGCTGCCGGTCGAGCGACTCCAGGGATTTGAGGTCACCGCTTTCGGCAGCGCTCAAGATTTCCTCGGACAGCGCCAAGGCGCGCGCCACTCCTGGATCGGGGTTGCCGCTGCTCATCGAGGCTCGACGATCTGATCCCAGCCGGTTTTGATCTTCTGTACCAGCGACATGACTTCCGCAACGATTTTCGCATCGTTGCTGACGTTGGCCAGCGTCAACCGAGCCAGCATGTACACATACAGGGCACGCAGATTCTCCGCAATCTTCTGCCCGCGTTCCATGTCCAGGGTGTTGTTGAGCTGGTCGATCAGCCGGATCGCCTTGCCCAGCGACTTGCCCTTCGTCACCACATCATTGAGCGGTAGATTATTCTCGATGCGCTCCATGCAGCCCTGCGCCGTCGCGAGCTGCGCCAGAATCTGTTCGAACATGATTTGCACCAGCCGCGCGGGGCTGGCGTCCGCCACCAATCCGTGGCTGCGAACCGAGCGGTACTGGGCCGCTCCCCGTTGAGCGTACATGGTTAGCCGCCGACGCCTAAGTTACCGCTGCCCAAGCTGGTATTGCTCTGCGACGTGCCTGAAGCCGCGTTGGCTTGAGGATTGAACTCGGCGTTGAGAAAAGTCTGCATTTGCTTCAGCTGCGCCACCGCGACATCCATCGCATTGTATTGGGCGGTGAGCCTTGCCGAGTACGCCGCCAACTGTGCCGTGAGCGCATCCTGTTGGTCGGCCACGTTGCTCAAGCTGGTTTGCAGACCCTTGTTTATCGTATCGAGTAGACCGCCCGGTTTGATGTAGCCATCGACAAGATTGGCGAGCTTGGTGGCAATGCCATTCGTACCGCCGAGCAGCTTTCCGATCGATGCCAGACTCGCGCTCAACGCGTTGCCCAGCTTGGTGTCGTCGGTGGCGTAGGTACCGTCGGTCCCGGCGTTAATGCCGAGATCGGTCAATGATTTCACGCCGCCCGTGCCGTTAACCACCTGGCCAAGGATGCTTTGCAGCTGATTTTGAAAAGCTTCGAGAGTTGGGTTGCCGTTCAGAGGGCCGGCCGTCTGGGTCGTCGGATCGTAGCCGGTCAGGGTTTGAATGCTGCTCATAACCCCGTTCACCGCCTTGACGAACTTGTCGAGCGACGCTTGCGCCGACGTGGTATCGGGACTGATCGTCAGGGTGGTCGGCGTGAGCGGGGCAGACGCGCCCACCAAGTTGATGGTCACACCGGTGATGGCGCCCGTTACCAGATTGCTGCCGCTGGTGGCGGGGAAACCATTGATCGAGAAACTCGCGTCTTGTGCGGCAACCGAGGTGAAAGCCAGCGCCGCCAGGCCGCCGTCGCCCCCCGATGGCGTGACGGCGATCTGATTGGCAAGGCCGGTGCGCGTTCCGGTCAGCACCAGACGCGAGCCGTCCGTGGTCGTGATCACGCTGGCACTGACGCCGGGATTGTTGGGCGCCGAATTGATGGCCGCGGCGATGCCCGCGAGCGTGTTGTTGGTCGTGTCAATGCTGATGTCGGCCGAGAGGCCGCCCACCGCAATGGTCAGGGTGCCGGTGCCGACCGCGCCGGCACTCGGCAGCGGCGCCGACGTTGCGACGGCCGCCGTGGCCAGATTGTTCACGAGCAAGGAGTAGGAGCCGGCGACGGCACTGGAGCTCGTCGTCGCACTGGCAATGTTTTTGTCGGCGACCGTCGCCGCAAATGCCGCCAGCTGGCTGGGATCCTCGAGAGCGGGCAACGCCAGCTTGAGCGTGTCGAGCGCGGCGGTGAAGGTTCCGTACGCCGACACCTGGGAGTCCAGCGAGGTTTGTGCGTTCGTCAGTTGCGTGGTTTGGGCCGCGCCAAACGCCGTCGTAAGCGAGGAGACGATGGCACCGATGTTCAAACCGGATCCGATGCCCGTCGAGGTGATACTACCGCTGCTGCTGCTGCCGCTGCCGCTGCCGCCGGAAGGAGAAATGACTGAACTCATAGGATTGGCCCGCGCGTTGTCTTGCTGAAATTATCGGCTGTCATCGCCTGAACTTAAGCAAGCGGCGTACCAAGAAGACGCCGAAGCTGCGCTGTCAGGCGTGGCTGTCGAGAATGACGCCGGAAACGCCTAAGCTGCGCGCCAGGGCGGCAAATTCGTCGGCCGGAAATTCGGCGATAACCGCGCCATTCGCCGGGTTGACCTGCTGGATTGTCTTGCCGTCTGACGTAGGGTCGATCCTGAACTGATAGGGTTTGCCCGAGTCGTTCAAATATTTATTCAGCAGCTGAACCTGCGCCTGCAGGTGCGGCTTGGCCGGCGGCGCCGCGGGGCGGCCGCTCGGCGGCAAAACATTGCCGCTGCGTTGAACAGCAACTGTAGGCGCCTGACTTCCGTGCACGAGGCTCACTGCCGGTATCTTTACCGGCTGTCCGTCACTAGCCATGGTTCCACCTGTTTACTTAACTCAGTACCTCTTCCGTTCGTTTCGAATTCCGTTCGAAGACCACGGCCCGACCGCTATCGGTCGAGCCGTGGGATTTTTCTACTCTCTCGAAGCTATCGGCAATTATTGCAGGAGCTTGAGAATCAACTGGGGCTGCTGGTTGGCCTGGGCCAGGACCGAGATACCGGCCTGTTCCAACACCTGCGCCTGGGTCAGGTTCGCCGTTTCCGCCGCAAAGTCCGCATCCTGAATGGTGCTGCGCGACTGGGTCAGGTTCTGTGCAGTTGACTGCAGGTTACCGACCGCCGCCGTGAAGCGATTCTGGATGGCGCCCAATTGGCTCTGGAAAGCCGACACTGTCGCCAGGGCCGCATCGACGGAGGAGATGGTGCTGTTGGCACCGGCCACC
>DASYIN010000168.1:0-2602 GCA_035997505.1 Steroidobacteraceae bacterium | reverse complement strand
CACGGTCTATTTCTGGACATCACTTGAAGCCGGCTTCGATGCGACGCGTCGCATTCTCACGCCATGTGGCCGGCCATCATCGGATTTATGCCGAAGGCAGATATGACCGCACAAGAAATATGCCTACGGATATCTCTACGTTGCGGGCAGAGAACGCTCCAACGTCGGCGATCAGAAAATCGCGGTTCTCTGAAGTGCATGTCGCGCGGGCAGATACGTCGATCCAAAGTGGCGTGCTGTTGCGGCCAGGCGTGAGTGCCACTTGGGTGTTGTGCCCCGGACCTCACAAGATAAATAGGTCCCCGCCGAACGCAGCCCGGCGGGGACAAGCTTGTTGGAGTGTTCCTATGCGATCCCGAGAAGGATGCAGAAACTACTTCAGCGAACTGTTGATCGAAGTGAAACTTGCGTCAGATCAACGGGTGTCCGGTGCCACGGCGGATCTGATCGGCTCGACGGCCTACCGCCGCTCCGTCGCGAATCCATAAATCAACGCCAGCCGGTCGAGGCACTCGCGGAATCGGCGCGCGAAATAATCGATCCAACGCTGGCCGCGCAGTCCGCGCCGCTGCCCGATCTGCTCCATGGTCATGCCCAGAATCAAAACCTCATGCACCAGCGCGGAGCCATCGGCGCCGAGCTCGCGCTCGGCCCGGTTCAGCCGCAGCACCGCCTTGCGCTGGCCTTCCGTAATCGGCTCCCGCTTCTGCCCGCCGTCGACATATTCCCTGGTGGGATCGACGGCCTGAGGTCCGCGCTCGGCCTTCTCCCAGTCGTGCTGGAACGCGCGCCCGCCCTGGTATTGCGCCTCGTCGATCTGGCGGTGCGTGTGCATGCGCGCCAGGGGATCGTTGCGGATCGAGCGCAAGGTGACGATCTTTTCTCCCGGCTCCAGCGCCAAGGGATCGTCCACTTCAATGGCCGCCACTTCCGCGTTGCGCGGCAGATCCCGGGATCGCCGGTCATGAGCTTTTGCAGGATTGTGCGGCTTGTTGCGTTTGGCTCGTGCCATGTCGGATAGCTCCGCTGAATGATGCAAATTGAATCGTTGGTTACGCCGTTCGGCTGGCGACATAGGCCGCAAGCTCGGAGCTGACGGCGATGCCCGGCTTTTCTGCGCGTCCTCCCGGTTGCTGCGTCAAGGGATCGGCCGCGCCCGTCTCGCTCTTGAGAAGACTCTTGCGTGAATGTGAGCGGTCGGCGCATGCCGCGGCCGCGCTGGACAACGGTTCGGCAATTGCTCGGGACGAGGCGTGCCGGGAGAGCGAGGCGTTTTCCAGTTTCATGCGAGCCAGCGCCGAGCCAATGCCTCCCTTTTGCCCGGCAATCGCCCGCTTGGCGGATACGCGCATCATCCTCTCGAGTTCGGCGTCGATCCTTTTGTGCGTCCACCCGTCGTGGAAAAAATCCTGCAGCGTCGCGCGATACTCATTCCACGTCTTGAGCGGCAGCTTGGCGATCTTGCAGAGTTGCCGGTCGTCGTCGGGAAGCTCGCCCTTGCGCCAGTAGTGCATCATCAACAGGAGATAGGCCCCGTGCTGCGTCGTGGTCAGGTGACCGGTGTCGCCGAGATAGTCGCCGACATACAGAGGCATCCAGGGGCGATTCATTTTGCGCGGGACTTCCCTGCGAGGCGGTGCCGACATCTCATCGCGCAACAATGCAACTAGTTCTTCCCGTCGGGCCGAGCCGATCGGCTGCTGCTGGATCAGCGCGCGCAAATGCGCGATGCGATGGCTGCGCGCCAGCGGCTTCCTCCTGTTGGCCATGATCGCAACCGGAGGCAGTTTCGGCCCTTGCTTCATGCCGCCTCCACAAGCCTGAGTGAGACGCTGCCGGCGGATCGTTCCGACGCAATGCCGGGGCCGCGCGTCAGATGAAAATGCGCCGTGCAGTAGCTCGTGCCCCGGCGCTGCGGGTGACCGCAGAAGGTAATGGCTTCGCCTTCCTCGTCGCCGCCGTAGGGATATCGGCAATCGCCGGGTTCAAGATCCATCAGCGAAAGATGGCGCGGATCGATCTCGACGCAGCGAAGCTTGACGGTCTCCTCGCGCTCGAACATTGGCATCAACCGCATGGATTCGGGCACGTGGCGTTCGTGTAGTTTGTGCAGCTGCGGCGGTTTGGCTCTCGGTGGCAGCTTGGGCCAGTCGTTGGGCCTGTCCGGAGCTGCAAGTCCCATTCGATTGGCGCGGCCGATCGCGGCGTTGCGGGAATAGGCGGTTTGGAATTTCGCATTGATGGCGTCGGCGATCCTTGCATAGGACATGCCGCTCTCGAGAAATTCCCGCAGCGCCTTTGAATGCTCTTCTGTCCAGTTTGTCGATTGCATTCGGTCCCCTGCCCTTTCCGTTTCCTCGAATGTGCTTGGCGCACGTTGACGTGCGAGCGCGTTCGGCCTTGCGGGTGCATCAGGCGGGGCAGTCGCGCTTGGCGCCCTGGGGCCGGCGCGCGCGTCATTCGGCACCGGTTAATTTTTCGTTGCGCCCGCAACCGCGATTGCGCGACAACCCGCAAAAATAATTTACTGTACGGCACCCTCAAGTTGTGGCCGGATACCTCCATCAACTCGCGAATGGGGCGGCAACAATGAAAAGCGAAA
>DASYIN010000167.1:0-3567 GCA_035997505.1 Steroidobacteraceae bacterium | reverse complement strand
CCCGGTAGCGGCGGCCCTCGCAGTCCGGACAGCGCAGGTACACATCCGACAGGAATTGCATCTCGACATGCTCGAATCCATTGCCGCCGCACGCGGGACAGCGGCCATTGCCGGCATTGAAGCTGAATGTGCCCGCGGTATATTTGCGCTCGCGCGCCTGCGGCAGGCGCGCGAAAAGATCGCGGATCGCATCGAATGCGCCCACATAGCTTGCAGGATTGGACCGTGTGGTGCGTCCGATGCGGCTCTGGTCGACCATCACCACCTCGTCGATGAGATCGGCGCCTTCGAGCGCGCGGTGCAGGCCGGGGTTCTCAGTGGGCTTGCCCTTGGCGCGCAGCAATGCCGGATACAGCACGTCGTGCACCAGCGTGGACTTGCCGGAACCGCTGACGCCGGTCACGCAAACCAGCCGCTGCAGCGGAATCTGCACATCGATGTCCTTGAGGTTGTGCTCGGTCACGCCCTCGATGCGCATGCTGCTCGAGACGCCGGCATGGCTCGGCGCCATGGGAATTTCGACGCGCTTGCGCCCGAACAAATAATCGGCAGTCAGGGAACCGCCGGCGCCCTTGAGTTCGCGCAGAGGCCCGTAAAATACGATTTCGCCGCCGCCTTCTCCGGGCGCAGGACCGATGTCGAGGACGCGATCCGCGGCCTGAATCACCTTGGGATCGTGCTCGACCACGACCAGCGTGTTGCCCGCGTCGCGCAGACGGTGCATGACCCCAACGATGCGCTCCACGTCCCGCGGATGCAGTCCGATCGAGGGTTCGTCGAGAACGAACAGCGTGTTGACCAAGGAAGTCCCGAGCGCCGTGGTCAAGTTGATGCGCTGGACTTCACCGCCGGAAAGCGTGCGCGACTGGCGATCGAGGTTCAAATAGCCCAGCCCCACATCGGTGAGATATTTGAGGCGCGCGCGAATCTCGCGCAGCAGCAGTTCCGTCGCCTCGTCGAGCAGCGCCGGAAGTTTGAGAGTTGCGAAAAAATGTCTGCTGTCGTCGATGGACAGCAGCATCAGCTCGCGGATATTCAGGCCGGGGATGCCGACGCGCCACAGCAGTGCTTCGGGTTTGAGCCGCGCGCCGCCGCAGGCGCCGCACTCCGTGTAGGAACGGTAGCGCGACAGCAGCACGCGGATATGCATTTTGTAGGCTTTGGTTTCCAGCCACGCGAAGAAGCGGCGCACGCCATACCAAACCTTCTTGGTCCATTCTCCTTCGCCGTCGATGACCCAGGCGCGCTGCGCCTCGGTCAGGTCGCGCCAGGCGGTGTCCACCGGTATGTCGCGTTTGCGCGCGAAGCGCATGAGATCCGTCTGGCATTCCTTATAGGACTCGGTCTGCCAGGGTTTGATGGCGCCTTCGCGCAGACTCAACGAGGTGTCGGGAATGACCAAACCGTAGTCGACGCCGATGCTGCGGCCGAAGCCGCGGCAGGTGTCGCAGGCGCCGATCGGCGAATTGAAGCTGAAGGTGCTGGGACTGGGCTCTTTGTAGTGGATGTCGCAGTCCGGGCAATGCAATCCGGTCGAAAAACGCCACGGCGCGGCAGCGTCACCGCCCGCGGCCGGTTCGCCGCCCGCAGCCGCGTCGGCCTCCCGATAGACGTCGATGCGGCCTTGACCTACTTTGAGTGCCGCTTCGATCGCATCTCCCGCACGCGCGGGATCGACCGACGACCATCGAAAGCGGTCTTGGATCACCTGCAGGGTGTCGCCGCGCTTCTCGTGGATGCGAGTGTAGCCTTGCGTGGACAGCAGACCCTTGATCTCGGCCTCGCTGAAGTTCTTCGGAATCGATACCGGAAAGGTCAGCAGCAGTTTGGGATCGCCGTGATCCTTGGCCAGGGCGCCCAAATGCTCCTGCACGCTGGCCGAATTGTCGCGGCGCACCGGCTTGCCGCAGCCGCGGCAGTGCAAAACCGCGGCGCGGGCAAACAGCAATTTCAAATGATCATTCAGTTCCGTCATGGTGCCGACGGTGGAGCGCGAGGTGCGCACCGGATTGGTCTGATCGATGGCGATCGACGGCGGTATGCCCTCGATCCGGTCGACCTGCGGCTTGTCCATGCGATCCAGGAATTGGCGCGCGTAGGGCGAGAATGTTTCGACGTAGCGGCGCTGGCCTTCGGCGTACAGCGTGTCGAACACGAGCGAAGATTTGCCCGATCCGCTGACGCCCGTTACCACGATCAGCTCGTTGAGAGGCAGATCGAGATCCAGATTTTTTAGATTGTTCTGGCGGGCGCCGCGGATGCGGATTGCATCCGAGCGGGGAGGATCGAAGGGTGGCATCCTGTCAGTTTACAGGATGTGTCAAGCTCACCGGCCGGCGAACTGCTCCATCATCAGACCGGTGCCGCCGCGGGTGACATGCGCCACGATCGCCGTGCGGCGATGAATCTTGGTCACTAAACCTAAGTTAATGGCGAAGGCCAGCTGTACCTGCTGCCCCTTGCGCAACCCCAAGTTTTCCGTCTCGACAAAGACGCCATTGGCGCTCAAGTTTTTGGCTTTGCAGATTCGGCTTTTACGACCGGACATCACCACGTACACAGTTGTGCGTGCGCGGTGGCGGGTGTGCAATCGACGCTCCATCCGTACAATCTCTCATTGAATTGTTCTTAGGACGCCCATTATGCACATCGCCATCGCGATAGCGAAGGGGTGCGGAAGATCTGTGGAGATATGTAAGCCGGCCTGCCGATAAGTAAAATCCGACCGCAGCGCGGCCGGAAAAATCGGGATGCCTAGGCGACGTCTTTGCGCCGAATGGCGAGCTGTTCGGGCGCTTCGATGCCCATCTTGACACGCCGCCCGGTTCCACCCAGCAGGGTGATCTGAATCGGACCATTGGCGAACAATTGCGCCATGGTCATGTTCGCATCCACGCCGTCGGCCGGCTGGATCACGATCGACTCGTCGGCTCGACGGCTGAGGACTAGCATAGATCAGGCTCGGGCTATGGCGCGCAGCGCCTTGGCGAAGGTTTTGCCGTGTGGGTCGTACGTCATCGACGGGCCGCCCCGCACAATGTCGATCAATTGACGGATCTGATGCTGGCGCACATGGATGATGTGGCCGTTGACTTCATTGGCGGTGCGGCAGCCGGCCATGACTTCCATGAGCTTGCCCCAGCGCTCGACGACCGTGGCGGCAATTCCGGGACTCGCGGGACTGGCGCACAGGGCGCGGCGTTCCACCTCGAGTTTCTCGATGGTCTCGAGCACGCGGATTTTATCGGCGGCATTCTTCTCGACTGCCTCGGGCGAGTCGCCCGTCAAGACGGTTTTCTCGTCCGCCAGGACGGCTTTTAGGACGCGCGCAAGCTCGATCTCGCGATCCAGTAAATCTTCGAGACGGCGGCGGGCATCCGGGTTCATGGGGCTACTTCAGACCGCGCTCGTATTGCAACAACTTGCCGGCGACTCGACCCGCATCGATTTTGTAAGTGCCTGAGTTGATGGCCTGCTTTACGGAGGCCACTTTGTCGGCATTCACAACCGGCGTCCTGGCGACGGCTTCTTCGATCTTCTGTAAAGAGCGTGCCGAGTGGGTCAGGG
>DASYIN010000166.1:0-22550 GCA_035997505.1 Steroidobacteraceae bacterium | reverse complement strand
AGGGTAAGAAGACTGAAGGCACTGTTGCCTTGTTCCGTCGTGCCTTCAGTCTTCTTACACTACCTGGCGAATGCTCGAGCCAGTCAATATCACAACGCCGGCATCGCCAACGGTGTTGGGCGACAACGAACCTCATTACCCAGTACTGTGAGTTTGAGCGTCCCGCCTTAAAGCTCTAGGGTGATAGAAAGCTTCGAGGCACTGCGCTCTTCCGTGCCTCGAAGTTTTCTATCACCCTGGAACATGCGCGCCGCTCAAATTCACAGTGCCGAGTTACTAGCCGAAGCGACCGGTAATGTAGTCTTCGGTGAGCCTTTGCTGCGGATTGGTGAACACGCGATCCGTCGGACCCACCTCGACCAGATCGCCCAAATGGAAGTAGGCGGTGCGCTGCGAGACGCGTGCCGCCTGTTGCATGTTGTGCGTGACGATGGCGATCGCATAGTTTTCGCGCAACTCATCGATCAGATCCTCGATCTTGGCGCTCGCGATCGGATCGAGCGCGGAGGTCGGCTCGTCCATGAGGATGACTTCCGGATTGACCGCGATGGTGCGCGCAATGCACAACCGCTGTTGCTGCCCGCCCGACAGGCTGGTGCCCGGAGTTGCGAGGCGGTCCTTTACTTCTTCCCACAATCCCGCGCGCGCAAGGCTCGACTGAACCAAATCATCCATGTCGGCGCGATTCCTGGTCAGGCCATGGATGCGCGGCCCATAGGCCACATTCGCGTATATCGAATGCGGAAACGGCGTGGGCTTTTGAAAGACGATGCCGACCCGCGCGCGCAATTGCGCGACATCCTGTTTCTTATCGTAGATATTCTGCCCATCCAACGTGATGGTGCCGTCGACGCGCGCACTCGCGATGGTGTCGTTCATGCGGTTCAGGCAGCGCAAAAACGTCGACTTGCCGCAACCCGACGGCCCGATCAGCGCCAGTACTTGATTGCGTCCGATGTCGAGCGTGACGTTGCGAACCGCGCATTTATCGCCGTAGGTGACGCTGACGTTGCGCGCGGTCATGACGGGGTCGAATATCTTGTCGCGCGCATCCGCGGAGGGCGCGGGCGCCGCTGCGGCGTTCGCGTTCAAGCCGGTGTCATTCATCGCCGTCAACCGAATCGCCCGGTGATGTAGTCATCGGTCCTGCGATCCTTGGGCGAGGTGAAGATCTGGCTCGAGGGACCGATCTCGACCAGCTCGCCCATGAACATGAATCCCGTGACGTTCGAGACCCGCGCGGCCTGCTGCAAGTTGTGGGTGACCACTACGATGCAAAACTTCTCGCGCAATCCCTGCAGCGTCTCCTCGACGCGCAGCGTGGAAATCGGATCGAGCGCCGCCGTCGGCTCATCGAGCAGCAATACCTCGGGCTGCACCGCGATTGCCCGCGCGATGCACAGGCGCTGCTGTTGCCCTCCGGAAAGGCTGCGGCCATCAGCGCTGAGCTTGTCCTTGACCTCATCCCAGATGGCGGCATCGCGCAGTGCGGATTCGACCCGCATCTTGAGATCGGCGGCGCGCATCCCTCCGGCCAGACGCAATCCAAACGCCACGTTCTCGAACACCGACATGGGAAAGGGCGTGGGCTTCTGAAACACCATGCCGACGCGATAGCGAAGTTCCGCCACATCCACGGCCGGTCCCAAAATATCGCGGCCTCCGATCAGCACTTCGCCCTCGGCCCGCTGCTTGGGGTACAGGGCATACATCCGATTCATCACACGCAACAGCGTCGACTTGCCGCACCCTGAGGGCCCGATGAACGCCGATATCGAACGGTCGGCCAGAGTCATGTTGATGTTGTGCAGCGATTGCAGCTCACCGTAGAAGAAATTCAGCTCACGAACTTCGATTTTGGGCGGCCCCGAATTCTTTGCCGGTTCTTCGGCCACGGGATACGGCACGCGCATCTTCAGATGCTTGGGCGGCTTGGTGGAAGGAATCATCGCCCTGCCCCGCGTTCGGCCTGCAGCAGCGCCAGTATGACCCGCGCCGAAATGCTCAGGATCAATATGGTTATCGTGATGATTAACGCGCCCGCCCAGGCCAGATCCTGCCAGTCCTTGTAGGGACTCAAGGCAAATTGGAAGATCACGACCGGCAGATTCGCCATGGGCGCATTCAGATTGGTGCTCCAAAATTGATTGTTGAGCGCGGTAAAGAGCAGCGGCGCGGTTTCGCCGCTGATGCGCGCAATGGCCAGCAGCAGTCCTGTGACGATGCCGCTGCGCGCCGCCGGATAGAGAACGCTCAAGGTCGTGCGCCAGGGATAGGCCCCGAGCGCTGCGGATGAGTCCTTCATGCCGATGGGCACGAGATTCAACATGTCTTCCGTTGTGCGCAACGTGACCGGGATCGCGAGGATGGCCAGGGCAAGCGCGCCGGCGATCGCCGAAAAATGGCCCATGCGAACCACGACGATTTCATACACGAACAAGCCGATGATGATCGAGGGCGCGCTCAGGAGAACATCGTTGATGAATCGAATCACCATGCTCAAGCGCGAATTTCTGCCGTATTCGGCGAGGTAGGTGCCGGCAAGCACGCCGATGGGTGAACCGATCAGAATTCCCAGCAAGGTCATCACGCCGCTGCCGTAGATGGCGTTGAGCAATCCGCCCTGACTGCCGGGCGGCGGCGTCATCTGCGTAAATATGCGCCCCGACAGGCCCGACACTCCGTGTGAGATCAGGGTCCACAGAATGGCGGCCAAGCAGGCCAGCCCCGTCAAGGTGGCGATGAGCGACAACAGCAGGAATGCGCCGTTCTTGATCTTGCGCAGCATGCGCCGATTCATGCCACGGCTCCGGTACGCCGCTCGAGCCGGCGCAGCATGGCCTGTGCCGCGGCGATCACGGTGAACGTGATCAGGAACAGCAGCAGGCCCAGCGCGATTAGCGAAGAGGTATACAAATCGCCCACCGCTTCGGTGAATTCATTGGCAATGGCCGAGGAGATGGTCGTGCCCGGCGCCAGGAGCGATGAGCTGATGCGATGCGCGTTGCCGATGACGAAGGTCACTGCCATGGTTTCGCCCAGCGCACGGCCGAGACCCAGCATGATCCCGCCCACAATCCCCACCCGGGAGTGCGGCACCACGACATTCCAAATTACTTCCCACGTCGTCGCGCCGAGTCCGTAGCCCGACTCCTTAAGCATCGATGGTACGGTGTCGAACACATCGCGCATGGTTGCGGCGATAAAGGGCAGCACCATGATGGCGAGCACGACTCCGGCCGTGAGAATGCCAATCCCGTAAGGCGGACCGCTGAACAAGTGGCCGATGGCGGGGATGTCGCCCAAATTGCGGATCAACCAGGGCTGCACATGCCGCTGCAGCACGGGCGCGAGCACGAACAGCCCCCAGATTCCGAAGATAATGCTGGGCACCGCGGCGAGCAGCTCGACGGCAACGCCAATGGGCCTTTTTAGCAGCGGCGGGCACATCTCGGTCAAGAACAAGGCGATACCGAAGCCGGTCGGTACCGCGATCAGCATGGCAATCAGCGAGGTGACCACGGTGCCGTAAATCGGCGCCAGCGCGCCGAATTGATCGGTCACCGGATTCCAAATCTCGCGGCTGACGAACGAGAATCCGAAGTGCGACAGCGCCGGCCACGCGCCGCGCAGCAACGAGACGGCGACGCCGCCCAGTATCAAGAGCACCAATATTGCCGCGATCAACGTGGCGGAACGGAATATTCTCTCGTAAATCAGCTGCTTTGCGGCGTGTCCCGGATCTATGATCGCCACGATGTCAGTTCCGCTCCGCGTTGCGCTAATGTACGTCGAGCCCGGCGTATGACCTACGCCGGGCCCGACCGTATCTTAACTACCCCAATGTTGGCTGGCTAATACGCTAGGACGCGTTTACTTGCCGCTCCAGACCGGGTGGCCACCCGAGGTGACCTGCGAAGTCCAAGTTTTCTGCACTTGGGAGATCAAAGCGGCGGGCAGCGGCACGTAGTCCAGTTCGGCTGCCATACTAGCGCCGTCCTTATAAGCCCATGCAAAAAATTTCAGCGCCTCGTTGACCGACGTGGCATCTTCGGGCTGCTTGTAAACCAGAATGAAGCTCGCACCGGTGATGGGCCAGCTTTTCGCGCCGGCTTGGTCGGTCAAAATCAAGTAGTAGCTGTCGGAGCCGGCCCAATCGGCGGTTGCCGCGGCCGCTTGGAATGATTCCGCGCTCGGCGCCACCGCATTGCCCGCCTTGTTGGTGAGCAAGGTGTAAGACATCTTGTTCTGCTTGGCGTAGGCGTATTCGACGTAGCCGATGGCGCCGTCCGTTTGGGTGGTCATGTTCGCGACACCCTCATTTCCCTTCGCCCCAATACCGACCGGCCACTGCACCGAGGTGTTGGCGCCGATACTGGATTGAAACTTCGCGCTCTCCTTGGACAGATAATCAGAGAACAGGAAATTCGTACCCGATCCGTCCGAACGGTACACCGGCGCAATCGCCGTGCTCGGCAGCGTCAGCTTGGGATTGAGCTTCTTGATGGCCGGATCATCCCACTGCTTGATGTCTCCAATATACATGCCCGCGACCGTCGCGCCGTCCAAGTGCAATTGACCCGGGCCGATGCCTTTGACGTTGACCACCGGCACGACCCCGCCGATGATCATCGGGAACTGGATCAAGCCGGAAGCCTTCAGATCGTCCGGCTTCAAAGGCATGTCAGAGGCGCCGAACGTCACGGTTTTTGCCTTGATTTGCTTGATGCCGCCGCCCGAGCCGATGGACTGATAATTCAGACCGATTCCGGTGAGTTTCTTGTAGGCATCCGCCCACTTGGCGTAGATCGGGTATGGGAAAGTGGCCCCAGCTCCGGAAATATCCGCGCTGAGAGCCGCCGCGCTGAAAGAGGCTGCGACGCCGAGTATCAGAAGGCGTTTAAGGGTTTTCATTGGTGTGATCGCTCCAGTTGGTACCCGCCTCGGCGCTCTTCGGGCCTGAGACTTTGGGTTGCCTGGGATTATCGGGAGGAATTATGACGATTTTGTTACAACCAAATAAGAACAAGGGCTTAAGCTCGCCTTAGCCCTTTCCCCGCGTCCCTTCCGGCGCCTCAGGCGTGGTAGTCAGCCGCGACCGTTTGGTCCGACTTGTCCGCCGCTATGGCTTTAAATATGGGCGTCAAAACGATCGCCACCGCGAGATTGAGAATCACGCTGTACACCGCGCTATATCCGGGAAAGGTATGGTCGCCAATATGCAGCGGGAAGGTATTGGTCAGCTTCACCGAAAATGCCATCCAGGTTCCCGCAAAAGTGCCGACCGCCCACCCCGCCAACATGGCCCACGAATTAAACCAACGGGTGTAGGCGCCGAGCATCACCGGCGGCAACGTTTGAATGATCCAGATGCCCCCCAGCAATTGCAATTGAATCGCGTATTGGGTCGGTACGAAGATGATGAAGACCAGCGCGCCGAGCTTGACGATCAGCGAGGTCAACTTCGCAACCTGCGACTCCTGCTTGTCGGTGGGATTTTTGTTGACGAACTCGCGATGGATATTGCGGGTATACAAATTGGCGGCGGCGATCGACATAATGGCCGCCGGCACCAGCGCGCCGATGCCGATGGCCGCGAACGCGACGCCCGCGAACCAGGCCGGAAAGCTGTGCAGCAGCAGTGCCGGCACCGCAAAGTTGTTGCCAAACTGCTTGAATCCGGCCGCGTACTCGGGGAGCTTGTCGACGCCGCTGGCGATGACGAAGAAGCCGAACAGGGCGAGAAGGCCGAGCATGAAGGTATAGCCGGGCAGCATGGCCGCGTTGCGCCGGATGACCTTGCCGCTGCTCGCGCTCAAGATGCCGGTCAGCGAGTGCGGATATAGGAACAGGGCAAATGCCGATCCCAAAGCAAGAGTGGCATAGGCACTGTACGCACCCGTGGTGTTGGGGCCTGGAACCGCAAGCAGCAGTTTCTGCGCCGGCACCGATGCGAAAATTTTTCCGAACCCGCCGAGTTCGTAGGGGATCACAATGACGGCCACAAACGCGGTCACGTAAATCAGGATGTCCTTGACAATGGCGATCGAGGCCGGGGCGCGCAGACCGCTGGAATAGGTGAAGGCCGCCAGAATAATGAAGGCGATGAACAGCGGCATATCGGCCATCAATCCGGTGCCTGACACGCCCAGCGCGCCGATGACCACCTGCAAACCGACCAGCTGCAGAGCGATGTAGGGCATAGTCGCAACGATGCCCGTGATGCACACCGCGAGGGCGAGCCAACGGTTTCCAAAACGGCCCTTCACGAAGTCGCCCGCGGTGATGTAGCCGTGCTTGCTGCACACATTCCACAGGCGTCGAAAGATCAGGAACATCAGCGGATAAATAATGATGGTGTACGGCACCGCGAAAAATGCCACCGCGCCCGCACCGAAGGCGAGCGCAGGAACCGCGATGAATGTGTAGGCGGTGTATACGTCGCCGCCGACCAAGAACCAGGTGATCACGGTGCCGAAGCGCCGGCCTCCCAAGCCCCATTCATGCAGCAGATCCAGATCGCCGCGGCGCCAGCGGGCCGCTGCGAACCCGAGCCAGGTGATGAAACCAAACAGCAGGACGAAAATGATCAGCGCAGTCCAATTGAGTTGCGGCACGGGCGCTCCTAAAAATTTTTCTTATTCTTCCACGGCGAAGTAGACGATGGCCGTGAACACGGCGCTCACAAGGACCCAGAGCAGCTGGAACCAGTAAAAGAACGGGATTCCAAACAGGTAGGGTTCGGCCTTGTTGTAGAAAGGCGGCCAGAGAGCGACGGCAAATTGGATAACGAAGAGCAGGTACCACCAGCTCCAACCACCGCTTTTCTTTTCCGTGGTATTCATCGCGCGGTCGCCTCCGTTTTTATGCTTAGGAGGCTGATCCTACCCGCGTAACCGGGGGCGTGTCGAGAACGCGAGGCGTTGCGAAAAGGCGGTTCATGGCCGTCAGGCCATGAACCGCGCCCATCATCGATTTAGAAGTTGTAGCGCACGCCCACCATGGGGCTGTATTCAGAGGTGAACAGGAATCCGTTCGCCAACCCGTTCGACACTCTGGACCAGTTGACGCCTGCATAGGCGTCGAAGCGCTTGGTGAAGTGATAGTCCCCCACCAAAGAGATGTCCGCCATCTCGCCGGCGCAGGACGCGGCACTGGCGTTGGTGCAACCATTGGCCGCAAAGCTCTTTTGGTTGTAGCCGTAACCTGCTGCGGTCAGGTCGAAATCAGGCGTGATCGACCAGCGCGCACCCACGAAGGAGATCTGCAGGATCTTTTGGATGTTGAACCCCGTATTGTTCACGATTCCGAGGATGTAGCCGCCGGCAATCTGCGTGCCCACCGGATCCGGGTGAGAAGGATTGTTGAATTTGATCCGCTCCCAGCCGGCATAGAACTTGACCGGGAAGTAGTCCTTCGCGTTGTAGCTCATCTGCACCGAATAACCAGTGTTGTCAGAAACGGTGCCCGCCAGGGTGTTCCCCAAACTCCATCCCGGCAGCGGCTGCGGTGTCGTGTTTAGCGTCGTGACATTCGCAGCGCTCAGAGAGGCCGCAGCCACTTCGCCATGCACCAAACCGTACAAGGCATCGATCGAGAACCCCGCCAAATCCATGCCGACGCTGAACTCATTCGAGTTTTGCGGCCAATAGCCGTCGCTGCCAAAGCCATGGATGGCTGCCACGCGCACCGGGCCTACCGTCAGGTTGTACTTGATCGAGTTGTCGAGACGATTGCTCTCGGTAGCGCCCAAGCCGCCCGATGTGCCCGACAGCGCAATGGGAGAAAACGCCTGCGCCTGCAGCTGCGGATCGTACTTGCTCAGCATGTCCAGCATCAGACCGTTGTGCCGGCCGAAAGTCAGGGTTCCAAAAGTCTTGGAACTCACACCTGCGAAGGCGACACCGTTGAAGGCCTGACCCGCGCGGCTCGAGTCGCCAGCAGAAGTCTTGACCGCTGCGGCTTTGCCGTTGTCGGCGGCGAGAGAGGCCGGTCCGTCGACCAGTCGGCCCGACCAGGGATTGAAGCCGGTTTCCACCCGGAAAATGCCGCTCCAGCCATCCATGCCCGGGATGGGCTCAACGCCCGAGATGCCGATCTTCGATTGACTGAGTCCGTTGCCGTTGACCGACGTGATCGAGTGGTTGCTGAAATTCTGAATGAAGGACGGCAGCCCCGGTCCCCACGTTTGACTCAATGGGGCACCGTGCGACACGTACTCCACACCGATATCGACGGTGCCGTACAGCGTGATGCCGTTCCAGGTCAGCGCGCCAGAATCGCTCTTCTTCGGGCCCGATGCCGGTGCCGCGGCCGGCGCGCTCGGCGTGGTGCTCAATTGGTCGATCTTTTGTTGCATGACCCGCACCTGATCCTTCAGCTGCTGGATATCCTGCGCGTTATCGGCAAGTACAATCCCGGGCGAGATGCCAATGGCGGCACAGGCCCCCATCGCAGCCAGGATCGGCTTGCGCAGTTCAAACTTTTGCATTGCATTGACTCCCGCGGTTATTCAATTGTTGGATTTAATCGACGTATTGTTACATCAATATGACAGCGCGTTTTCGCAGCGATTCTACTGCCTTTCGGACAGGATGCCACATATATCACATACGTGACAAACAAACGCCCAACGATGTGTTATTTTCGCAACAGAATGCTCCGAGACTTCGATCCGCGACATAGCTTAGCTGGCGGCATCATCTGGCTGATGGTGGCGCTGGCCGCGAGCTTTGCCGTCGCGGCATCCGTCTGGGCGGGCAGCGTGGCGCGAGAAATCGTCGTGCAGCAGCACGTCAGAAGGCTGGCGCTTGAAACACAGCAACTGGCCTCGGATCTTGGCCAGGCGATCAGCGCCAGAATCGAAGCGGTACGATCCTCGGGCGCCTTGCCCCCGGACCAACTATTCGCGCGTTTGAGAAACTCCTATCCGGACTTGGGATGGATCGCCGCGACTGATGCGACCGGAACCGTCGTCGCGGGCAATGCAGCCGTCACCAAGGGCGCCAAGCGCAAGCCCTGGGTTTCACAAGGAGTCTCGGGACTGTGGATCGGTCACATCGAGGAGTCCGTCGTCAGCGGTAGCGCGCCCATCTTTGGGGACATGTCGGCGCCGCTCAAAGATTCGTCAGGCCAGTTCATCGGCGTGATTGCCGCGCATTTGACCTGGGCCTGGGCTGCTGCGCTGGATTCGCATGGGACCGCCCAATCGCTGATTTTAAACGACGCCGGAATGGTGGCGGTCGGTCCTGCATGGATGCGTGATACGGTTTGGAGGGGCGTACGCGTCGAAGAAACGCCGCCCGAGTCAGACTCGGCGCATTTCGAGCGTCTGCCCAACAAGGACATCGTCTTGGTGATTCGCGCGCCGCTCAAGATCATCGGCGCCGCCAATCCGCGCGGGTGGTCGGTGCAACTGAGCGAGCCGAAGGAATTTGTCTATCAGCGCGCCAACGCACTTGCGATTCGCATTTGGTGGATCTCCATCTGTCTTGGCGCCGCAACGGCCCTGCTCGGGGCACTCGGTGCGCGGCACTTGACCAACCGGCTGAAAAATCTCACGCGCTCGGCCGCCGCCGTCGGACGCAATGAAATCGCGCGCATCGAGGTGCCGAGCGGCCGTGACGAGGTCGCGCAGCTCGCCGGCGCATTTGCGAAAGTGCTCGATGATTTACGGCAGGAGCGCACCGAGCTGTTGAACTTGAGCAACGAACTGGAGCGCCGTGTTGCCGTACGCACCCGCGAGGTGGAGCGCCTGGCCGAGGAGTCGCGCTATGCGGCCATCGTGCGCGAGCGCCTGCAGATCGCGCGTGACCTGCACGACACCTTGGCGCATTCCATGATGGCGATGCTGAGCGAGGTACGCCTGCTGCGCAGGCTGCAGGTGCATGATCCAAACTCGTTGCCGGGCGAATTGGCGCGGGCCGAGGAGGTCGCGCAGGAGGGCTTGAACGAAGCGCGTTCCGCCATCACGCAAATGCGCGGCAATTCGGTGCGCGATATTGGCTTGGGTCCCGCGCTGTCCAAGGCCATCGAACGCTTTGAAAATCGAACGGGATTGACGGTGGAATTCACCAGCGACGGAGAAGCAGCCCGCTTTGGCGACGAGCGCGCCGAAGTGATTTTTCGCATGACCGAGGAGGCGCTTCGCAATATCGAGCGCCACGCCGGTGCTTCCCGGATCAAGATCGGGCTGCACAGCGAAAACGGCACGCAGCTCAAGGTTCTCATCGAAGACAATGGCGTGGGGTTCGATGCGCGCGCGGTAAGCCCGGGTCATTTCGGATTGATCGGCTTGCGCGAGCAGGCTCGGCTCATCGACGCCGATTTGCAGATCGACAGCCGGCCCAATGACGGCACGCGTTTGAGAATCGTGTTGCGAATTGCGCCGGAAGCGCTGTAGAGAAGGCAGGATCCCAGGCTTCTAGCGAGCGTTGCTGCGTGGGTTGAGCGAATTCACCACATCTTTTACGTTCGGAATTCTCAGAACCAGCGTCTCCGCGTTTTGCCTCTCCATGTCTGAATTGACCTGGCCGTTCAAATAAACCACGCCATTGATGGTCTGAACATGGACGGTTCCCGGCGGCCCGAATTCCGCATGCTGACCGAACATGTCGTCGACATCGGCGGTAATTTTCGCATCGGTCGCGCAATTCTCAGGCGAACACTTCTCGAACACCGCACAGCCGGAAAGAGCAGCGGCAAGAATCAAGACGAGGGCAACGGAAAACGTTTTTGCGTTGTTCATAGTAGGTCCTTGCTGGACACTACGAGACCAGCAAGAGTTCCAGTGTACGTCGATAGAGCGCGTGCAGGCGATCGATGTCGGCAACCCGCACGCACTCGTTCACCTTGTGGATGGATTCATTGATCACGCCCAGCTCGATGACCTGCGCACCCATGGGTGCGATGAAGCGTCCGTCCGAAGTGCCCCCACCCGTGGTGAGCTTGGGACTGATTTGCAATTGCTCCTGCACGGCGCGCGAGGCGGCCTGCGACAGCGTACCCGGCACGGTCAGAAACGGCAGCCCGGAGATGAACCATTCCAGGCTGTACTTGACGCGATGACGCTGCAGAATTTCTTCGACGATTTGTTTCAGTCCGTCAACGGTTTGCTCCGTGGAGAAGCGCAGATTGAAGCGCGCCCGCAATTCTCCCGGGATCACATTCGGCGCACCGGTTCCGGCGGAGATATTCGAGACCTGAAAACTGGTGGGCTGGAAGTGCTCATTGCCCCGATCCCAGTGGCGCGCGGTCAGTTCCGCAAGAGCCGGCGCCAGAGCGTGCACCGGATTGTCCGCCAGCTGAGGATAGGCAATGTGGCCCTGAACTCCGTGCACGGTGAGCCGCCCGCTCAGGCTGCCGCGACGGCCGATTTTGATCGTGTCTCCCAAAGTGGTCTCGCTCGAGGGTTCGCCGACCAAACACCAATCGATGCTTTCGCCGCGCTCGCGCAGCACTTCGACCACGCGGCGGGTGCCGTCGACCGACGGTCCCTCCTCGTCGCTGGTGATCAAGAACGCAATCGTGCCGCGGTGCTTCGGGTATTGGGCGACAAATTCCTCGCTGGCGGTCAGCATGGCCGCGAGACCGCTTTTCATGTCGGCCGCACCGCGTCCATAGAGGAGCCCATCCCTGATCACCGGCTCGAACGGGTCGGAGCGCCATTCGTCCAACGGTCCCGAGGGCACGACATCGGTATGTCCGGCGAAGCAAAACACAGGGCCGCCGCTGCCGCGCTTGGCCCAAAAATTATCGACAGGACCGAAACGCAGGCTTTCAACCGAGAAGCCTGCCGCCGCGAGCCGCTCGATCATGAGCGCCTGGCAGCCGCCGTCGGCGGGACTCACCGATTGGCGTGCAATCAGTGCCTGTGTCAATGCCAAGGTGTTGGACATCAGAAGCGCAGGACCGGCGGCTGGCGCCGCAGGTTGATCCACAATCCCCAGGCGCCCAGCGCGACGGCGCTGATCAAGACCCACGCAGGCATGGCCAGCCCCAAAAATTCCCAGGTCACTTTGGCGCACTCGCCGGACCCTGTGAGCACCTTGACCAGCACTTCGCTCAGGGAAAATATCTTGAGCATGAAATCCAGCGACGCCCCGCAGGCCGGTACCGCGTCAGGAGGCAAGCTCTGGATGTAGAGATGCCGCGCGGCCACGCCGATCGTCACCAGGGCCGCCAGCGCCACGAGCACCGCGTAAGCGCGCCGCCCGAAGGCGACGGGGTCGTGGAGCGCGGCGATCAGGAACATCACGCCCATGATGAAGACGCCGATCCGCTGGAATATGCACAGCGGGCAGGGCTCCAAGTGCATCACGTACTGGGCATAGTAGGCGTACGCCAGCAGGCACGCGCAACCCAGAAATCCTAGGATATTCCCGCGCCGTGCGGTCATCAGCGACGCATGAGCGCGTGCGCCGCGTCGATCTGCTTGGCGACATCCTCGAGCGAGGAATGGCGAATGTCCTTGCCGTGCACCATGTAGATCACGTACTCACAGATGTTCTTGGCATGATCGCCGATGCGCTCCAGCGCACGCACGATCCACATGATCTCCAGCGCACGGCGGATGGTGCGCGGGTCTTCCATCATGAATGTAATGCATTGCCGCTGAATGGACTCGTATTCCTCGTCCACCATTTTGTCTTCCTGGGCGGTCTTGAGCGCCGCCTGAGAGTCCATGCGGGCAAAGGCATCCAGGGAGTCGTGCACCATTTGGGCAACCTGCCGGCCCAAATGCTTGACCTCGCGGTACTTGTCCGCCGGGCGTTCCATCGTGGCAAGGCGCGAGGCGATGTAGCCGATTTTTTCGCCTTCATCGCCGATCCGTTCCAGATCCGTGATCGTCTTGATGATCGCCACAATCACGCGCAAGTCGCCCGCGGCGGGCGCCCGGATCGCCAGGATTCGGCTGCATTCCTCGTCGATCGACAGTTCCATGCCGTTGACCTTGTAGTCGTCGGTGGCCACGGATTCGCCCAGGCGGCTGTCGCCTTCGACCAGGGCGGTGATCGCCTTGTGCAGCTGCTGCTCGACGAAGCCGCCCATCTGCAGCACCTGATTGCGCACCTTCTCCAAGTCTTCATTGAAGCGGCGGGATATGTGGTGGGTAAGATCGGCGGTTTCCATAGTATTAACCTTGAAGCACTCTCTTATATGTGTGCAGCGTTCGTTTACATCTGATTGCAGCGTACGTCAACCGTGTACATCATATTTGTGAATTTCATGCACTCGCGGCGTTCTGTATCTCGAGCCTCCAGATGCGTTGCTCCGGAAAATGACAGGTGAAGGTGCTGCCCTTGCCCTCGACACTCTGCACATCCAGCCATCCGCCGTGGCGCTGCAGGGCGTGCTTGACGATGGCGAGGCCCAATCCGGACCCGCCCTGATCGCGCGAGCGCCCCGCATCGACGCGATAAAAGCGTTCGGTCAGCCGCGGGATGTGCTCGGCGGGGATGCCGATGCCGCTGTCGATCACCGAAAAGTAGGCGCCCTCCTCGTCCGTCCACCAGCGCATGCGCACCGTGCCTTCCGCCATGGTGTATTTCACGGCATTCACCAGGAGATTGGTGAAGGCGGATTCGATCTCGTGGGCAGATCCGTACAGTCCGTCGCTGCTGTCCAATTCGAGGAGTATCTGCCGCGGCCGGTCCGGGCTGATCAGCGCGTCGCGGTGCAGCCGCTCCAGCATGCGCGGCACGTCGATGGGGTCGCGCGCCGCCTCGCCGTCGGCGGACTCCAAGCGCGACAGCTCGAGCAGGTCGGCAATGATGGCATTCATGCGCTGCGCCTGGGCGCGCATGTCCTTGATCGGCCCTCCCCAGGCCGGGTCAATCGAGGGATCTTCCGCGAGCGTGTCCAAGTATCCTGAGATCACCGTCAACGGCGTGCGTAATTCATGCGAGGCATTGGCGACGAAATCCTTGCGCATGGCCTCGAGGCGCATCTGCCGCGTCACGTCCCGCACCAGCAGCAGCGACTGGCCGCCGCCATAGGGCACCATTTGCAACGCCAGATACATGTCGAGCTGCACCGGCGGCCGAATCACCAGCGGCAGCGCAAAATCATCGCTGTGCAGGTAATGCGCGAACTCGGGAGCGCGGATCAGATTGTCGATGCGCAAGCCCACATCGACCGGCCGGCGCAATCCCAGCAGGCGCGCGGCCTGCCGGTTGAACCAGACAATCTCGCGTTGCGTGCTCAGGATAATGACGCCGTCCGGCAGCGCGGCGGTGGAACGCCGTAGTTCACGGTAGAGCTGCACCAGGCGCTGTTTGTGATACTGCTTGCGGCGATGCAGGCGTATGACCTGCGCGATCACGTCGCCCCAGACTCCGCCGATATTGGGCGGATCTATTTGCGACCGCAGCCGCAGCCAGCGGTCCACCCGGTACAGGTTCAGCAGCTGCCAGCCCAGGTAGAAACAGGCTGCACCCAAGATCCATATCCAAATGGGCGAGATCAGCAGACCCACGCACAGGCCCAACAGCAAGATGCCCGCGAGCCGCGCGAGCGCGAAGGTCCACATCGCAGCCATGGGCTAGAGGTCGGCTCCTAAAGTGCTCGGGTTAAGCGTCCCGCGTCGAAAATCGGTATCCGGCGCCGCGCACTGTTTGCACCAACTTTTCCAGTGAGAACGGTTCGAGCGCCTTGCGTAACCGGCGAATGTGCACATCCACGGTGCGCTCTTCCACATAAGTATTACCCCCCCAGACACGATCCAGCAACTGACCGCGTGTAAACACCCGTTCGGGATGGGTCATGAAGAAATGCAGCAGTCGATACTCCGTTGGTCCCAGTGCGATTTCCCGCTCTCCCGCACTGACCCGGTGACTCGAGTCGTCGAGCTTCAGACCGTCGACCTCGACAATATCGTCCGCCCCGGCCGGTGCGGCCCGTCGCAACACCGCCTGGATCCGCGCCAGCAATTCGCGCGGCGAGAAGGGCTTCGTGATGTAGTCGTCCGCGCCGCCCTCGAGACCGTTGACCTTGTCCTGCTCCTCGGCCCGCGCGGTCAGCATGATGACCGGGATTTCCTCGGTATCCTTGGCGCGCTTGAGCGAGCGGGTCAGCTCCAAGCCGCTCATGTCGGGCAGCATCCAGTCGATCAGCATGAGATCGGGGCGCACGTCCACGATGCGAGCGCGGGCTTCACGGCAATCCTCAGCCTCACGGACCTCGTAGCCCGCGCGCCGCAAACCGAAGGCGATCATGTCGCGAATGGGTTTTTCGTCTTCGACGATGAGAATGCGCCTGGCAGACATAGATAGTCCCTTGATTCCAAAGCCGACTATTACAGACTTCGATTGTGACAGTTCCGTGACAGTGCGTATGTGGTGTATCAGGCCTGCGCGCGTTCTGCTTCAGTGAGTGCGACTTTATCCCTTAAATAGAGCGGCATCAGATCAGCCGGGTCGACCCCGCCGCCCGCCGCAAAGCGCAATGCGCCGAGCTGTGCAATCTCACGTGCATTTGGCAAGGCTTGGGCGTGCACCGGTCCGAGTTCAACCCCGAGCATGCCCGCAAGCCTTGGATACGCTGAGAATCCTCGACCGATGCCCACATAGCGGCCGGGCTGGCCCAATACCACGCTGTCGGGGGGTCCCACTCGCGAGGCACTGCGTTCAATCACGCCGCGAGCGGCATCAGCCGCAAAGCATCCCCAATAGACCTCTCCCATGCGTGCATCGAGGCAGGCGATGGCGGAGCTTGTGGAATCGCCCAAGACCTGCAGCGCCAACGCTTCCAACGTCGTGACCGGCACCACTTTAAGCCCCGCGCCGAACGCCAAGCCCTGCGCGACCGCCACGGTAATTCGCACGCCCGTGAACGAGCCGGGACCAATGCTGGCGGCGATGCAATCCAGCATGGCGAGAGACACCTGCGCTTCGGCCAAAACTTCTTCGGCCATGCCCAGTATTTTCGGCGCGCTGCTCCTGCCTGATTCAAGGGTTCGAACCGCGAGCCGACCGTTCGCCAGCAGCGCCACCGAGCAGGCCTCCGTCGCCGCATCCAGGGCAAGGATGCGCATCATGTCGCCTGCACCGCCGGCATCGATACCCGGCGGGTGCGCATGCAATCGGTCAGGAATTCTGCGACTACCGCGCCGTCGGTCACGATGGGACTGGGCGGCATCGATTCCAAAAAAACGCGCCCATAGGCCTTGGTCTTGAGACGCGGGTCGCCCAGAACAATGACGCCGAAATCATCGAAATCGCGAATCAACCGTCCGACACCTTGTTTCAATGCCAGCACCGCTTGCGGCAATTGATACTCAAAGAATGGATTGCCGCCACGCCGGCGAATCCCCTCGAGGCGCGCTTTGAGCAGCGGATCGTCAGGCGCCGCAAACGGCAGCTTATCGATGGCGACAATGGAGAGCGCATCGCCTTTCACGTCCACGCCCTCCCAAAAGCTGCCCGTCGCCAGCAGCACCGCATTGCCGAGTTCGCGGAATCGATTCAGCAGCGATTCGCGCGGCGCCTCACCCTGAACCAACACGGGAAATGGCGGATTGGGAAAGCGCGCCTTGAGCGCCCTGACTCCTTCCGCCAATCCGCGATAACTGGTGTACAGAAGAAACGCTCGCCCCCCGCAGGCTTCGATGAGCGGAGCGCAGGCCTCGATGAATTTCTCGGCGTATGCCGGGTGCTGCGGATCAGGCATGCCCGGCGGAAGAAACAGGCGAGCTTGGTCGCGATAATCGAATGGGCTGTCGATGCGCAGCGTGCGCGCCTCGCCAAGACCGATGCGCGCGGCAAAATGCGAAAAGTCTTCGCCGATCGCCAGAGTCGCCGAGGTAAATATCCACGAGCAAGGACGCGACTCGACGTACTCGCGCAGGCGCTCTGCGATCTCGAACGGGGTGAATTGCAGCGTCATGCCATGCGCGGCTGCCTCGACCCATCGCAGCCCCGAATCATCCGAGAGTTCGCGCAGCTGCGCCAGTGCATTGGCCAAATGCGCCGTCCGGCGTGCGCAGTTGGCGGTGCCCGCGCCACCGCCCAAGCCCTCGAGTTGCGCGGCCAAACTGCTCAAGGCAGTTTCGATTTCCGGCAGGATGTCGAGAAACGCATCCGGCAGCTCCGACCACTCGTAGCGCCCGGCTCCGCGCTGCAATGCGAATCTCAATCCCTCCAGCTGCCCATCCACGCCCAGCACCGCTTCGACTATTGCCGGCGCTCGGATCGCTGCCGCGGTCAATTCGGCGGTAATGTCGCGCATCAGCACCTGTACCTGGCGCACTGACCACGTCTGCCCGAAGAATTGGGCGGCGATATCCGGCACTTGATGCGCCTCATCCAGGATGACGGCCTCGGCACCGGGCAAGAGATCTCCAAATCCTTCGTCCTTGAGCGCCAGGTCGGCCAGCAATAAATGATGATTGACGACGACGATATCGGCCGCCTGCGCTGCGCGGCGGGCTTCGAGCACATGGCAGCGCGAAAACTGCGGACATTCCTGGCCTAGACAGTTTTCGCGCGTGGAGGTAATGCTCGGCAAAATCGGCGACTGTTCCGGCAGTTCCGTGAGTTCGGCGAGGTCGCCCGTCCTGGTGGTCGCAGCCCAGCGCGAAACCTTGGCGAGTAAACGGGCAACATTGCGTTCCGGACCGATCAGGTCCGCCTGAGTGGCCAGTTCCAAGCGATGCCGGCAAAGATAATTGGTGCGTCCTTTGAGTAGCGCGAGCTTGGCCGGAAGCCCTAGCGCCTTGGCCAACATCGGCACGTCGCGGCGAAACAGCTGATCCTGAAGCGTGCGAGTGCCCGTGGAAATGATGACGCTGCGGCCCGATAGCAGCGCCGGTATCAGATAGGCAAATGTCTTCCCTGTACCGGTACCGGCTTCGACAATCAACGGCTCCAAGCGCGCAAGCGCGGCGCCGACGGCTTTGGCCATTACTGCCTGCTCAGGCCGATAGGCGTAATCCGGCAGCGCCCGCGCCAGCGGGCCGCCCATGGAGAAAACATCTTTGTAATCGGTATTCATGCGGGGTGCTTTCGTCGCATAGCCTACGACGAAACGGCGCCGGCTATTTCACTCGCGCGCGAAAACGTACGAACGCCACAGAATTACCCTTCAAGGCGTTCTTTAGTTGCCAGCGGATATGGGTGTAGTCAGCTGCGGTGGCTTCGCGCGGTTCGCCGCCGGGCTGCGCAATCTTCAAGGTCTCGGGCGCGCCGAAGGTCAGGCCGCCATCGACCGAATAAGTGACCTGGGTTATGGGCCCGACCGCCGAGTCTGCGGTATAGGTCATGTGCTCGGGAACGGGATAGGTGACGGTCGGCGGCGGCACGGTCGCCGCTGTAGTGTTGCGCACTTCGAGGGTGTAGATGACCGCATCGCCCGAAACGACACGCTCCGCGGGGACCAATTTATTCATGTCGCGGCCGCGCTCGCGAGTCGGCCGTTCTACCTCCGCGATCGCCTTGACGGCAATTGAATCCTTCGAATTCTCGGCCGCTGCGGTGGCTACCACACTGATGGCGATTAGCAATCCCAATGCACGGAAATAAGGTGGTCTGTACATATTGCGAGTGTACCTTAAGCCGATCATCTGGGTGATAATAAAATATTTATAATCAATTACTTACTGATGAAATCGTAGTTAAATTCTACCAACGGTTAGATATTCTCATGCATCGCAAAATAAATTTCATTGTCGGAGAAATCTCACGCGCCGATGGGAGTTGGCGTGCCAACACCCATCTGTCATCCTTATCGATCTATCAAGCTTTCTTCTAGGGATAGCCAATGGCCACAGCACCGCAGCACGTAACTCTCGCCGCCATGAATCAGGATGTCGCGGCTTGGGTGAACAACATCGCGAAACTCACGCAGCCGCAAAAGATATATTGGTGCGACGGCAGCGACGCGGAGTTCGAGGCGCTGAAGCGGGAACTGATCGCCGACAAGCAACTGCTGCCCCTGAATGCGCAAACCTTTCCCGGCTGCGTGCTGTCGCGCTCGGCCCCCTCTGACGTGGCACGAGTCGAGCATCTGACCTTCGTTTGCACCAAGAACAAGCAGGACGCGGGGCCCAACAATCACTGGATCGAGCCCAGCCAAGCGCATGCGCAGATGGACGCGTTGTTCGCGGGCTGCATGCAGGGGCGCACCCTGTATGTCGTGCCTTATTGCATGGGTCCGATCGACTCGCCCTTCTCGAGGTGCGGAGTCGAGATCACCGACAGTGCCTATGTCGTGCTCAATATGAGCCTCATGACGCGCATGGGTCGGGCGGCGCTCGAGCGCATGACGCGCGATGGCGCGTTCGTCCGAGGATTGCACTCCACCGGAGACCTCAATCCAAAGCGCCGTTTCATCATGCATTTTCCGGAAGAACTCTCCATCAAGAGCTTCGGCTCCGGCTACGGCGGCAACGCCCTGCTGGGCAAAAAGTGTCACGCACTGCGCATCGCCAGTTGGCAGGCCCGAACCGAAGGCTGGCTGGCGGAGCACATGCTCATCGTCGGCATCGAAAATCCGCAGGGTGAAATTCACTATCTGGCTTGCGCCTTCCCGTCGGCTTGCGGCAAGACCAACTTGGCAATGTTGATTCCGCCGGCCAGCTACAAAGGTTGGAAGGTGTGGACCGTGGGCGATGACATTGCGTGGTTGCATCCGGGGAAGGATGGCCGCCTCTACGCCATCAATCCCGAGTCGGGCTACTTCGGCGTTGTGCCGGGAACCAATGCGAAGACCAATCGCAATGCCTACGAAATGATCCGCAAGGATACGATTTTCACGAATGTCGGCCTCACTGCCGACAACCAGCCTTGGTGGGAAGGCCTGACCGAAGGCAAACCCGTCACCGACTGGCAGGGGCGGCCGTACGACCCCGCCAATGGCCCCGCGGCCCAGCCGAATTCACGCTTCACCGTATCGGCCAAGCAAAATCCCAGCTATTCGAAACTGGCAGATGCCCCGGGCGGCGTGCCGATCTCGGCCATCGTGTTCGGCGGCCGCCGGCGCGCGCTCGCGCCGCTCGTGTATCAGGCACGCAATTGGCTGCATGGCGTTCTAGTCGGCGCCGGCGTGGCCTCGGAAACCACCGCCGCGGCAACCGACGCGATCGGCGTGGTGCGGCGGGACCCCATGGCCATGAAGCCCTTCGCCGGCTATAACTTCGCCGACTACTGGGCGCATTGGATCAATGTCGGCGCCAAGCTCAAATCTGCACCGCAGATCTTTCACGTCAACTGGTTCCGCCAGGACAACGCCGGCAAGTACTTGTGGCCCGGCTATGGCGAAAATCTGCGCGTGCTGCGTTGGATCATAGACCGATGCAACGGCAAAGCCGCCGCGCGTGAAACCGCCATTGGATTTCTGCCCAATCCAAAGGATTTGGATTTGCAGGGATTGGAAGTCAGCCCAAGCGCGCTCGAAGAACTATTGGCCGTCAACCCGAAGCTTTGGCAGGAAGAATTTGCGGGAATCGATCGGTACTTGGGTGAATTCGGCGAGCGTGTGCCGGCCGCGCTCAAGAGCGAGCTGACCGCCGCGGTGCAACGCGTTCATTCCTCGCAGGTGTAGCGGATAACCTGGGACGAGTTGCTGTCGGGCGCCTTACCGAGCCCGATCAGGCCCTCGCCCCTGATCTGCATTGAATCGCGGCGCACGAACGCTTCCTCGCCATCCTTGCCGAGCACGAAGGTGCCGTTCGTACTTTGATCGATCAGCATGAATTTATTGCGGCTGATTTCGACCCGGGCATGCAGGCGCGAGATGAGATTGCCCTTGACCACCAGGTCGTTCTCCTCGGCGCGGCCGATGGTGATGTTCGCACGGCCCTCGGTGACCAGGACCTCCTGTCCCTGGTATCGAAGCCGCATCCGCTGTGACTTGCCGCCCTTCTCGCGTTCGCGTGCGGCAATCTGAATCGAGGGCACCATGCTGGTGACATCCTCGGGCTGCCACAACACTTCGAACAGCGCGACTTCACTGCTGCGGCCCTTGAGCGTGGCGACGTCGATCTGCCGCACCAAGGCGCGCCATTCGGAAGACAATCGTTCCACCATCGTGGCCGTGGTCATGATCTGCCCCGCCTTGGCCTGGCTGGTCATGCGATTGGCGGTGTGGACGGCGGATCCGAAAATGTCGCGGTTCTCGAGCACAACCGGACCGAAATTGCAGCCGATGCGGATGGCAACGGTCTGTTCGTCGACTTTGAGCTGCGGGTGCGCCACGATTTGTTTTTGCATCTGCGCGGCGGCATTGAGCGCATCATCCGCCGTGGGAAAGGTGGCCATCACCTCATCCCCCATCGTTTTGATGACGGTGCCGTGATTTTGATCCGTCGCCGCGCGCATCACATCGATGCAGATGCCCACCATGTCGCGCGCACGCAGGTCGCCCAGCAACTCATAGAGCTTGGTGCTGCCGACGACATCGGCAAATAGGATGGCTACTTCGATTTCTTTGCCCATTGCCTAACCTATTATACTTAACGCAAGGTTCAGCCGCTTAGGGCGTTTAGGCTGCGATACCCTGTTTGATTATGGGGAGGGCTGAAAACAGCGTTTCCGGTGCCGCATCGGGGCGTGCCGCCACTTCGGAGAGAAACCGCCTCCAGGCCCGAGCTCCCTCCCGGCCCGCCATGACGCCATGCATGTGGCGCGTTATCGAATGTAGGCGCATTCCCCGCTGCGCGCAGGCTTTGGCGTACGGGACTATGCGCTCGACGATCTGCCAGGGTTCCGGGATCGGCCATGCGGGGTTGAGCAAACTTTGCTCGAGTTCGGCCAGCAGTGTCGGCCGATGATAGGCGGCGCGGCCGACCATGACGCCGTCCAGCCCCTCGCCCAGGTGCGCACCGATCGCGGCAACTTCGCACAGTCCGCCGTTCAAGATGACGGTGAGGTCAGGCCGTTCGCGCTTCAGGCGATGCACCACATCGTGCTTGAGCGGCGGGATTTCACGATTCTGCTTGGGCGACAAGCCGCCCAAAATCGCAATGCGCGCATGCACGATCAGCGCGTCGATGCCCGCAGCGCAGACCGCTTCGGCGAAAGATGAGAAAAATCCATAGTCGTCGCGGTCGTCGATGCCGATCCGACATTTCACGGTGACCGGCAAATAGGTCGCATCACGCAAGCTGCGAACGCAGTCGGCAACCAACGCAGGCTTCAGCATGAGACAGGCGCCGAAGGAGCCGTTCTGCACGCGGTCGCTCGGGCAGCCCACATTCAGGTTGATTTCAGCGTACCCGGCGGCGGTGCCGATGCGCGCCGCTTTGGCAAGCTCCGCCGGATTGCAACCGCCGAGCTGCAGGGCAACCGGATGTTCGCCCACGTCATGGTCGAGCAACTGCCGCACGTCGCCGCGTACGATGGCGGCTGCCACGATCATTTCCGTGTACAGCAGCGCATGGGGCGTGTACAGCCGGTGCAGAAACCGGCAATGGCGGTCCGTCCAATCCATCATCGGCGCAACGCACACCCGCCTGTTCAGCGGCTGCGATTGGGGGCCTGATTTGCCGTCTTTTGGATCGCGCATCGGCGACATAGTCGCCGCAAAACGTTCGCAACTCAAGCGCCGGCCACGTA
>DASYIN010000165.1:0-10556 GCA_035997505.1 Steroidobacteraceae bacterium | reverse complement strand
TCGGCGGTCACGTCGCCGTCGGCGCCATAGACGTTGTACGGAGGCAGTTCATCCTTGGTCTGCGTCGAGGTGCTGTCGCCCTCGATCGCCGGCTCGCTCAAGCGCGCTTTGAAGTGCGTGGGCGCGACGAGCTCGACGGATACTTCCTTTGGAGTCGGGTACAGCACAGAGAAGGTCTCGATGGACGCATCCCAGCCCCACTCCTTAAATTTCGCGAGCTGAAACTCGGCATTGGCCTTGTCGTGCGGCGATCCCACATGATTCGGGGCCGAGGTCATCTGCTTCAGCCATTCGCGCAAGTCCGACGCCGACAGGCCGGCATCGAAGCGTTGTTCCAATTGGGTCTCGGCAGCAGCCGCGGCGCTGGAAAATCCTTCGAGATCGGCGGCGGCAGGGGCATCGGCGGCGACCAGGCCGGCCAGGCCGAGTCCCGCGGCCGCGGCGATCAAGGCGCTTGAAATGCGCGGAATCGTTAACTGCACTTGGTTCTCCTCTATTCGCGGATGCCGGTGCCGCGGTTCAACAGGGTTACCGCCAGAGTGAACATCACGGCAGCGGCGGAAATCATGATGGCATAAGCCAGGCGCAGATCGACATCCGAAGTGCCGAGAAAGCCGAAGCGAAATGCGCTCACCATGTACAAAATGGGATTGGCGTGCGAGGCCATGTGCGCCCAGCCCGGCAGCATGGTGACGGAATAAAACACGCCCCCCAGATAGGTGAGCGGCGTCAGTACGAAAGTCGGAAACCAGGAAATCTGATCGAAATTCTTCGCGAACAAGGCGTTGATGAATCCGCCCAGCGCGAAAATGAAGCTCGTCAGGAAAGCCGCGGTGACGATCGCCAGCACATGCGTGATCGACAAATGCGTGAAAAACAGCGAGATGATGGTGACCACGGAACCCACCAGCACGCCGCGCAGCACGCCGCCCATGACATAACCGGAGACGATCAGCCAGTTGGGCAGCGGCGACACCAACAGCTCCTCGATGTGCTTGCCGAATTTCGCGCCGAAAAACGATGACACCACGTTGCCGTACGAGGTCTGGATCACGTTCATCATGATGATGCCGGGCGCCATGAATTGCATGTAGTCGTAGCCGCCGACCTGGCCGACACGCCGCCCGATCAGGCTGCCGAAAATCACGAAGTACAGGGTGGCGGTGACGGCCGGCGGTACGATGGTCTGGCCCCAGATCCGCACGATGCGGCTGAACTCGCGGATGATAATGGTCTTGAAGCCGATCCAGTCGGTGAGCGCGCGCGATTCCGACATCAGGATGCCTTGGCCGCGGCGGTCTTGACGCTGCCGTCGACCAGACGAATGAACAGCTCCTCGAGCCGGTTGACCTTGTTGCGCATGCTGTTTACGGCGATTCCCTGCGCCGACAGCTGCGCAAAGATATCGTTCAGGCTCTGGGTCTTCGACATCTCGATTTCCAAGGTGTGATCGTCGGGGAGTGTGGCCGTGAACCCCGACAGCTGCGGCGCCGCGGCGCGCGGCTCGCGCAGGTTGAATACGAAAACCTCGGTCTGCAGCTTGCGCAGCACATTCGCCATGCTGTCACGCTCGATGATGTTGCCGCCCTCGATGATGGCGATATTGCGGCAGAGATTCTCAGCCTCCTCGAGATAGTGCGTCGTCAGAATGATGGTGGTTCCCCGTGCGTTGATGTCGCGCAGAAACTCCCACATAGAACGGCGGATTTCGATATCGACTCCCGCAGTCGGCTCGTCCAGGATCAGCAGGCGCGGCTCATGCATGAGCGCACGCGCAATCATCAGCCGCCGCTTCATGCCTCCCGACAGCGCGCGCGCAATCGAATCGCGCCGGTCCCAGAGCTGCAGCTGCTTGAGATATTTTTCCGCGCGTTGCTTGGCGAGCGGCCGCGGTATGCCGTAAAACCCAGCTTGATTCACCACGATGGTGAACGGGGTTTCGAACATGTTGAAGTTGATTTCCTGCGGCACCAGTCCGATACAGGACTTGGCGGCCTCCAGCTCCTTGTCGATGTCATGGCCGAACACTTCGACCACGCCGCTGGTTTTGTTGACCAGCGAGGTGGTAATGCCGATGGCGGTGGTCTTGCCGGCGCCGTTCGGACCGAGCAGCGCAAAAAAATCGCCCTCGTCGACCTCGAGGTCGATGGCCTTGAGCGCTTTGATGCCGTTTTTGTAAACTTTGGTGAGCTGTCGGAGGACTAAGGCATGCATAGGAGCCGGGTAGACTAAACCTCGCGAGGCTCGCTTGGCAATTGAGTCGCGGCGGCCAGCTGCAGTCCGGAGAGCTGAACTCGGCGCAGTGCGGCAGAATCAGGCCGCGCCGCCGCGCTGGTTAGGGCGGTCCAATAGGCACTGCAACTGCTCCATCGGGGCGTGAGATTTGCCGCCTCCGCGAGCGCCAGGTCAGACAACGCATCGACGGCAACGCCGCGAAAAGCCTCGGCGGTTTGGCTGTGCATGCCGAGCAACAGGTGGGCCGTCAGGCCCGCGCTCGATGCCACGTGCCAGGTATAAAAGAGCGCAAGTCTCACGAAATCAACGGTGTCCGGGTCGGCCTTGGGCTCATCGGCGATCCGCCAGGCGCCGGACATCTGCAGGCGGGCTCGCCAGTAGGCTTCGTCCGCGAAGCGCAGATCGAACAGGGCATAGGGACAATTCGCCGCGGCCGCGCGCTGTGCGGCCGACAGGGGCGCGAGTTGGATCCTAAGCCCCGGCAAAAACAGGCCCTCGCCCGCGAGGTCCAGAAAGCGGCGGTTCAAGCCGCGCACCGAGTTCAGATGTTCGGCGGACACGTGCGACTGACGGGTCCAATTGCCTGTGAATGGCTCGTGCACAAATCGCCCCCTTTTACCTCGAAAATCCCCTTGGCAAGCAAGCTAACTTTGTGACAAATTTCTGTCAAATTCTTTTTGACCCGAAAACGCATGAATTGCACAGGGAGATCGCCATGAGGGTGTCCGACGATCGATACACGAGAGACCGGCAGAAATTTGATCTTGCGCTGCGGCTGATCCGCCATGAAGCCCGCACTTACACGATTCGCCAATGGACCGGCTTGAGCGACGATCGCATCCGCAAGTTGTATCGAAGCTACGTCTTGAACAGCGATGCGCACGGCGTCACACGCCACCGCGGCAAGTCACCGCGGCAAGCGGCGTTCTTCTTCCGCAACCCCGAGTTGAATTTCCACGCGGCTCAGCTTGCCAGTCTGTTCTTGATGTACGGCCTGGTGGGCGCCGGGACGCGCGGCGTCGAGCCGCGCTATCACGTGGGCTCGCTGGAATCCGGCGCGCTATTGTGCCGCGCCTACGAGGCCTACGAGGAAATGCACACGCCGGCGAGCATCTCGTTCGAGCACGCCTGGTTTCTGCTGCTCGCGCTGGCGCGGCGCGACGAGGTCGGCATTGCACGCTGCACCATCTGCGGCGGCGTGCGTGTACGCGATCTGCTCGCAAGACGCAGGCTGACGTGCGGCAATTGCGACGGCGCCGAGAGCGCCGCGCGCACCTCGCCCTGCTAGAATCCCGTGGATGCAGCAAAGGAATATCTTGGCCGGTCCCTATTTGGACCGCACCGCGCACCTGCGCCAGGATCCTGAATGGTTTGCAAACGCGCTTGCGGACGAGCGCAGCCGCTATGTTCCCATTTGGAATTCCCGCAACCTCATCACGGCGGACGAGCCGCCGCGCGCCGCGCTGCTCGAGCCGTCCGCCGTGCCGGCAGCGAGGCGCAACGCCGACGAGCTGATCCTGCTGGGACGCTTCGGCGACGTCCATGTCTTTGCCTTCGAGATCGCGGCGACCGAGCCGCCGCAACTTCAGGCCAACACCCGCTTCGAGGATTTGCGCATGGTGGCCTCGCTGCTCTCGGCCGAGGATGCCGGTCTCTTAGGCTATGCGCGCGGCATGATTTCCTGGCGTGCGCGGCACCGCTTCTGCGGCACGTGCGGCGCAACGACGCTGGCCGCCAAAGGCGGGCATGTGCTGGTTTGCACGAATCCAACCTGCCGGCACGAACAGTTTCCGCGCACCGATCCGGCCATCATCGTTTTAGTGAGCGACGGCGAGCGCGCACTGTTGGGCCGCCAGGCATCGTGGCCGGTGGGGCGCTATTCGACTATTGCCGGCTTTGTCGAGCCGGGCGAATCGCTCGAAGATGCGGTGGCGCGCGAGGTATTCGAGGAAACCGGAATCGAAGTGGACCAGGTCGAGTATCACTCTTCGCAGCCCTGGCCGTTTCCCGCTTCATTGATGCTGGGGTTCACGGCGCATGCGCGCACGACGCAGATACAGCGGCGCGACGACGAATTGGAAGATGCGCAGTGGTTTACGCGCGCGGACTTGGCGTCGGGATGGCCCTTGGTGCCGCCCGGCGTATCGATATCCTTTCGATTAATCGAGCACTGGTTCGACGCCGGCGGCGGCCTTAAACTCCGCGAGATTCAGAAAGTCGCGGCTTGGCCGGCCGCCGGGCGCTAAGGCGCTAGCCACGATCCCAATGGCCAGGACGCATGCGCCAGCCGTCACCGGCCCGCACCCAGGAATGATCAACCCAGTGATATCCATGTCTGCCGGGTGACCAGCGCCCTGGAACCCACACATGGCGGCCGCCCACCCAATTCCAATATCCACCGACCCAGACGTAGCCTGAGTAAGGCGCGGTGCCGACGACTTCGACGCGCGGCGCGGGCGGCGCGACCATCACTACGCCCCCGGCATAGTGCCCTTGATCCGGGACGACCACGCATCCGGGCAGCGCCACGCTGAGCATGAGCCCGAAAAAGCCAGCTGCGAAAACCGATTTGCGTTGATTCATGATCTCTTCCAGTTTTACAAGGAATGTAAAGACCCTAACGTCTTTCGTCCCCTGTCGTTGACGAGATTCTGAATCAAGCATACCGCCGCCGGTTACGGAGTACCACCTGAGCGCGGTTTGGTTTTGTCGTTGCGGCGGCGGGTGAGCCGCTGCTCCGGCATCGATTGGGCCGCGTTGGGCGGGGGACGCACAATCCGCGACTTGAGTCGATACATGGCTTCATCGGCTCGGTGCACCAACAGCGCGGCATTCTCGCCGTGATAAGGGTACATGGACTCGCCGATCGAAGCGGTCAACTGCTGCTGGTCGTTGCCGATCCAGTAGGGCAGCGACACGCGCTCGCGAATGGCATCGGCCACGCGACTCACGGGAAACGGATCCGGCACACCGGGCAGCACCACGACAAATTCATCGCCGCCGTAACGGCAGCATATGTCGCCGGTGCGCACGCGCGCCGCAATTCGCGTCGCGACGGTGGTAAGAATTTTGTCGCCGGCGGCGTGGCCGTACTTGTCGTTGATCGCTTTGAAACCGTTCAAGTCGATGAACAGCAATCCGACGTGCAGATCCTGGAGCACGGCATCGCTGATGGCGGCCTCGAGCAGCTCCAGCATGCGGCGGCGGTTGTATAGACCGGTGAGGCCGTCGCGCTCCGCGAGTTTCTGGGCCTCAGCCTCGCGTGCTTTCATCGCAGCCAGCTCGCGCAGCAGGTGGGCATTGACGGCGCGCAAGGTGTCGAGCTCGCGCAGCTCCGCGGAACTCATGCGGCGCGCGCGCGCATTTACATCGCGCAACGGCAAGTCGCGCGAAGTCTCAAGAACCGCTTCTTCCTCTGAAGCCACTTCGGGGCGCGCATATGCCATAGTTACTCTTCCCGGATTCTCGAATACAGCACCGCTATTCTCCCGGGCTTTGTTGCCTTCAGGGATCGGGTGCGACCTGATGCATATGTAAGATTTCACTGACCGAAGAGGTTCATGGTTCGGTCGAGGAGCTAGCATGTCCTACACAGCAGATCCCCGGGTGCTGTTCGCAGCCGAGCGCACGCTGCTCGCTTGGCAGCGCAGCGCCATTGCGCTGATGGGGTTCGGTTTCGTCGTCGAACGCTTTGGACTGTTCCTGCAGATGGCCGCGCATCAATCGGAATCCGGCGCGCAGCGCAGCTTTTCGCTGAGCGCGGGCGTGCTGTTGCTGGTGTTGGGCGCGGCCGTCGCGCTGATCTCGGCGCGTCAGTTTCGACAGGTCGCGAAGAACCTGGATCCTGTGGTGGTGCCGCCGGGATATTGGACGCAAATCGGTGTTTGGTTGAATGTCATCATCGCGGCGATCGCTTTGATCCTGGCGCTGCACTTTATCTTTGCCGCGCAGAGCGGCGGCCGATGAAATTGTGGTGGTGCTGCGCTGCAACGGCGGAGTCAGCTTAAGGCAAGGTCAACGCCGCGGGAGCTATGCCGTTAAAGGGACATGCAAGCTGAAATCGCCGTTCTGCGGTTCGGACTAGGCGCCAAACCCGGGGATTTGGCAGCCGCCGGCGCCGAGCCGCGCGCGTGGCTGATGTCCCAGATTCGCGGGCCTGCGCTTTTGGCAGTCAATACCCCGTTGGCGCCTTCCGATCAGATCTTCGCAGGCTTGTTGGCGGCACGCGATGAGCGCCGGACGATGAAACAAGAGTCCGCGGCGCAAGGCGCCGATGCCAAAGCCGCGTTCAATGCGGTGCGCGAAGCCTACCAACCTCATTACCGCGCGCAGGTGCTGGCTCGTGCGCAAAGTGCCGCGCTCACGACGCGCCCCTTCGCCGAGCGCCTGGTGCATTTTTGGTCGAATCATTTCGCGGTCTCCGCCGACAAGGGCGTGGTATTTGGCCTCGCGGGTACATTGGAAAACGAGGCCATCCGGCCGCATGTCGCGGGCCGATTCGTCGATCTGCTGACGGCGGTTGAACAGCACCCCGCCATGATCGCGTTTCTCGATAATCAATACTCGGTCGGCAAGGATTCGAGCGCCGCGCGTTTGGCCGCGAACTTTCGCCGCCCTGACCTTACGCCCAAGCGGCAATTCGGCATCAACGAGAATCTCGCCCGCGAGATCCTCGAACTGCACACATTGGGAGTGAATGGCGGCTACACCCAAGGCGACGTCACGAGTTTCGCGCAGATCATCACTGGCTGGTCCATCGGCGGGGGCAAGGGGCGGCTCGCGGGCGGCACGCCGGGGCGCTTTTATTTCAGCGACGCCCTGCACGAGCCCGGCCCGAAGATCTTCCTCGGCAAAACCTATGCAGAACAGGGTCAGCGTCAGGGCGAGGCGGTGCTGGCCGATCTGGCGCGCCGGCCTGAAACGGCGCGGTTCATCGCCACCAAGCTGGTCCGGCATTTCATCGCGGACGATCCGCCGCGGGCCGCGGTGGAGCGCGTCGCCCATGCCTTCTTGAAAAGCGGCGGAGACTTGCCCGAGGTGTACGCGGCATTGATCGGGGCTCCCGAGGCCTGGGAACCTCAGGCGCGCAAGTTCAAGACACCGCAGGATTTCGTTTTTTCGACGCTTCGCGCGCTGAATGCTTCCCCCGCCCAACCCGAAGAGGTCATTCGAACCTTTGACCTGTTGGGGCAACGCCAGTACACCCCTGGGTCTCCCGCGGGCTGGCCGGACACCTCGAAGAGTTGGGACGGATCCGATGCGCTGATGCACCGGGTGCTGTGGGCATCCCGTGTGGGCGCCAAGTACGAAAGCGGCATTGAACCTGCGGATCTGGCTGCCACAAGCTTAGGGGACTACGCGCGGCCCGAGACCGTGACCGCCCTGCGCCGCGCCACCTCCTCTGGTCAGGCCGTGGCGCTGTTGTTGATGAGCCCCGAGTTTCAACGGAGATAGCCATGCGACGCCCGCTGCAGAGGAACACCAGCCGGCGCCGTTTTCTTCTGGGCGCGGGCGCACTGGCCGCGAGTGCCGCAATCCCACAGGCCCTGTTCGCCCACACCGGCGGCTCATCGCGCCTGGTGGTCGTGATCTTGCGGGGCGCGCTTGACGGCCTGGCCGCCGTGCCTCCGTACGGAGATCCTGCATACGTGGGATTGCACCGCGAATTGGCCATCGCGGCGCCGGGCGGTCCAGAGGGCGCACTGGCACTGAACGACACCTTTGGCCTGCATCCCTCGCTCGCCTTTCTGCATGAACGCTTTGTTGCCGGCGAATTGATCGTCTTCGATGCGGTTTGTTCGCCCTACCGCGATCGCTCGCATTTCGACGGTCAAAACGTGCTCGAGAACGGGCTCACCAAACCCATTGGCACCGCCGACGGCTGGCTCAATCGAGCGCTTGCGGCGTTACCGCGCAGCGCAGGCCGGGCGCCGGATCGCGCGGTCGCCATCAGCCAGAATGTGCCATTGATTTTGCGCGGAGAGGCTGCGGTGATTTCCAAGTCGCCGCAAACGACCCCGGATGTGGATGAGGATTTGCTCGCGCGGCTGGCGGACCTGTATTCCAAGGACAATTGGTTCTCGGCGCGACTGAGTGAAGCGGTGCTGACGGAGAAAATGGTGGATGGTGCCGCGGACGCCGCCATGGACAAGACTTCGGCCCGCGCAGGCTATCCGGATCGAGCCGGCGCCGTGGCACGCATGGCGGCCGACCTGATGCGCAGCGACGGCGGCCCGGAGATCGCCGTTATTGAGGCCACTGGCTGGGACACGCATGCCAATCAGGGTGGCGCGAAGGGCGCCCTCGCCACGCGCCTGGCGGGGCTCGACAACGCATTGAAATCGCTGGCGGACGGGCTCGGGCCTCTGTGGCCGCAAACCGCGGTCCTCGTGGTCACCGAATTTGGCCGGACTGCCGCGGTCAACGGCACCCGCGGCACCGATCACGGAACGGGAGGGTGTGCCTTTCTGGTCGGCGGCGCGGTTCGCGGCGGACAGGTCATCGCGGACTGGCCGGGATTGAGTCCCCGGTCACTTTTGGACAACCGCGACCTTTTGCCCACGCTGGATTTACGCAGCGTGTTCAAGGGCGTACTCGACGAGCACATGCACGTCGATGCGAATACTCTGGCCAAACGAGTATTCCCCGACAGCAGCGGCGCGCGCCCTCTTCAAGGGCTCATACGCGCCTAAACTGCCATCAAGCGAATCTTACATCCCCGATGATTCCACCCCGGAATTCATCGCCGGCGGCATGGCTGGTTCAGCGGCCGGCATGGAGGGCGGTGCAGCCATCGGCGGCGGCGCCACCGGCGCAGGTTTCGGCCTCGGCGGGCTCATCGCGGCGGGCTTCGGCGCCGGCATTGCCTTCTTCGGCGCGGCCTTCTTGGGCGCAGCCTTCTTCGGCGCGGTCTTCTTAACCGCTCTCTTTGCCTTTGCCTTGACCTTCTTCTTGGCCTTCACCGGCCGCGTCTTTCTTTTTGCGACGCTTTTCTTGGCCGAGCGTTTTGCCGAACTTCGTTTGGCCTTCGCCATCGGCCGCTTCGACTTGCGCTTTTTCGACTTGCTCTTTTTTGCCATGATCATCCTTCTCCTGAAACATCGTTCGAACTCGCTGTGAGAGTAGCCCTGAAAAAGTCTGCTGTCATCTGTGCGTGAACACTGGAGTCGGTCACACGGATTGCGTAGGCTGCTTTGGTGTCAGATACAGAACCCATTCGCCCGCTAAAAGATGTCTGGCTAAGACCCAGGCGCGTATTTCGGGAATTGGCGACACATCCCATCGGCGCCACGGACTACATTTTGGCCGCGGCCCAAGGCATGGCCACCTCTGTCATGGTGTATCGAACCCAGCTTTCCGGCACCGGCACCACAGCAGCCCAGCTTCTGGGAAGCGCTCTGATATTCGGCCCCTTGGGCGGGGTGGTCAGCATGTATTTATTCGCCGCGATTTACGGGCGCTTGGGAAAGCGTGTCGCAGGCCAATCGGCCCGCAACCAGGTATTTCATGTGCTGGCTTACGGCGGCATTCCCGTCGCCGCCTCGCTGATTTTGTGGATATTCACCGCTCTTCTGGTCGGCGATGCGGCCATCGTCAACACGCCGGGAGTCGAAGTCGATGGGTTTGTCGCCTTCGTGCTGCGCGTGCAGTTCACGGCCTACATGTTGCTCGCCCTATGGAGCATCGTTCTGCAGGTCATGGGTTTCAGCGAGACCTTGGGATTGACCACACGCCGCGCGTTTGCGGTTTGGGTGCTCGGTCAATTGCTGGGACTGCTCGCGTTTCTATTCTTGAGCATCCTGATCGCGATTCTATTCCCGGGAATCGTGCCCCCTACGCCGCACTGACCTCAAGAATGCGCGGAGGTTTCGGGCGCCGAAGCGTCGGAAATTGCCTTTGTATCAGGCGGAATGATCGGTGCCGGCGGCAAAATCGGCGGCGGAGCATGCAAGCGGTCGATGACTGTTTTTGCAATCTCCGCGGCTGAGCGCATCGGCGGCACTTTCGGACCGCGTGCTTTCGGTGCCAGCGCTTTCGGAACTCGCGCTTTCGAGAGTCGCGCTTTCGAGACCCGCGGAACCGTCTTTTTAACGGCTGGCTTGGGTTGCGCGGTTTTCGGCGCGCGCACGGATTTCGGGGCCGAGGATGCTTTGCGGATCGCCGGCTTGAGCTTCAGGGTGGCGGCGGGCCGTCGCGGCCGCGAGCTCCCTGCGGCATCCACCTGTCGCCGTGCTTGCTTGGCAGCCCTCTTTCCCGCCTTGAATACCTTACGCGCTTGCTTGAGCTGCGCCTTGGCCAGGCGAACCTGACCCTTGGCCGCT
>DASYIN010000164.1:0-15624 GCA_035997505.1 Steroidobacteraceae bacterium | reverse complement strand
TCGCAGTATTCTTTCTGCGGAATCGACCCGCGCGGTTTGGCAGATCGCTATGCCGACTATTGGCTGCAAAACGTCAACCAGGTGCGGATCAATCGCGCCCACTGCGTGAAGAACCCGCTGCGTCACAAGGGATACGGTGCGTCCTGCTGGGGCCTCACGTCAAGCGACGGCGCCGACGGCTATTCCACACATTCGCCGGACAACGACGACGGCACCATTTCGCCCACCGCCGCCATTTCCAGCATGCCCTATGCGCCGAAGGAGGCGCTCCAAGCTGTGCGTTACTTCCTCAAAGTGCATGGCGATAACGTCTGGGGCCGATTTGGCTTCGTCGATGCGTTCAACGCAGCCCGGAATTGGTATGCCGATACCTACCTTGCCATTGACCAGGGCCCCATTGTGGTCATGATCGAAAATCACCGCACCCAGCTGCTGTGGAATTTGTTCATGAAGGCGCCTGAAATTCAAAAGGGCCTGCGGGCGTTGAGCTTCACCCGCTGATGGAGCCGCTTGCTCGTTGGATCGAGGGGCAGTATCGGCACAGCGCGGCTGCCTTGATGCGCAGCGTCTCGCCGGTCGGGATCGTGAAGGTTCGTCCGGGGTTCGCGCAAACCATTCGGCCGTTGCGCGGCTCGATTGTCGCCTCCCCGATACTGGGCGCCTACGATCCTGAACCGGACTATTTCTTCCACTGGTTGCGCGACTCCGCCATCGTCGTCGATGCCTTGCGTATGCTGTTTGAAGACCCGGACATCGACATCGAAACGCTGGCGCACTTCGCGGACTTCGTCCAATTCAGCTTGTCGCTGCAGGATCTCGACGGGCGGCGCTTGAGTGATTCGCCCTGGCGGGAAGCTGTCGCCCCGGACTTCCGTCAATTCATTCGCACACAGGAAGATCTGGAGGCGGCGCATGGCGAGGCGCTCGCCAGTGAAACACGGGTGAATCCGGACGGGACGCTGGATATATCCAAATGGCCAAGACCGCAAAATGACGGCCCGCCGCTGCGCGCCATCGCGCTGCTGCATTGGCAGGCGGCCGCGCCCCTGGACAGCGGCCTTGGCGCCGCGGTCGATGCGCTGCTGCGGGCCGATCTGCGCTTCACGCAGCGCCATTGGCGTGAGAACTGTTTCGACATTTGGGAGGAGGAAAAGGGTCTTCACTATTACACGCTGCGGGCTGCGGCAACGGCGCTCGAAGGCGGCGCCGATTGGTTCGAGCGGCGCGGCGAAGGCGCCGAAGCGGCAGCCTGCCGCGCCGACGCGAGCGCGATCCTGGTCATGCTCGACGGTTACTGGCGCGAGGATTTGCAGTTTTATCGATCCCGCGTACTCGAATCGAATGCGCCCTCCGCGAAGGAACTCGATATTTCGGTTATTTTCGCCGCGATTCATGCAGGCGGCGGAGCCCAGTCCCATTCGGTGCAGGATCCGCGCATGCACGCAACCCTCGCCCGGCTGGAGGCGCTGTTCGACGCCGAATACGCCATCAATCGAAATCGCCTCGTTGGCCGGGGGCCGGCCATGGGGCGCTACGCGGGCGACGTGTACTTTTCGGGGGGCGCATATTATTTCTCCACCCTGGCGGCGGCAGAATTTTGCTTTCGCGCCGCGGCGCGATCGCCGGCCCGCGATTCGTGGCGGGTGCGCGGCGATGCGTATCTTGAAACCGTCCGCGCTTATACGCCGCCCAACGGCGATTTGTCGGAACAATTCGACCAACAAACCGGTGTGCAACGATCCGCGCAGCAGCTGGCCTGGAGTTATGCGGCGTTCATTTCCTGCATCCATGCGCGGCGGGCGATCAGCCGGCGATACGCTTAATCCGCGCCGGCTCCTGTGCAACGGCATGCGGCAGCCGTAGCAGATCCGCAAACGCGGCGGCGGGAATGGCGGCGCTCATCAGGAATCCCTGAATGGCATCGCAGCCCTCAGCCTGCAGAAACTTCAGCTGCTCACGACTGGTGACGCCTTCCGCGACAATTTTCAGATCCAGACTGTGGCCGAGCGCGATGATGGCCCGCACGATGGCGGCATCATCGGGATCTTCATTGATATCGGCGACGAACGAGCGGTCGATCTTGAGCGTATCGAGCGGAAACCGCTTCAGGTAGTTCAACGAGCAGTAGCCGGTGCCAAAATCATCGACGGCAAGCGCGAAGCCGAATTCCTTGAGCGACAGCAGCGAGCGCCGCCCGGCTTCGGCGTCCCGCATTAATACCCCTTCGGTCAACTCCAGCTCAAAAAGCGATGGCGTCAGCTCGGCCTGAGCGACCGTGTCGCTCAACCGCAGCAACGCCTCGGGGTGCAGAAAGTCGCGTCCGGATACGTTCACGGCAATGCGCGGCAGCGCCAGGCCGTCGGCGCGCCATTGGCGCAGGTCGCGGCAGACCCTCTGCAGCGCCCATTTGCCGATATCTCCAATCAGCCCGGTCTCCTCGGCGACGGCGATGAAGTCCCCCGTCGGAATCTGGCCGCGCTCGGGATGGAACCAACGCAGCAGCGCCTCGCCTCCCATCAACGCCAGCGAGCGCGCCTGATATTTCGGCTGGTAGTAGACCTCGAGACTTGAATCCTCAACCGCGCGCCGCAATTCCATTTCCAACGACAGGCGTTTCAATGCGCGCGCATTGACCGCGCTATCGTATACACGCAGCTGGTTTCGGCCGCTGGATTTGGCCTCATACATGGCGGCCTCGGCATTCTTCAGCAGGCTCTGCACGTCGTCGCCATGTTCTGGAAATTTCGCGACTCCGATGCTCGGGGTCACGACGAGCTCGTAACTACCTTGCAGGTACGGAGCCGCGTGCGCGGTCAATATTCGCTGCGCCACCTGCTCGGCCTGCTTCGAGTCGGCCAACCCCGTGAGTGCGACCATGAATTCATCGCCGCCCAATCGGGCGATTTGTCCCTGGACGCCCTCTCCAATCTGGTCCACGGCTCCCTGCAATCGCTCCGCCACCTGACGAAGCAATGCATCGCCCGTGCCATGGCCCAGGGTGTCGTTGATGCGCTTGAATTGATCCAAATCGACGTATAACAGCGCGAGGTGGCGATGCCGGCGCCGCGCTTCGGCCACCGCCTGGGTCAGGTAATCGCGGATCCACTCACGATTGGGCAGTCCCGTGAGCGCGTCGAAGTATGCCAGCCGATGAATGCGCGCGTCGGTTTCCTTGCGGGCCGTGATATCGCGAATGATGGCCAACACCTGGCCGTCCGTATTCGGCAAATAGCGGCACTCGAAGTGGCGCATGGAGCCGCTGTCGCGATCCTGTGAAAATTCGAACACCGCGGGCTCGCCGCGCAGGGCGGAGCTCAAGCAATCCATCGCGTGCCCGCGTTTGGCCAGCGGCATCAAATTGAACAACGACTGGCTCGCGGATGGTTCGGCCGATGCCTGGATCAGGCCGTCGATCGGTGAGAAGCGGTGGGCGATCGCGCCTGCGCTATTGACGAGAAAAATGCCGTCGGGAATCGCCTTCAAGAGGGCTGCGTTCTTTTGTTCGCTGAAGCGCAGCGCCTCGATGGTGCGCGCCCCGCGCATCACGTAACGAATACGGTGCGTCAACAAGGTCCAATTGATGGGCTTGACGACGAAGTCCGTGGCCCCGGCCTCATAGGCCTGATCGATCGACAACGTGTCGTCGCAGCCGGTCACCATGACGATGGGCAGATCTGCGCCGCCCGGCAGCGAACGGATGTTGGTGCAGGCTTGGTAGCCGTTGCCTTCCGCCATTTCCACGTCGAGCAGTGCGATATCCGGCATGCGCATCGCGCATGCGGCAACCGCAGCATCGCCGCTGGCCACCGTCTGGACGGAGAAACCCGCCTCCTTGAGCATGGCAGCCGCGATCTCGCGCAAAATGGCGTCGTCATCGGCGATCAGCACGCGAGTGGGGGCGGCTCGTTTGTTCATGCGGTCCTTCGCATTTCGTGCTGCAGCTCATCCCGCACGCGGTGATGCAACGCTTGAATCTGCGCGTATATGGTGCGCGCGGCGGTAAAATTCCCGGCCCGCGAGGCGTCTTCGAGTTCTCTGCAGAGCTGCGCCAGACCGACTGCGCCGACGTTGCCATTGTACGAACGCCAGGCGTGGGCTGCGCGCGCCAGCTCGGCGCCGTTGCCGGCCTCCAGCGATTGTTCGATGGCGGAGATGAGACCGCGGGAGTCCATCAAGTATAACTCGCCAATGTGCGTGAGCATGTCCTTCGGGCCGTTGCGCGGCAGCGCGCGCAACGCGTCCAGAGTCGCTCCGTCGAGGAGCGGAACTGCGGGAGATGCCGGCGCTGCAGCGGATCGGGCCGGCGTGCCCGGGATGGAGCCCTCGCGTGGTCCGGCAAGCCAGCGCGCCAGGATGCCGTGCAGCGCCTCGCGCCGGAACGGCTTCGCGAGATGTTCGTCCATGCCGGCGGCAAGACACGCCGCGCGGCCCGCGCTGGTCACGTCCGCGGTCAGCGCGATGATGGGGACATGAACGCCGGCCGGCTCGCTGCTGCGCAACGCCCGCGTGGCCGAAAAGCCGTCCATGACCGGCATTTCGCAATCCATCAGGATGGCATCGAAGGACCGGGTTTGAATGATGTCCAGAGCCTGCTGGCCGTGGTGTGCCGTTTCCACCTCCAAGCCCAGCGACGTCAACATGCCGATGGCCACTTCGCGATTCAGAGGCTGATCCTCAACGACCAGGACGCGGCCGTGAAGCGCCGGCAGCGCGCCGGCGGGCTTCTTCAGTGCGACGGTTCGTTCGGTCAGCGGCGTACTATCGCCCGAGCAACTGATCAAGGCCCTGTGCAGCTCAGTCAGGCGAACCGGCTTGGTCAGTTCGGTGTCGAGCAGCGGATCGCCGGGCGAACCACTCGAGCTCAAGCTGACGAAGCTCAACAGGCGAATGGTGCGAATGTTCTTGCCAAGGCGGCTGCGCACTTCATGCCAAAGACCGGCCGCTTCGGCAATCAATGCATCATCGATCACGAGCGCATCGTAGTTCGGGCCGGTCGAGGCGCTCAACGCTTCGGCCAGTGAGGCGACCTCGGTGGGCCGCGCTGACCAGGCGCGCAGTGCCTTGCCCAGAAGCATACGGGCAGGCGCGTTCTCGTGCACAACCAGCACCCGCGCACCATTCAAGCTACGGGGTGCCGCCGGCATTTGCGACGCCGGGTCGGCAAGCGGCAGCGCCAACTCGAATGAAAACGTCGAACCCTTTCCAGGAGCGCTGCTGACGGCAAGCTGCCCGCCCATCAGTTCAATGAGCTGACGCGAGATCGCCAAGCCAAGCCCGGTGCCGCCGAAGCGGCGGGTGGTGGACGCGTCCTCTTGCGCGAACTCGTCGAATATCTTCGATTGATTTTCCGGCGCGATGCCGACGCCGGTATCGGCCACTTCGATGCGTATCTTGATCGAGCCGTCCTGCGAGGCCGATGGAATCATGCGCAGAATGACTTCGCCGCGTTCGGTGAATTTGACGGCATTGCCGCCGAGATTGACCAGAATCTGGCGCAGCCTTACCGCGTCCAGCATGACGCGCGGCAGCCTGGCCGCCGGCACATCGCAAATCAGCTCGATACCCTTGGTCGCGGCGCGCGCGGCCAGCATCTCCACGGTCTGCTCCAGCAATTCAACCAGATCGCATTCGATCGACTCGAGTTGCAGACGGCCGGCTTCAATCTTGGAAAAATCAAGCACGTCATCGACGATGGCCAGCAGGGAATCGGCCGAGCGATGAATGGCCTCCGCGAATCGCCGTTGAGATGGGTCAATGGGAGTATCGAGCAGCAAGCTGGTCATGCCGAGAACGCCATTCATGGGCGTGCGCAATTCGTGGCTCATACGGGCGACGAAGTCGCTCTTGGCACGGCTTAAAACCTGGAGCTGCTGATTGCGTTCCTCGAGCTCGTGCGTTCTGACTCGTACCGTGCGCTCGAGTTCGCGACTGTAGCGCAGCTCGCGCTCGCGGCGGCGGCGCTGAAAACGCCAAGTGTATGCGAGGATGGCGACGCCTATCAGGAAATACACAATGCGCGCCGCCAGCGTGTTCCATGGCGCGGGCGCCACTCGCACAGGAATGCTGAGGCTTTCGGAGCTCCAAATGCCGTCGGCGTTCGCGGCGCGCACTTTGAATACGTAGTTGCCGGCATCCAGGTTGGCGTACGTCGCACGATGCATTGTTCCCGCATCGACCCAGCCGCTGTCGAATCCCTCGAGCTGGTAGGAGTAGTGATTGTCCGCCGGCGAGGTAAAGTCCAGGGCGGAGAAATCCAAGGCGAGAAGCTTGTCGCCGTAGGCCAAAGCCAGCGGATGCGACGCATTGGGAAGGTCCTGCGCGGCAAGCGGTTGGTTGAGCTTCGACGCCATTGTCAGGACCACGTGCGGCGCCGGCCCTTCGGGCGCAACCAGATCCGGCGAAAATGCGTTGAAGCCATGGTTGCCGCCGAAAAACAAAATGCCGTCGGCGCTTCGATAGTGCGCATTCACGTTGAACTCGTCGTCCTGGAGCCCGTGAACTTGATGGAAGAGCTTGATCGAATGCAGCTTCGGGTCGAATCGCACCAGCCCGTTGTTCGTGCTGAGCCACAGGCGCGATTCCCGGTCCGACTCGATGCCCCAGACCACTTGACTCGGCATTCCGCTCAAGGCCGATTGATTTTCGAATTGCACCGCTTGCGGCTGCGACGAAGTTCCGACAACACGATCCAGGCCCCCTCCAGCGGTGCCAATCCATAGATCGCCGTGCGAGTCGATGTGCAGCGCGTACACGGTGTCGTCGCTGAGACTCTTCGGATCGCGATCGTCGCGGCGGTAGGCGTAGAAACGGCCGGATTTGCGCTCAAAGAGGTTGAGGCCTCCGCCGGGGGTGCCGATCCACAGATTGCCGAGCGCGTCTTCGACGATTGCGCTGGCCTTTGAACTGCTAAGTGAATTCGCGGTCGTGAGTCCGAACGGGTAGCGCGTGATCTTGTCGGTCGCCCGGTCGATGCTGGCCAGGCCGCCGCGAAACGTGCCGACCCAGAGCGTACCGAGACGGTCTTGATAAAGGGTCATGACGCCGTCGGCCGGCAACGTATTGGCATCCGCCGGCGTCGAGCGGTAGACGCGAATCTTGCCGGTAGCCAAATCGAGCCGATCCAAGCCGCCGGACATGGTGCCGATCCAAAGGCTGCCCTGATGGTCGTTAAGCAGCGCCATGACCCGATCGTCCGAGAGCTGCGGGCCGCCGCCGGATTTATCGGCGCCGTAGTGGCGCTCGTGCCCGCTGTGCGTGTCGATTTCAACCAGCCCGCCGCCGACCGTGCCCACCCAGACTTTTCCGGCCCCATCGTCTGCGAAGGAGATGACTTGGGCGGCGCGAAACGCGTCGCTGAAGTAGTGCCCCAGCAGCCAGCTGCGTGGATTCCAGTGACTGACGCCGCCCTCGCGCGTCCCCACCCACAGCACGCCGCCACGATCCTGGTATAGCGAGAGCGTATCGGCATCACGCAGACTTTGGGGATTGTCGGCATCGTGACCATATCGTACGAAGGACTCGGCGCTGCGATCGAATAGATCCAGCCCGTCGGCAGTAGCAACCCATAGGCGCTGCGCATCGTCCTCGAGGACCGCCCAGACATGGTCATGGCTGAGTGAATGCGGGTTGGCCGCGTCGTGCCGGAACACAGTAAGCATGTTGCCGTTCTGATCCAACCGCGCCAGACCGCCGTTGACCGTTCCAATCCACAAGGTGCCGGTATGATCCTCGCGAATGGCGCGCACGCGCAGATCGCGCATCTGTGCCGCGCTCATCGCATCTCCGTAGCTGATGAATGCGTCAGTGAGGGCATCATACCGGCTCAATCCAGCGTCGGTGCCGACCCAAATCCTGCCTTCGTGGTCGGCGTACAGCGCGCCGACGGCATCAGCCGGCAGCGATTGGGAGTCGGAATCGCTGTGCCGATAGTGCCGCGCCGCGCCGGTGCGCGGATCGAGAACATCGAGGCCATGATCCTTTGTTCCGGCCCATATCAAGCCCTTGGAATCGATCAACAGTGCGCGCACGCCGTCGCTCGCCAGCGATTGCGGTCGGCCGGCATCATGTCTGAATTGCTGGAATGTCTCGGTATGCCGGTCCCAACGCGCGACGCCGCCGCCATCCGTGGCGAGCCATAGGTCGCCGTGCGAGTCCTCGGCGATCGACCAGATGTAGTCGCTGGCAAGTCCGTGCTCATTACCGCGTTCGCGGCGAAACTGGCGCACCGCATAGCCGTCGTAGCGGTTCAGCCCTGCTTCGGTAGCAAGCCACACGTAGCCTTGCGAGTCCTGCATGATGCTGTTGATGGTGCTCATCGAGAGCCCGTCCCGCATGGTCAGGTGCTCGAAATGCATCGGCCGTATGGCGGGAATCGGCGCGGCTGCCACCGCGGCCGCGCTAAGCGCGGCCGTCGCTACGCAGGCAACCAAGACATCGAAAATGCGCCTGCGATTCCGCACGGGAGAACCTGTTTATTCGGGCCGCGGAACATCGACGCCCGTATAGCCGTCGCTCCATGCGTAGCCGTCGCTCCATGCATAGCCGTCGCTCCATGCGTAGCCATCGCTCCACGCATAACCGTCGCTCCACGCGTAGCCATCGCTCCACGCATAGCCGCTACCCGTGGTGTAGGCGCCATTCCACAGCAGTCCGTCGCCGAGCAGCGGTATACCCTTCAAGAGGCCGCCGACCAACGGCAGTTTCGATACCAGAGTGCCGATGCCGCCCAGCAATGAACGCACCAGGTTGGGCCGCGGAGAGACTTGCATGATGTAGAAGTTGCCTTGGGCGTCTTCGTTTGCGCGGCCGCCGTAGTGCTGCAATCCGATGAGATCGAGCTGAACGTTGAGGCCCTGGTTCGCGCATCCAGACGCATTGCTGTATGCGGCGTCGTGCGCGTCCACCAAACCCGCGCCCTGCTGAAATACTGTGTAAGCGAGGTTTCCGTCGGAGTTGACGGCCGGATGCGCACCGGATATGAGGTGGCACTTCACCTGATCGGGCGTCAATTGCGGATTCACCTGCAGCATCAAGGCAACCACGCCGCTCACCACCGCGGAGGCCTGCGAGGTGCCGGACATGGTCATGTCGCTGTAAGGTTCGGCGATCCAGGACGGATTTTCGTGCGCCAAGGTACCGTTGTCGGGTGCATACGCCTGAATGTGTCCGCCCATCCCCAGCACATCGGGCTTCACAAACCCTTCGAAGGTCGGTCCCGCCGAGGAAAATGACGCCAATCGATACTGCTTCGGCTGCATCGGATGGTAGTTGTCCGTCACGGCACCGACCGTGATGACGTACGGAACGTTGCCCGGCGCGTTGATCGACAGCGGATCGGGACCGCGATTACCGGCGGCGGTCACCACGACGATTCCCGAGCTCCACGCAGCCATGACAGCTTGATTGAGAGGATCTTTCCAGTACGGTCCGGAGGGCGGCGCACCCAAGGATAGATTCAGCACTCGAATACCGTACCGACCCTTCTGAGCGATGACCCATTGCACCGCGCTGATTACATCGGAATAGAGTCCTTGGCCGTTGCTGTCCAATGCCCGCACGGAGACTAGATTGACGCCGGGCGCGACGCCCTGGTACTTGCCGGTGTTTGCGACTCCGCTGCTGGCGATGATGGATGACACGTGAGTGCCGTGACCATACGGGTCATTGATGTTTCGACTGTACGACTCGAGCAGCGCCGGCAGGTAATAACGCGGATTCTGACGCGCTTGGATGACATCGTATTGCGCGAGCACGCGGCTGTGGCTCTGGCCCGGGGCACTTTGCAGGGGACCTTGCTGACTCCATAGACCCGAATCGATGACCGCCACGGTGACGCCGCGCCCGGTCATGCCGCCGACATGCAGATTTGCAGCGTCCACTTCGCTCGGGTAATAAGTCTCGGGCAGCGTGCCCAGCGAACTGGCCACCACCGCCGAATCGTTGTAGATCTGCAATTGCGGCCGCTGCTCGGAACGAAGCGCGCCGATCTCATGCTCATCGAGCGCGGCGGCGACGGCGCGGATAACGCTCAAATCACCGCTCACCACTCCGCCCGCACGCAACACTGCATCGCGCGCCGCTGCGGCGCTTTCTGCTTGGACGATGTAGCGATGCCGCGGAAAACCCGACGCAACACCCAAGTGCGCAGGCAAGGATGCGGTCACCCGTGGCTTTGCAGCCACAGTGCGGGCCAGGTGAATGGGCGCCGCGGTGGCGTCACTGCGGAGGTTCGACGCCGTCAGAGTCAGCGTGAATCCGAGAATGGCAGACGCCAGTAACCAATTGCGGTATCCGTTGCTTCGCGACATGTTGCGTTTTTCCAGTTGCTATCAGCACTTGTAGTGCGCAGCATTGTCCGCGATTCAAGCCGTCTAGAAATAGCGACAGTCACCATAACGCCAGTGACGCACGTCTCATTTATCGATGCCATTCCGTATATGTAAACACAAGAATAAATGCCGCCCCCGCGACGCGTGATAGGGCGCAACGCCAGTACAACATAACGAAAACGAGAGTGAGAAACAGTCGGCTTAGCGGCTTAAAGACGCAGAAATTTGTTCAACACCAGAACGGTGATGAGCGCCGTGACCAGGGAAATCAGGACGGTAATCGTCACGCCGATCACGCCGTCACGATGTTCGCGATACCACAGATCGATGCGGCCCCGCCGCGTGTGCAAACGGATGGCGCGATCCGCGCCCGCAAAGGTCACTGCCGCGTAGAGCATTCCGTCGCTGCGGCGCGCGTAGGTGATCAAGCGGCGGTATTGCAGGTAGCGCAGCGGCAGTTCGAGTTTTGCAGTGATCAACTTGCCTCGGATCTCTTCCGGAAACTCGGAGGGGTCCAGGCTCTGCAGCTTGCCATCCTTGCTCCACGCATCGCCCTCTTGCAGCGGATGCATGGCAAGCCATAGCAACTGCTCGCTCGACACCTGCACATCCTCGTCGATGTTCTCGCGGTAGTAGTACAGGCCGTGCAGGATTCGATCTTCGTCGTCTCTGCTCATTTTGACTGGTGCCGCATAACCTATAGTGGCAACATGCGTACGATGCCGACCGCTACTCCGAAAGGGACTCTATTTCGCGCGCGCCGGCGTACCCATTGGGCATTGGCGCTGGCACTGCTCTGTGTCGCGGGCAATTCTTTCGGCGGCAGCATTCTGTTCATCGGCAATAGCTTCACCTTCGCATTGGGTTCGCCGGTACGTTACTACCGCACGGATACCGTCACTGATCTTAACAGCGACGGACAAGGCGGTGTGCCCGCCTTGTTCAAGTCCTTTACGGTTCAGGCGGGCTTAAACTATGATGTTTACCTGGAAACGGAGCCTGGCGTCGGCATCGACTGGCACTTGCAACATAAGCTGGCTGTGATCGGGCAGCGGCCGTGGGACACGGTGGTCATGCACGGTTACAGCACCTTGGACCCCAAGAAACCCGGCGATCCTGCGGTATTGATCGCGAGCGTCCGGCAGATGACGGAGTTTTTGCGTGCCAAAAACTCCAAGGTGGAGATTGGCGTCATGGCAACCTGGCCGCGCGCGGATCAGACCTACAAGCCGCAGGGCGCCTGGTTCGGCAAGCCGATTGAAGCGATGGCCCATGATATTCGAGACGGGTACAACCGCGCCGCCGCGGGGATGCCCGGCGTCAAGGTCATTCCCGTGGGCGATGCCTGGACCCGTGCGATGCATACCGGTGCCGCGGACGCCAACCCATACGATGGCATCGAAGCCGGAAAGGTGAACCTGTGGGCCGACGACAGCTACCACGCGAGCAAGTACGGCGACTACCTGGAAGCACTCGTGCTTTTCGGCAGTGTAACGGGCCGGGATCCACGCGCGCTCGGCGAGCACGAGTGTTCGGGGTTCGAGCTGGGCTTATCCGCCGCGCAGGTGACCGCCCTGCAGCAAGTGGCGTTTGATCAATTGGCGGCCGAGGGTACACTGACGCCTGCCAATCTCAAGCCAGGCGGCAAAATCACGCCGGCAATGAAGTGCAGCGCCTCGCGGTCAGACGGATCATAAAAAGGGAACCATCATGCGTCGCTCGATTATCCTTGGACTCGCCTGTTTCACACTCGCGTCGCCTCTTTATGCAGCGCTGAAGCCAGGTGCATCCGCGCCTGCGTTCACGACCGCTGCGACGCTGGCCGGAAAACCTTTTACCTTCTCCCTGGCCGATGCTCTGAAGAACGGTCCGGTCGTGCTGTATTTTTATCCGGCAGCCTTTACCAAGGGCTGCACGGTCGAAGCGCATGAATTCGCGGAGGCGACCGACAAGTTCAAGGCGCTGGGCGCCACGGTGATCGGCGTCTCGCACGACTCCATCGACACGCTTAACAGATTCTCCGTCAGCGAATGCCGCAACAAATTTGCCGTCGCCTCCGATGCCGACAAGAAAATCTCCGCGGCCTACGATGCGAATATTTTCTTCACCTCGATGACCAACCGCACCTCGTACGTGATTGCGCCCAACGGTACCATTCTCTACGAATACACCGCGCTCAATCCCGACAAACATGTCGAGAACACCATGGCGGCGGTTGCGAAGTGGCAGGCTGAGCACAAGAAGGGCGGATAGCACACATGTCCCTCTCCCTGTACGACGCGACCATCCCTTCTTTTCGGCAGATTTTGGGCTCGGTCGGCGGCTTGCTCGTCAAAGCCGAAGCGTACTGCGCCGAACAGAACCTGGCAGCCGAGGAGATCATCCAAGCCCGCCTCGCCCCGGATATGCTGCCCTTTGCGTATCAAGTGAAGTCCACTGCCGTGCATTCACTGGGCGCAATCGAGGGTTTGCGCAAGGGCGTCTTCGCGCCGGACGTGACGCCTCCGCCGCAGACCTTCGCCGCTCTCAAGACCAAAATCGCCGATACACTTGCAGCGCTCGAGACAATCGATGCCGCTGAAATCAATGCCTTCCTGGGACGCGATATGCGCTTCGCCTTCGGCGAACGGCAATTGAACTTCACCGCCGAGAATTTTCTTCTGTCCTTTTCGCAGCCCAATTTTTATTTTCACGCTACCACGGCTTATGACATCCTGCGCTGGAAGGGCCTGCCGCTCGGCAAGCGCGATTTTGCGGGCAGAGTACGGATTAACGCCTGAGCGATACTTCGCTACGTGACAGCGCAAGTACCAAGTTTCTGGCAGGCGTTTACACCGAAGCTCGTCATTGTCTGGCGCGAAGGTCAAATCGGCAAACTGTGGCGTGGCGATGCGCTTGCCGGCCTTACAGTCGCCATTGTCGCGCTCCCGCTGGCCATGGCGCTGGGCATTGCCAGCGGCGCATCTCCCAATCAGGGTCTGGTCACCGCGATCATCGCGGGATTTTTGATCTCGCTGCTCGGCGGCTCGCGCGTGCAGATCGGCGGGCCGACCGGGGCGTTTGTCGTCATTGTCGCCGGCGTTATCGCCGCGCACGGCTATGCCGGGCTGATCGTGGCCACGCTGTTGGCCGGCTTCATTCTGATTGCCGCGGGTTACGCGGGCATTGGGAGGCTGGTGCGCTTCATCCCGATGCCCGTGATAACGGGATTTACCGCCGGCATCGCGGTCATCATCGCCTCCAGCCAGGTGGGCGACTTTTTAGGGCTCAGCACGGGTCCGCTGCCGGCCGAATTCCTCCCCAAATGGGCGGTGTACATCGCAGCGATCGGCTCTGCCAACGTCTACGCTCTGGGAACCGGGGCCGCCACACTGGCCATGATTTTGGTGCTGCGACGATTCGCGCCGCAACTGCCGGCGTTTCTCATTGCCCTTCTCATCGCCTCACTGACTGTCGCGCTGTTCAAGCTGCCGGTCGTCACAGTAGGAGACCGATTCCCATCCATGCCGACGGGGATACCCGCTCCCCACCTGCCGGGTGTTTCGTTGGCATTGATCCAACATCTGTGGCCATCCGCCTTTACGATCGCCTTTCTCGCCGGTCTGGAATCGTTGTTGTCCGCCACGGTCGCAGACGGCATGACCGGCTACAGTCACCGGCCGGGACAGGAACTCGTCGCGCAAGGCATTGCAAACATCGGCTCGGCAATTTTTGGCGGCATGCCCGCGACCGGGGCCATCGCCCGGACAGCAACCAACATACGCGCGGGCGGACGCACGCCGTTGGCTGGGATATTCCATGCGGGCTTTCTGCTCATCTTCCTCCTGGCTGCCGGGAAGTTGATTGCGCATGTGCCCATGGCCGCGCTGGCGGCAATTTTGCTGGTCGTCGCCTGGGGAATGAGCGAAGCGGAGCGCTTCAAAAGTCTGTTCAGGATGGACGCGGGTGAGCGAGCCTTATTGCTGCTGACATTCGGACTCACCGTGCTCGTGGATCTGACCGTCGCAATCGGTGTCGGCGTCACGCTTGCCTCGCTGCTCTTCCTGGCACGAATGAGCGAGACCGCGGGCCTCTTGCCCGCGGAATTCAGCATCGATGATCCGGCGCAACGGGCCGGCCTGCCCAAAGGCGTGGAAGTATTTCGTTTTTCCGGTCCAATGTTTTTCGGCGTGGCGCGCGAGATGCTCGACGCGGTGCGCCGCACCGGCCGCAAACCCAAGATCATCATTCTGCGAATGGACCAGGTGCCGTTCGTCGATTCGAGCGGAGCGAGCGCTTTGGAAGGCTTTGCGCGTCAGGCGCACAAAGAAGGCACGCGCCTCATTCTTTGCGATCTGCGCGAACAACCAGCTGCGTTTCTGGCAAGACTTGGACCCCAATTTCTGGGCGCGCAGCAAGTAGCCACATTCCAGGCGGCGTTGGATCAGGTATCTTCTATCACTTGATTTTCGCCACCCGCCCTGAGGTGGGGAATTTCTGAAACTGCAGCGCGTCGTGGCCGGGCACGATGCGATCGACTGACCCGGCAAGCTCAATCATGCGTTCCTGGGCCTTGATGTTGGCCGCATGATCGGCGTCGCTGAATGTCGCGCTGGCCTTGTGCTCGGCCAAATTCCGGTAAAAGTAGACATTGTCGGAGGCCAGCACGAACGGCGTCTTACCACCGACCCGCAGATACTGCGATGCGTACGTGTGCCGCGACCCGACAAACACGCGAATGCCAGGCAGTATCTCCACATTGTCGCCGTCGACCAGCCGCAGCCGTCCTTCGGTGTTCAGTCTGACCAATTGCTGGATGTCATCGGAATCGATGCCCCCGTGCTGCCCCCCGCTCTGCCAGGCGTCGCCGGTGTAGTAGCGGTACTCGTCCTTTTGGATCCACACCGTCGCCTTGGGAAACAAGTCGATGCCCCCCATGTGATCCCAGTGCGCGTGACTGATGACGATATCAGTGACGTCCTCGGGCTTCACGCCGGCCTGTTGCACCGCTTCGTCCGGCCGCAGATAGTCGGTGACATTCCATTGCTTGAAATATCGCTCGTGATGAAAACCGCTGTCGAAAAGGATGTTGCGGCCGTCGCCGCGAATGAGCCACACGACAAAATCGACATCGACCTTCTCGTCCTTCGGGCCGCCGACAACCAGGGCGCCTACGGGAATCCCCGGAGAGACGCCATAGCGTATCGCTTGAATGGTGTATTCCGGCGGCACGCTCGCGCCCATCAGCACCAAAGCAGCCGCCGCCAGCATGATCGGTTTCACCATAGGCGCTACTTTTTGCCCTTGAGATACGTTT
>DASYIN010000163.1:0-5054 GCA_035997505.1 Steroidobacteraceae bacterium | reverse complement strand
AGCCCGTAGCACCCTGGCTCTGTGAATTTGACAGGTAGCGCTTGTCAGGGAGCGTGAGAAGACTCAAGGCACGAAAGACAGCAGTGCCTTGAGTCTTCTCACCCTTCCTGACGAGAACTGCGCCGATCAATATCACATGCTGATGCTACCGGCGCGTGTTGGCCGCCACATGATTTCCGTGCGACGAGCGCCGTGCGGCCCATCGACCGAAAGTAGCCAGTAGCCGGTAGCCCCTCGTCCCCCCAGCACCGTGACATTGAGCGTCGACCTTGAAAGCCCCATGGGGATAGTGAGTTTCAAGGCACTGCGTTCTTCCGTGCCTTGAAACTCACTATCCCCTGAGGACCTTCGAGCCGCTCAAGTTCACAGTGCCGAAGTCCTAGCCGAAGTTGATCTTGGCTTCCAGATTGGTGCGGGAGTCGGCGCTCGACAATGCTTCTTCGAGTTCGATTCGGCCTTCACGCACCAGGTTGTAAAGCGCGCTGTCGAAGCTCAGCATGCCGCGTTCCGTGCCGGTGCGGATTGCCTCCTTCACGCCGATGACATCGCCCTTCTTGATGAGCTCCGAGATATGCGGCGTGTTCACCATGACCTCGGACGCCGCGACCCGGGTGCCGGTCTTCGCGAACACCAGGCGCTGCGACAGAATGGCGCGCAAATACTGCGATAGGTCGAGGAAAATCTGGTTGTGCTGATCGCGCGGAAACATATTGATGATGCGATCCAGGGTCTCGGCGCAGTTGTTGGCGTGCAGTGTCGCGATGCACAGGTGCCCGGTTCCGGCCAGCGCGATAGCCGCTTCCATGGTTTCGCGGTCGCGAATTTCTCCGACCAGAATCACGTCGGGCGCGGCGCGCACCGCGCTGCGCAGGGCACGCGCGAAAGTCTTGGTGTCCAGTCCCACTTCGCGCTGATTGACGATGGACTTCTTGTTGGTGTGCAAAAACTCGATCGGATCTTCGATCGTTAAAATATGGTCGGATGAGGTTTCGTTGCGGTAATTGATCATGGCGGCAAGCGTGGTGGACTTGCCCGCACCGGCGGCGCCGACCATCAGGATCAATCCGCGCTTCAGCATCACCAGTTCTTTGTAGATGTCCGGCATGCCTAAGTCTTCGAGCTTCGGCATTTCCGCGGTGATGTAGCGCAGCACCATTGCGGGATAGCCGCGCTGATAGAACACGTTGACGCGAAAGCGTCCCAGGCCGATTTCCGATATCGCAAAATCGATCTCGAGCTCTTCGTTGAAGTACTCGATCTGCTCCTGCGTCATGAGGCCCAGGGCCGCTTGGCGAACTGTCTCGGGCGTCAATATCTGCTTGTTGACGGGGAAGATCTTGCCTTCGATTTTGATCTTGACCGGCGCGTTGCAGGTAAAGAACAGGTCCGATGCCTTTTTCTCGACCATCAGCTTGAACAGCGGCTTGGTGTTCATCACCTGGGCCGGAATGTCGGCGGGCACGCTCATGCTAGAACACCCGCTCTTGCACTAGAACACCTGCCCTTCTTCTTCCTCGACAATCTGCAGCGACTGGCCTTCCGCTTCCGGATTCTTCATCTCGCGCTTGCTTTCCAGCTTCACGCGCAACCGCAGTTCGTTCTTCGAATCCGCGTTGCGCAAGGCATCCTCGTAGGAAATCAATCCGGCTTCGTACAGATCGAACAGCGCCTGGTCGAAGGTCTTCATCCCCAGGCGATTCGAACGGGACATCACATCCTTGATCTTGGTGACCTCGCCCTTGAAGATGAGGTCCGAAATCAGCGGCGACGCCAGCATGATTTCCATGGCCGCAATGCGCCCGGAACCGGTTTCGCGCGGGATGAGCCGCTGCGATATGAGCGCACGGACGTTCAAGGACAGGTCCATGAGAAGCTGTTCGCGCCGCTCCTCGGGGAAAAAGTTGATGATGCGGTCGAGGGCCTGGTTCGAGCTGTTGGCGTGCAGGGTCGCAAGCACCAAGTGGCCGGTCTCGGCGAATTGAATGCCGTATTCCATGGTCTCGCGATCGCGGATTTCGCCGATCAGAATCACGTCAGGCGCCTGACGCAGGGTATTTTTCAGCGCCAGATGCCAGCTCTCGCAGTCGACGCCGACTTCGCGATGCGTGACGACGCAGCCCTTGTGGGCATGCACGTACTCCACCGGATCCTCGATGGTGACGATATGGCCGCGGGTCTTTTCGTTGCGGTAGCCGACCATGGCAGCGAGCGAGGTGGATTTTCCCGAGCCGGTGCCGCCGACCAGGATCACGAAGCCGCGCTTGGATAGCACGACTTCCTTCAAGACCGGGGGCAGTTCCAATTCTTCCAGTGTGGGAATCTTGGCGTTAATGGTACGCAGCACCGCGCCCGTATAGCCCTGCTGCACGAAGGCGCTGACGCGGAAGCGGCCTATCCCCGGCGGCGCGATCGCGAAATTGCACTCCTTGGTGGAGTCGAATTCCTTGGTCTGCCGGTCGTTCATGATGGCGCGCACCATGCCCGCGCTTTGCTCGGGACTCAACGAACGATCCGACTGCGGTCTGATTTCGCCGTCAACCTTGATGGCGGGCGGAAATCCCGCGGTGATGAAAAGGTCGGACCCCTTCTTCTCAACCATGCGCCGCAGCAGATCCTGCATTAAACGTATAGCTTGTTCGCGTTCCATTTAAATGCTGTCCTTGTTCTGCGCCTTGTACTTCGCTTCTTCGCGGCTGACAACACCTTTCGCGACCAACTCCTGCAGGCACTGGTCGAGTGTCTGCATGCCTTGGCCCTGGCCGGTTTGAATGGCGGAATACATTTGGGCAATTTTGCCCTCGCGAATCAAGTTTCGAATGGCAGGCGTACCGATCATGATTTCGTGCGCTGCAATACGGCCGCCGCCCACACGTTTCATCAGGGTTTGCGAAATGACGGCCCGCAAGCTCTCGGACATCATGGCGCGGACCATGTCTTTTTCCTCCCCTGGAAACACGTCCACGATACGATCGATGGTCTTCGCCGCGGAACTGGTATGCAGGGTGCCGAATACCAAATGCCCGGTTTCCGCGGCCGTGAGCGCCAGGCGGATGGTTTCCAGGTCGCGCATTTCGCCGACCAGCACCACGTCGGGGTCCTCGCGCAGCGCCGAGCGCAGCGCCTCGCTGAACCCCAGGGTGTCGCGATGCACCTCGCGTTGATTGACCAGGCAGCGCTTGCTTTCGTGCACGAACTCGATCGGATCTTCGATGGTTATAATGTGGTCCGGGCGGTTGTCGTTGCAGTGATTGACCATCCCGGCAAGGGTGGTCGATTTGCCCGATCCGGTCGGTCCCGTCACCAGCACCAGGCCGCGCGGAAGCATGCAGAGATCTTTAAACGTCTTGGGCGCGTTCAACTCGTCCAAGGACAGAATAGTGGAAGGAATGTTGCGAAACACCGCCCCGGCGCCGCGATTTTGATTGAATGCGTTGACGCGAAAGCGGGCGAGCTTGGGGATTTCGAACGAGAAATCGGTTTCGTAGAACTCTTCGAAGGCCTTGCGCTGCTTGTCGTTCATGATGTCGTACACCATGCTGTGCACTTCTTTGTGCACCAGGGCAGGCATGTTGACGCGCTTCATGTCGCCGTCCACGCGGATCATCGGCGGGACGCCCGCCGACAGATGCAAGTCCGACGCATTGTTCTTCACCGCAAAGGCGAGAAGCTGCGCGATATCAACCGCCATTTACGGCTCCTAATTAGACTAAGGCCTAGCCACCAGCAGTATATAAGAGGGCGTTGTCACCCAATATGTTAATTGGTCCGCAGAATTTGACGCTGCATGTGAACCACGTCCGGTCTCGGATACGTAATGCGGCCATTGGCGCCGGCAGGGACCCTAATTCGGTCATTCTCGTTGCCGTTACCAAGGCCAAGCCTGCCGAATCGGTGCGCTTGGCCGCAACCGCCGGCGTCACGGATTTCGGTGAAAACTATCTGCAGGAAGCTTTGCCCAAGATGGACCGGCTCGCCGACCTGAACCTGCAGTGGCACTTCATCGGCGGCATCCAATCCAACAAGACCCGCGCGATTGCAGAACGCTTCCACTGGGTGCAGAGCGTGGATCGCTTGAGCGTCGCCCGCCGTCTCTCGGAGCAGCGGCCTTTCCACTCGCCGCCCCTCAACGTGTGCATCCAGGTGGCATTGGTGCCCGAGGCGACCAAGGGAGGCGTGGCGCCGGAGGCCCTGGCGGAATTGGCGGCCGCCATCGAGCCCTTGCCCAGATTGCGGCTGCGCGGCCTGATGTGCGTACCGCCGCCGCAGGCTGATGCCGCCGCCGAGCGCCTGGTATTCGCGCGCCTGAAGGCCGCGCTGACCGATCTGAACGCCCTGGGGCTCAAGCTGGATACACTGTCGATGGGAATGAGCGGAGATTTCGAATCCGCCATCGCCGAGGGCGCCACCCTGGTACGCATCGGCACCGCGCTGTTCGGCAGCCGCTAACTCCACGCAAGGGGACCTTGATGAACAATATAAGAAAGTTGGCCTTCATCGGAGGCGGCAACATGGCGGCTGCGCTCATCAGCGGCCTGACCAAACGGGGGTTGCCGCCCGAACGCGTGATGGTTGCCGATCCGAGCCAGGAGCAGCTCCAGCGCGTGGCGCGCGATTATGGCGTTCAGACGGCGGCGGACAATGCGGGCGCGGTGCAGGGAGCCGAAGTGGTGGTGCTGGCCGTCAAGCCGCAGCAAATGCGCAGCGTCGCGCTCGGGCTCGCGCCGCATCTGGCGAGCAGCCGTCCCCTGGTCATATCCGTGGCGGCTGGCATTCCCCACGCATCGCTCGCTCGCTGGTTCGGACCGCAAGTACCGGTCATACGCACCATGCCGAACCGGCCGGCTCTCAACGGCTTCGGCGCAACGGGTCTGTTCGCTCCGGCGGGCGTGGGAGCAGCATACCGTGCACTGGCGGAAACCATCATGGCGGCCGTCAGCGCGACCGTATGGGTTGAGCACGAATCACAAATGGATACCGTGACCGCGGTGTCGGGCAGCGGTCCCGCATATTTTTTCTTGTTCATGGAAGCGCTCGAGGCAGCGGCGCATGAGCGC
>DASYIN010000162.1:0-12225 GCA_035997505.1 Steroidobacteraceae bacterium | reverse complement strand
ATGCCCGAAGCTTTGCTCGACCAAGCTGCGCACCTCCGCGGCCGATCCGAGTGTAAGACAGCGCTGCGCGATGTCCTTACAGTCCGCGATGCTGAGGTCGCTGATCTGGCGCTTGATCGCCGGAATTGCCGCCGGGACCACTGACAGTTCCCGCACGCCAAGTCCCAATAGAATGGGTACCGCCGTGTGATCCGCAGCCACACCCCCGCAGACGGCAACCAGCTTGCCGGCGGCCTCGCCTGCCCTTCCAGCCGCGGCGATCAACTGCAGAACGGCCGGATGAAGGGCATCGGTGCGGCGTGCGAGCTCGGCGTGGCCGCGATCCATGGCGAGCGTGTATTGCGTCAGGTCGTTGCTGCCGATGGACAGAAAATCGACTTCCTGCAGCAACGTCGCCGCGGTCAGCGCCGCCGCCGGCGTCTCAACCATGGCCCCAAGGACGATGGGACCTTCGAGCTTGAGCTCGCGCACGAGTTCGTCGAGACTCAAGCGCACCGCCAAGATCTCCGACCGGTCGGTGACCATGGGAATGAGCACCCGCGTCATGGCCCGCGGCGTCACCCGCAGCGCCGCCCGTAGTTGCGTGCGCATCAATTCCGGATTCGACAAGGCGGTTCTAACGCCGCGCAAACCCAGTGCCGGATTGGCCTCGGGTGGCAGCGGCAAGTACCGCAGCGGCTTATCGCCGCCGACGTCCATCATGCGCAAGATCAGCGGCCGGCCGCCGAGCGCATTCGCGATGCCTTGATAGGCAGTCAATTGTTCGTCTTCAGACGGCGCAGTGTCCCGGTCGATGAACAAGAACTCGGTGCGCAGCAGCCCGCAGCCTTCCGCGCCATTCTCGACTGCGGCGAGCGCATCGCCGCTGTTGCCGATGTTGGCGAAGACCTCGATGCGGGTGCCATCGCGGGCACGGCACTCCTGCGCCGCGGCCATGCGCAGCGCCGCGCGCCGCGCGCGCCGGCTCTCAACCGCGGAGATAGCCTGTGTCAGCGCGTCGGCCGCCGGAGCGTAGTTCAGCCTGCCGTTGTCCGCGTCGAGTATCACGCTCTGACCCTCGGCGATGCTGCGCAGCCCCGCTCCGACACCGACCAGCATTGGGATTTCCATCGCCGCAGCCAGGATGGCGACGTGCGATGTGGCACCACCGCCGCTCAAGGCGATGCCGGCCAAGCGCCGCCTGTCGAGTGCCGTCAACTCGGACGGCAGCAAATCGTCTGCAAGCAAAACGGCCTGTTCGGGCAGGGGAAGGTGCAGCGGCCGCGCCTCGCCCGCCAATGCCAGCAAGACATGGGCTTCAACGTCGAGCAGATCATCGGCACGCTCCCGCAAGCGCGCGTCTTCCAGGGCTTCGAGCGCGCCAATACTGCGACGGGTGGCGCCGCGCCAGGCGAAGCCCGCGCTCTTGCCTTGGGCAATCAGACTTTCGGCAGTTTCGCTCAATACGGGATCGTCGAGAAACTCGAGGTGTGCGCCAATGATCTCCTGCCGCTCGGGCCCTCCCGAATTGCGCATCCGTTCCAGCCTGAGTTTCACATTCGCGCGCGCGCGATCGAGCTCGGCCTGTTCGTGCGCGCTGCCCTGGCCCTGCTCGGCCACCTCGATCTCGCGGCGCTCGATTCGGACGGTGCGTCCCACCGCGAAACCCGGAACCGCGCAGACACCGGTCATCTCGCCCGGCCGCGAGGCGCCAGCCGTCTCCACCTCCGTGCGGCCCTTCGCCCGCGCAAGCACAGCGCCGGGCGACGGTGCATGCGCCGCGTCCATGCGCTGCGCCTCCTCGAGGGCGGCCACCATGGCAGCGACCGCCTCGCGCAGCCCGCCGCTTGAGCTGCGTACCGATAATTCATCTCCGCAACGCACGCCGAGCGCCATGATGCCAACCACGCTGCGCGCGTCGGTCTCACGACCATGCGCCGCCAGAGTGATCGGCGCACCGATCGCCTTGGCCCGCCGCGCAAGCATGGCCGCCGGTCGGGCATGCAGACCCTGGCGCAGCGTGACTGTGATCGCCTGCTGCTGCGAGCCTGGGCCCTGCGCCGGCTGCGGCTCTTCCAGGGGCGCCCGTTGTAGTGGCCCTGCGCCGTCGACTTCGAACAGCAATTCGCCCGCCTTGACGGGGCCGGGACCGCGGCGATTCCTGACGAGGGCGCCGTCCAGGGTCACGACGATGGGCGTGATCAAGCTTTTTGCCGCGCGCGCCACGAGGTCGAGATCGAAGCGGATGAGTTCGTCTCCAATGCGGACCCGGGAACCCGGTTTCACGCGCGCGTCAAATCCTCTTCCGGCAAGGTGCACGGTATCGATCCCGACGTGAATCAGCAGTTCAACCTGCGCGCCGCGGATGGATACCGCGTGGCTGCTGTTCGGCAGCGTCACTATTTCCCCGTCGCAAGGCGCAAACACGACGCCGCTGGTCGGATCGATGGCAAGACCGTCGCCGAGCATGCGGCCCGCGAACACCTCGTCAGGCACCTCATCGAGCGAGCTACACCAGCCGTCCATCGGCGCCATGATTTTCTGCAAGCGCTACCCCTACTCGCCGATCTGCGCCCAATCGAGCGCCCACATCGGATCCGGGCGCGGACGGGCAAATCGCAGGCAGACATCATGCCGGCCCGCGCTCGCGGGCAAGCTCCGCGCGGTCAACACCGTGACGCCGTCGTGCATGGCTGCAGGCGCGAGCGGCAGCAGTGCGACCGCCGGCGTATCGCACCCATCGATATGGACCTCGAGCTCGCCGTCGGGGCTGCGCGCATCGCCGACGCGGATGTGAGCGGCGTCCGCGCCGAGCTCATAATTGAACGGCAGCGGCACAACCGCGGCGCTGATTCGCGGCCCTTGCGAAAGATCCGCACCTCGATAGATCCAGCACGGATTCACAATGTCGACCGCAAGCGGCGCGCGCGCGGCCCCAACCGACGGCTCCAGCAGGAGTCCGACCGCATTGCCGCAGGGAGCGAGCTGATTGCTGCTGCGTCTGACAGCTGAAACGGCAGTTACCTGTGTACTCCAGGTGCGTGAAACTTGTTCGGTACCCAAAAACGTTGCGGCGCGAATTTCCGTGCCTGCCGACAGGTCCAGAGCTTTTCCGTAGCGGGCCGATGCCGCATTCGCATCGGTGCCATCCAAGGTGTATCGGATGTCCGCATCGAGCGCGGCGTCGCGCAGTTCCGGTAGGTTGGCCAACGTCACCCGAACCTTGTCGCCCTCGGCGGCAAAGTCAGGTTCGATGCCGAAGACACTGTCGGCATAGTTGAGATTGAAGGCTCGATAGCGCGCAAACATCGGCGTCATACGGCGCAAAAAATCCGGCCAGTTTTTCGGCAGCGACGACCAGCCTACTTCGGCCAGCGCCGCCGCGCGCGGCAGCGCCATCCACTCGACCCGCTTTTCGGTCTGCATGTGTTCGGTCCACAGCTCCGCCTGCAACCCGAGCACATGACGTTGCTGGGCCGGCGTGAGTTCAGTGTCCCGCGGCTCAAAGTCATACACATCCTTGAGGGACAGAACAGCGAGGCGCCCCGGCGGCTCTCCCGCCAGGCGGCTTTGCCGATGGTCCAAATACAGGCCAGGGTCGGGCGCCAGAATCGTGTCATTGCCCCTGATGGCCGCGGCACGGGCACCCGCCGTGCCATGCCACGACATGACCACGGTGTCGCGTGCCAGCCCGGGCTGCATGATTTCGTCCCACCCCACCGCGCGCCTGCCCTTGGAGGTCAAATAGCTGCTGATCTCTTGGGTGAAATACGTCTGCAAAGCTTCCGCGTCCTTGATGCCGAGTTGCGCGGCCCGCGCCTGAACCGAGGCCGATGACTTCCATTGTTCCTTCACGGCTTCGTCGCCGCCGATGTGCACATAGCGTGACGGAAACAATTGCAGCACTTCATCGAGCACGTTGCGCAAAAACTCGAACGTGCCGGGTTCCAAATTGAACAGATACGGGTTCACGCCCCACTTCGACGAGACCGGCGGTGAAGGGTGGCCATCGATTGAGCCGACTTCCGGATAGGCGGCGACTGCTGCCTGCGCGTGACCCGGCATGTCGATTTCCGGAATGATTTGAACGTGGCGCGTTGCGGCGAAGGCGACGATGCTGCGCACTTCCTCCTGAGTGTAATAGCCACCATACGGCTTCGGTGCCGAGGTCCCGGGGACGGTTGCCGGAATCCGCCATGCCCCCACGGAGGTCAGCCGCGGATATCGCTTGATCTCCAATCGCCAGCCTTGATCGTCCGTCAGATGCCAGTGCAGCACATTGAGTTTGTGCCACGCCATCCAATCGATCATCGAGCGTATAAAGGCGGGCGATTGAAAATGCCGGGAGGAATCGAGCATCAGGCCGCGCCAGGCATATCGAGGCTCGTCACTGATGGTTTGTGCCGCAATCGCGCCGCTTTTCGGGCCCGCCGGCATGAGCTGCCAGAGCGTGACGGCGCCGTAGAAAAGGCCCGCTGAGGTACTGGCCGATACGATGATTCGATGCGGCGCCACCTCGATCCGGTAGGCTTCCGGTCCAAGCCCTTGTTGTCGTTGAAACCGGATAAAAGAATCCGTTGACGCGTCGGTGGAGCTCGAGCGCACCGCCAAGGTCATTCCGTTCGTACGCTGCCACAAACCGGAAAGGTAACGGGCCGCGTCCGCTGCGCCGCCGCTGGTTCGCGGTGCTTGGATAGTGGTGGCCCCGCTCAGCTCGAATGACCCTTTGCCCGACTTTATTTCAGCCGGCATTGGAACCACACCAGCTTGCTGCGCAGGTGCAGGAACAGCGCACAAAGCGAGGGCAGCGGTAAAAACCGCCGCCCTCGCCCCTCCCATCATCTTCGAGTTCTGCCGCACGCTTGACGCTTTAACTCATGCCAGACGCGCAGGCCGTTCTAAGCCGGTTTACAACTTGAAGCGCGCAGTCAGGAAATACTGGGCGCCGCTTTTGTAGAAAGCGCGCGGCTGATTTTCGTTGAGGGCGGAGTACTTCAGGATGGGATTGTTGAGGTTCTGCCCGTCCAACTGCACCGAGAATTGGTCAGTAATGTTGTAAACAAACGAAGCCGACAGCGCGCCCAAGGCTTCCTGGGAAAATGCCGTATTCCGATCGAGACCGCTGAAGAAGGCGGACCGATAGGTATACGCAACCCGCGCACTGAATACCTTGTTCTCGAAGTAGCCCTGAACGTTGTAAGTATTCTTCGAGGTGCCCACGAGACGCGAGTCGCCGTTGGTAATCAGCGAGGTCTGGCGTCCATCGGCATAGGTGTAATTGCCGATGAATCCGATGTTATCGGTAAATGCCTGTTGGTAGGCGATTTCGGCGCCCTTGACCCGGCCCTGCGCGTTAACCGGCGTGCTCAGCAAGTAGGGCACCAACTTTCCGCCCGGGGCTCCAGCACCGAATGTGAGAATATCCCGCTCGGTGTTTCCGAAACTCACGTAGTTTTTCAAGTCCATATAAAAGAGCGTTGCCGACAGCAATGATTGCTTGGCGAAATAATACTCAATGCCGGCATCGAAATTATTCGACTTGATAGGTTTCAGATCTGGATTGCCGCCCGAGCCGCTGCCCGAGGGCTGCGGCGCTCCCGGTGGCGTCAAGGCCACGCCGCCCAAGCTCACGGCACCGGCCAGCTGCGAGTAGTCGGCGCGGGTCATGGTCTCGGAGGCGGCGAAACGCGCTATCAGATCCGGAGCCACGTCGATCTTCAAGTTGAAGCTGGGCAACACATCGGTGTACGAGTGCGAAATAGGCACGCCGATGAACTGGCCGAACAGAGAAAACGTCGAACCCGGCGTGCTGGCATCCACCGCAGTGTAGTTCACGATGTCTTCTTGGGTGTGCACGACACGTACGCCGACGTTGCCCGCCCAGTTGCTGCCGCCAAAATCGCCTTGGACGTAACCCGCCGTGTCCTTTTCGTACACCTCGAACATGGAATTGAAGTCGAGGCGCACCGCGGGATCGCGAACCACGTTTGCCGGGCTGTTATAGGCCTCGAGTTGCGCAGGCGACCAAAACCAAACATCTGACGGATGCGTGCCGCCGAACGTATCGTAGTTGGAGGGATAGTTTGAGAAGCCGGTGGGGTATGGCGCCGTGCCTCCGGCGGCCGTCGGACCCTGACCGACCACGCCGTTCGACGTGCGATCATGCTTGTCAAATCGCGCGCCGAATTTCAGGTCGTGGAAGTAGTCAGTTTGAAACTTGTACGTGGCGTCGATCTTGGCGTACGCCTCGCTGTCCTTAACATCCACGAACTGATCGCCGAAAATGAAACCAAAGGGAACCGGAACGCCGCCCGGCGTGGGTGTTGAATTGTTGGTGGAACCGAAGGCGAAATCCGGCGCGGCGCCGAGACCATTGAGCTTATAGGTCGCGCCGGCACCGGTGCCGGGATTGGTCTCGGAAACGTCCTGTTCCGGCGTCTTACCGTCGCCCCACGAATAGCCAATCTGACCAAATAACGACAAGGAGTCGGTGACACCCCACGTGGTGTCGAGATCGACGAAGTGGGTGCTGGCCTCAGAGCTGGGTCGCGAGATCTGGTCATAAACCCCGTAGGCGGTTCCTGCGACCGGAGCGAATTGCGCAGAGGTCAACGTGTTGCCCGCAACGGTGTAACCCGGCAGCGGCGCTTGACCGTTCCCTTGAGCCAGAACTCTCGACCCGAAGAACAGGTAGTTGTCATTCAGGTTGGGAGCGAGCAGGCGCGACGAAAACCCGTTTAGATCGAATGTCAGGTTATCGAGCGGCTTGAATTCCATATCGAACAAGCCGCCGTTGCGTTCGCGCTTTTGCGTGAACTCCGTGGAGCCGACCAGCGCGGGGTATTGGACGCCCGAAAGGTCCGGATTCGACAATGCAATCGTGCTGCCCTTGGCAATCGTTTCATAGCCCAAAATTTCAGATCCATCGCGGCGCAAATGCCGAGTTTCCGAGAAGAGCTGCAGCATCACGCCGAAATTGTTGGCGTTGTTCTTCCACGCGCCCAAGGCGCTGTACTGTCCGTCGGTCTTGTCCGGCAGGGTCGCGTAGATCGCCCCGGCAGACGCTTGCACCGTGAAGTTATTGGCAAAGTCCAACGGCTTGCGCGTGATGATGTCGACGGTGCCCGCAACGCCGCCCTCGACCAGCGATGCGCTGGAGCTTTTATCAACCCGCAACTGGCTGACGATCTCCGAAGGCAGCAATGTGAAGCTTACGCTACGGCCGACCGTACCCGTTTCATTGAGCACGAACCAGTCGCCGGTGGCGATATTGTGGCCGTTGAGCAGCGTCTGCGTCAGGCTCGGATTCGTACCGCGCATGCTGACGCGATCGTTCTCATCGAAGCCGCCTTCATTGGCGCCGGCTGAACTCGTCGTGACTCCCGGCACGCGGGCCAACGAGTCGGCGATGTTCTTGTCCGGCAACTTGCCGATATCTTCAGCCGAAACGACATCGACGAAGTCAACGGCGTTGCGCTTGGCATCAAGCGAGGCTTGAACCGATTGACGGATGCCGGTAACGACGATCTCTTGGAGCGCTGTGTCCTCGGGCGCGGCAGTTGCCGCCAGTGCCATGGATGACGGCACCAAAAACGCGAGTCCCAGTGCCGACTTGACCGCCATGGCGATCCGATTCATATAGATATCCCCTGTCCGATTCATATCGATGCCCCCTGTCCAAGTCACCAATTTAGTTGAGAGTCCGCTGCATCCGCCGCGTGGCTGTCATTCGCATGCCACACCAATTAAGACCCAATATAATACCAATCTAAACAAATCGCTAGTGCTGCGTAATAAACACAAGGATATATATTACTTTATGAGTATTTTCATACAGTTATACAATAACTCCCCTGCTTGTTGTTCTCATAGTGGTATTTGTTTGGTATTATCCGATGACTAAAAACTCTTTGGCATCTCCTCCGCGCCTATGACATCCCTCGCTAAAGCACTTGGTCCCTTGGATGGACGGGGCAATTTGCCCCTGTACCAGGAATTACAGCGAGTACTGCGAAGGGCCATCGACAGCCGCATTTTGGGCCCAGACGATGCCCTGCCCTCGGAGCGGGATCTCGCTGCGGATTTTGCGGTGTCGCGAATCACGGTGCGCAAAGCGCTGGATGGGCTGGTTGCCGATGGATTGCTGGTCAGGCGCCAGGGAGCCGGCAATTTTGTATCGGCTCGCGTCGACAAGAACTTCGCCATGCTCACGTCCTTCTCAGAGGACATGCGCGCGCGCGGCCGCACGCCAAGAAGCGTATGGCTGAAGCGTGCAGCAGGCACGGTGACTCCTGAAGAAGCGCTGGCGCTGCGATTGAGTCCGGGCACGCCCGTGTTTCGATTCAATCGAATTCGTTACGCCGACGATGCGCCGATGGCGCTGGAATACGCCACCATCGTTGCAACGGCACTGCCTTCTCTCGAGGCGGTCGATGCATCGCTCTACGAAGCCTTGGAACGCGCCGGCCATCGCCCGGTGCGCGCTTTGCAGCGCTTGCGCGCGGTGCTGATTACTTCCGATCAAGCCGAGCTGTTAAAAGCCAAGCCGGGCGATGCGGGGCTGCTGGTGGAGCGCCTAGGATCATTGCCGGATGGCAGGGCGATCGAGTTTTCGCAGTCGTTCTATCGCGGCGACACGTACGACTTCGTCGCCGAGCTCAGCACATGAACGCGGAGCGTTCTCCATCTGCGGAGCGGACGCTCATGTTTGAGGAGGCCGCCGCTGCGTCCAACGCGGTTCGCGAACAAATGCGGCGTGACTCCGCTGCGATGCGCGCACTCGGTGCGAAGCTTCGGATGCTGAATCCCCGCGCCGTGGTGACCTGCGCGCGCGGCAGCTCCGACCATGCCGCAACCTACGCAAAGTATTTGATCGAGACCCACGCGAAAGTTCTGACCGCGTCCGCCGCGCCTTCGGTGAGTTCGGTCTACGGCGTCACTCAGGATCTACGCGGTTGTCTGTTCGTTGCCATCTCGCAGTCCGGGCGCAGTCCCGACTTGCTGGCATCGGTCGCCGCGGCAAAAGCTTCGGGCGCAACCGTACTGGCCCTGTCGAATAGCGCCGATTCACCGCTGATGGCGGCGGCCGATCTGGTGGTCGAGCTGAATGCGGGCCCTGAAAGAAGCGTCGCGGCGACGAAATCCTACCTTGCGTCACTGGCGGCGATTGCCCGCTTGGTCGCCGCGTGGACCGAGGATGCCGCGCTTGGCGACGCGCTGGCGGAGCTGCCGGATCTCATGGACAGGAGCTGGAACCTCGATTGGTCGGCCGCGTTGCCGCAGCTTGAGGGAGCGGGAAATCTCTACGTCGTCGGCCGCGGGTTGGGGCTGGGCGCGGCGCAGGAGATCGCGCTCAAGTGCAAGGAGACCTGCGCCATTCACGCCGAGGCGTTCAGCAGCGCCGAACTTCGACACGGCCCCTACACGCTGCTACGCAAGGGATTCCCCGCCCTTCTGCTGGCGCAAGCCGATGCCACACGGCCTGGGATCGAGGCGCTTGCCATCGAGCTGGCGCGGCGCGGTGTTCCTATCCTGCTGAGCGGCGGCAATGCGGCCGGAACGATATTGCTGCCGACCCCGGCGTGTGCCCCGGAAATCGCACCCATTCTCTTGGTGCAGAGCGCCTACCGGATGATCGCTTCGCTCTCGGTGCGGCGCGGCCTCGATCCGGATCGTCCACCGCATTTGCACAAGATCACGGAGACCGTGTAGTGCGAAGCGCGCTGATGAACGGCCGAATCTTGGCCGGTGATCAAATCGTGAACGGGCAGACGGTGTTGCTCGCGGACGGACGCATCGAGGCAATCACTCTGCCGGAGGATCCACGTTGCCGCGGCGTCGACACCGTTGATCTGCGGGGACAGATTCTTCTGCCCGGATTTATCGACGTGCAGGTCAATGGCGGCGGCGGCGTGCTGTTCAATGACGATCCGAGCCTCGAGTCAATCCGTGCCATAGGGGCTGCGCACCGGCGATTCGGCACGACCGGCTTCCTACCGACATTGATCAGCGACGATCTCGATACGATCGGTCAGGCAATCGCCGCAGTGCAGAGCTCGCTCGACGCGCGGCTCGCCGGTGTACTCGGCATCCATATCGAAGGACCGTTCCTGAACTGGGCACGCCGCGGCGTGCATGATCCGAAGCATCTGCGGCGCCTGGACAACGGCGTCCTTTCATTGCTGTGCAGCCTGCGTGGCGGCCGCACGGTCCTGACCCTCGCGCCGGAAATGACAACGACCGATATGATCGCGCAACTGGCCGCGAGCGGCATTTTGATCTCCGCGGGTCACAGCGATGCCAGCTATGCGCAGACGGCGGCGGCAATCACGCACGGCGTGCGGGGATTTACGCACTTGTTCAATGCCATGGCGCCGCTGGCGCCGCGCGAGCCGGGCATCGTCGGCGCCGCGCTGTTCGACCCCAACACCTGGTGCGGCATCATTGTCGATGGGCACCACGTGGATTCAGTCATGTTGAAACTGGCATTGCGCTGCAAGCGCCATGACCGATTCATGCTGGTGACGGATGCCATGCCCTCCGTGGGATCCTCCGCCCCCAGCTTCGTGTTGCAGGGGCGCACCATCCGCGTCGTCGACGGCGTGCCCCGGGATGAAAATGGGACACTGGCCGGCACCGGACTCGACATGGCCACCGCCGTGCGCAATGCCGTCTCGCTACTTGGACTGGAACTGGCCGAGGCCGCCCGCATGGCGAGCGAATACCCGGCCGCCTTTCTGGGACTTGAGAGCGAACTGGGCCGGATTGCGCCGGGTTACCGCGCGGATCTCGTACTGCTGAACGATGAATTGCAGGTTCAGCGCACGTGGATTGAGGGCGTCACCGGATCCTGACGAAACTGCCGAAACCAAGCGCGTATATCCTCGGCAAGCCTGGCGGGCTCTTCCATTGCTGCAAAGTGGCCGCCGCGAGGCATTTCCGTCCAACGCTGCACGTTGAAAAAGCGCTGCGCCCATTCGCGCGGCGGCTGACTGATGTCTTTTGGAAACAGCGCGAATGCCGCCGGCACCTTCGACGATCCGATCCAATTCTTCACGCCTTCTTCGATCCACTTTAGCGCGCCGGCGTTCGCAAAGTCGTAATAAGGCAGAAACGACGTGCCGATGGAGTCCGTCGCCCAATAAATCATGATCTGCGTCAGCAGCTCATCTTTCGTGAATCGCGATTCCACATCGCCGTCGCAATCGCTCCACGCCCGGAACTTCTCCACGATCCAGCCCGCCAGGCCGGCGGGCGAGTCGTTCAAGCCATGGGCCAGGCTTTGCGGTTTGCTGGATTGAATCGTCGCGTAAGCGCCCTCCTTCGGCAGCCATTTCTCATTGTGCTCGAAGAACTTTTTCTCCGCCTGCGAAGCGTCCTCAGGCTTTTTCTGCAACAGATGCCCGAACGGAACGTCAGTGAGATGGATTGCAACCACAGATCCCGGGTGGCTGCGTGCGAGCTGTTCGGTGACCGTGCTGCCCCAATCTCCGCCATGGGCGCCGAATTTGGGATAGCCGAGTTTGTCGGTCATCAGGCGCGCCCACAGATTGTTGACCTGAAAAATCGATCCGTGCTTGGCCGGCTTGTCCGAGAATCCAAAGCCGGGCAAATCGGGCACCACCACATCGAATGCGTCTTCCGCACGTCCGCCGTAGGACAGGGGATCGGTCAGCATGGGAATGAGCTTGACGAACCGGTAGAACGAGTCGGGATAGCCGTGCGTGAGGATCAGCGGGAACGGCGCCGGCCCCTTGCCGCGCTCGTGAATGAAGTGGATGCCGAAATCATCGACTTGAGTCTTGAAATGCGCGAGTTTGTTGAGCGCGCGCTCGTGCCGGCGCCAATCAAAACCATGCTGCCAATACTCCAGCAGTTCTTTCAAATAATTGACGTCGGTCCCCGACTGCCATCCGGTGTCCGCAATTTGCGAGGTCCAGCGGGTGTTCTGCAGCCGCAGGCGCAAGTCATTCAAAACCTGTGCAGCCACATCGATTCGGAAGGGATGAATATCGTCTTCAGGATTTTCATCGCTGCTCATAAAGCGATATGAAATATCAGCGGCTGCCCTTTGAAAATTGGAGCAGCCCGCGAGGGTGTGTGAGTGTTCGTCCGACAGCCCAGAGGCGCCTGCGACATCGCGGGCCCCTTTTTGTTTAAGGTACGGAACTGCTAAGCTTTTCGATCATGAATGACCCGCTGACACCATTTCACATTGCCGTTCAAGTGCGCGACATCGACGAAGCG
>DASYIN010000161.1:0-2564 GCA_035997505.1 Steroidobacteraceae bacterium | reverse complement strand
CTGTGTGTGTCCTTGCGGCTGCATTTCGCCGCCCATCACGCCGAAGCTCATCAGCGCCTTGCCGTTGCGCGTGACAAAAGCCGGGATGATGGTGTGGAACGGCCGCTTGCCGCCCGCCACCTGATTGGGATGCCCGGGGTTGAGGGAAAAACCGGCGCCGCGATTTTGCAGACTGATGCCGGTGCCCGGCACCACGACGCCTGAACCAAATCCCATGTAGTTGGACTGGATAAACGACACCATCATGCCGCTCGCGTCGGCCGTAGTTAGATACACCGTGCCGCCGCGTACCGGGTTGCCTGGGCCGAAATCCTGCGCCCGCTTCATGTCGATCAGGCGAGCACGCTGCGCCAAGTAGTCAGACGTCAACAGTTCCTTCCAGCTTATCGACATGTGCAGTGGATCGGCGATGTAGCGATAGACATCGGCGAAGGCCACCTTCATTGCTTCAATCTGCAAGTGCAAGCTGTCGGGCGAATCGACCGGCAGCGCCGCCACATCGAAATGCTCGAGAATGCCCAGTGCGATGAGCGCGGCGATGCCCTGCCCGTTGGGCGGAATTTCATGCACGCTGTAGCCACGATAATCTTTATGGATCGATTCGACCCAATCGGCGCGATGATGCGCTAAATCAGCCAGTGCCATGACGCCACCGTGCGCGCTGCTGTGGGCAACCATCTGCTCGGCCAATGCACCGCGATAGAACGCCTCGCCCTTACTTTCCGCGATCATTGCCAATGCGCGGCCCTGCGCGGGATGAGTAAACAACTCCCCCGCCTTGGGCGCCCGGCCACGCGGCATAAACGCCTCGGCGAATCCCGGCACGTGCTGCAAATCGTTGACCTGGCGCTGCCATTGCAACGCGATGGTCGGTGAGACCATGAAGCCGCGATTAGCGTATTCGATCGCCGGTTCGAACAGATCGGCAAACGGCAATTTGCCGAAGCGCTGCGACAAAGTGACCCATGAAGAGACCGCGCCCGGAACGCTGACCGCGTTCCAGCCGGTGATGGGCATCGCTTCCCGCCCGGCGAAATACTGCGGGCTCCACGCACGCGGGGCTTTCCCGGAGGCGTTGAGCCCGTGCAGCGCGCTGCCATCCCAAACCAGTGCAAAAGCATCCGACCCGAGACCGTTGCTGACCGGTTCCACAACGACGAGTGTGATGGCCGTAGCAAGCGCAGCATCGACCGCATTGCCGCCCTTCTGCAGCATGCGCAAGCCGGCCTGCGCGGCGAGCGGCTGCGAGGTCGCCACCGCGTTGCGCGCGAGGACGGGCTTGCGACGCGAAGGATAGGGGAAATCCCAGGTAAAGTCGGCGGTCATCCGAGCAGCCTTGATAGTTAATGTCTGCGATGGCGAACATGCGCCGGGCACGCACAAATGATTCCAGGGCCGATCGTCGTTCGCAATTTGGTGGCCGCGATGATCGCACGAAAACGCTGCAGACAGAAAGTGATGCGGCGCTCTTGCGGCGCGTCGTCGTCGCTGGAGCCCGCTGGCCGCGCGGTAGAAGTTCCGGAAAGAGTAAGGGTAGGGCCAGCCTAAAATAAGACTAGCGTCGTGAAGCAGGCACGCCCAGCGGCGACAACTAACCGATGCGCTGCACGCGATTCTTGACTTCCCGCACCAGGTCGACGAGCTTGGGTCCGATGTCGGTTTCCAAGGCTGCCCGCTTGATGGAAAACGACGGCCCGCCACAATTGAAAGCGATGATGCTGCCGTCGGGAGTCACCATCGGCGCGCCCACCGCACTGACGTCGCGCTGCCATTCGCCGATGGATGAGCAAAAACCGCGTTCTTCATATTCGCGAAACGCCCGTTCCAAGGTCGCTTTCGTCTTCGGCCACTGGGCTGTATTGCGCGCCTTGATGGCGTCGAGCAAATAATCCCGTTCCCACTGCGGTAAGGCGGCAAGAAAGGCGCGCCCCATGGCAGTGGTATCGATGGGTATGGATGAACCCACGTCCAAACGCAGCGTCACGGTCGAGCTGGAAAGACAATGCTCGATATAGACCATGTTCAATCGATCGCGCGAGCCCATCGAAACCGATGCTTGGGCGCGGTCGGCAAGTTCCTGCATGAGCGGCTTGGCCAGGCGCCGGATATCATAATTGGCGAGCAGCGAGTAGCCCAGGGACAGCACGCCGGTGCCGAGGGAATACTTCGACAACTCGGGCGCGCGCCGCAGGTAACCGAGGCGAGTCAGCGTGTAGGTGATGCGCGAAATAGTCGGTTTGGGCAGCTTCGTGCGCTTGGCGATTTCCTGGTTGCCGAGCATGTAATCGCCCGGCTGAAAACAGCGCAACACATCGAGGCCACGCGATAGCGCGGTGATGAACTGGCGATCCTTGGTGGCCGCTTTCGCGGAGGTTTCATCGAGGACTTCGAGATGATCGGGTTGCTTAGCTCGCGCCATGGTCTTCACCGGAAGAGAAAGAACGTCTGTTTCCGCGGATATTTGCACAGGCCAGCCGATAGTGTCAATTTTCGGAATTCGGTTCTGCAATGCAAAACCGCGACTCGCACCTTGAATGGAAGCTGTTTACACTCTGCTTTGAATG
>DASYIN010000160.1:0-9278 GCA_035997505.1 Steroidobacteraceae bacterium | reverse complement strand
CTCATCGTCACCATTGAAGCGGAAGTGCCCGTCATGGTGCGTGCCGACCCGGTGCGCCTGCGCCAAGTGGTGCTCAATCTCTTGGGCAATGCCGTGAAATTCACACACGAAGGTCACATCGCGCTCAAGGTCGCGAACCGGGTGGGTGCGAACGATCGCTCTTCCTTGATCATCGATGTCACCGACACCGGCATCGGCATTCCCGCGGATCGCTTGGACCGGCTGTTCAAGTCCTTCTCGCAGGTTGATTCGTCCACCACCCGGCACTACGGCGGCACGGGCTTAGGTTTATCGATCGTCAAACGCCTGGCCGAACTCATGGGCGGCGAAGTCGGCGTGCGCAGCGAATTGGGTCAGGGTTCGACTTTTTGGGTGCGCGTCGAGCTCGACGTCGTCAAGGATCAGCCGGCGCGCCAGCCGATTGGACTGGGCCGCAAGATCTTGATCGTGGACGACATCCCCGCCGCCCGCCTAAGCTTGGCCTCGAAGCTCAAGCTGTACAGCTTCACCACCGTCTCAGTCGGCAGCGTGGATGAGGCGCTGGCACAGCTCGCCAAAGAACCCTTCGATCTGGTCTTGGCCGATGAATTGATGCCGGTTCGCGGCGGCTTCGATCTGCTCAATGCACTGCGCTCCGACGCACGTTATGCGCGGCTGCCCTTTATCTTGCTGTCCCTGTTCGGCGCCGAGCACGACACGGCCGAGCGCGAATATCGACCGGATGCCATCGGCTTGAAGCCCATTCGGGCCGCGTTGCTGACCAGTCTGTTGGACCAGGTGCTGACCGGCAAGACCCCGCATGCGCCCAACGTCAAGTCCGCTCCGCGAGCGCTGCCCACCTTCCGCGGTAACAAGATTTTGCTGGTCGAGGACAATCCGGTGAACCAGCGCGTGGCGCAGCGCCTTCTGGAGAATCTCGCGGCCGAGGTGATCATCGCCAACAATGGCGCCGAAGCCTTGGAGCGTATCGGCGCGGCGCAATTCGACGCGGTGCTCATGGATTGCCAAATGCCCGTCATGGACGGCTTCACGGCGACGCGGCGCATTCGCGAACTGGAAGCCAGTCGCGGCGGCAAGCGCCTGCCCATTATTGCGCTGACCGCCAATGTCATGAGCGAAGATCGCGAGAACTGCATTGCGGCCGGCATGGACGCGCATTTGGGCAAGCCGATTGAGCCTCCACAGCTGATCGAGGTCTTGGGGCGCTTCGTGAAGCCCCCCTCCGCCGCGCCGGCCATCGATCGCGATGCGCTGCGCGAGCTCACCGGCGGCGATGTGGAATTCGAGCGGGAACTCGCAGAAACCTTTGTCAGCAGCGGCGATCAATGCCTGGCGGAGATCATTGCCGCACTCAAGGTGAGCGACTTCGACACGGTGCGCAAGCGTGCGCATTCTCTGAAAGGAGCCAGCGCAAATATTCATGCGCTGGACTTGAGTCGGGCGGCCTCGAGTCTCGAAACCGCGGTACGCGAGAATTCCATTCCGGCCATCGGCGGCTTGGTCGCAGATTTGGGTGAGAAGCTGGCCGCGGTCAACGCGGAATTACGCCAGGTGGGGTGAGGGGGGGTCTTCAGCCGTGCGCCGCGAGCGGCAACGGCAGGGTCAGTTCCTGGCCGTTCGAACAATTGCGCCCCGCGAGCTTGCTCTTGTAGAGGCTCTCATCGGCGGCACGGATCAACGCCTCCGCCTTCAAGGTCAGATCAGGCCCATTGGGTCCGGTCGAAGCGATGCCGAAGCTGGCGGTGACTTGGGTGTCGCCTGCACGCGTGGCGAACGGCGCGCCGGCTACCAGAGTGCGGATTTTCTCGGCAACCAACAAGCCGCCGGCGTATGCGGTTTCCGGCAGCACGATCAGAAATTCCTCGCCGCCGTAGCGCGCGATCCAGTCGCTGTTGGTGCGAATGTATTTCTGCGCACGGCAGGCGAATTGCTGCAACACATCATCGCCCGCGGCATGGCCGCACTGGTCGTTGACCTGTTTGAAATGATCGAGATCGCACATCAGCACCGACAACGGATAGGCGTAGCGGCGACAGCGCTCGAATTCGCGCGGCAGCTGCTCCATCAAGTAGCGGCGATTGTAGGCGCCGGTCAAGGCGTCGGTGATCGAGAGAATGCGGTTGCGCTGGTTGGCGACGCGCAGCGAGTGTTCGAGCGCGAGAATACGGCGGCCGGCATTCAAGCGGGCGATGAGCTCCGCCTCATGGACGGGCTTGACCAGGTAATCATCGGCGCCAGCCTCGAGCCCAGCGATGATGTGTTCCTTGGCGTCGCGCGCGGTCAGCAGCAGCGCATACACATAGCCGTCCAGCTGCATGTTGCGCACCGCCTTGCACAACCCGATGCCGTCCATTTCCGGCATCTCCCAATCGGTGACCAGCATGGGGTAGTAGCGCTTGGTCATCTTGTCGAGCGCTTCGGAGCCATTGGCGACGGCGTCGACTTCGTAGCCGGCGTTCTTGAGAAAGCGGGTCATGAGCATGCGCGTGACCGGGTCATCCTCGGCCAGCAAAATCGCCGGTGATGCATCGACTGTGATCGGCGTCACAGATTCCGTCTCAGACACTTTATCAACCCCGCATGCCTAAGCTTCTCGTGTATCGAGATATCGGCGCAGTTCTCAATGACTTAATCATGGGTGAGAACTAGGTTGTAAATCTCGGCACTAGCACTCACTGGCGCTAAGAGAATGCCTGAATTTGAGCCCAATTCGCGCATTTGCCGGGCTTCACCGCCTTCAGGCAGGAGCATTACGGACCGATAGCGGGGAATGTGCGATTCGCGTCCCTCCAGCCGCAAGTCACCGGCGCCCGGCGCACGCGCCATGCGCGCGAGCGGCGACGGATTTTTGGAATTGGACTTGGCCGACGGCTCTGCCTGGTTCAGCGACTGGTTTTGCCCGCGCCTTACCTCAACCGAACCCGTGAAACGTCCGGCCTTCAGCGATCTGCGGCCGCTCATGTCGCCCGAGACCTGGGACGCGCTGCTACGCAAGCTCCGCTCGCATCTCGAAGAGTGCACGCCGCTCGACACCGAATTTCAGGTGCAGCTTCCGAAAGGCCAAACCGAGTGGTGGCACATGCGCTGTTCCGCGCAGCGCATGGACGCCGGCCATCCCACGCACATTGCCGGCTGCGTGCGCGACGTGACCGCAATCCGCCTCGGCGCGGCTAAAATCGCCTAGGCGTTCGGGCTGTCCGACGGCGCGTGGGTGCTGCCCTCGCGGCCCGTGAACCAATTCACCGCGTACTGCACCAACTGCGTGCCGGTATTGAGGTTCAGCTTGCGCTTGATCCGCTGGCGGTGCGATTCGACCGTCTTAATGCTCAAGTTCAAGGATTCGGCGGTCTCCCGCGTGCTCATGCCCTTGCCGATCATGTGCAGTATCTGCAGTTCGCGATTGCTCAAGCGGTCGATCGGATTAGCCGAGATGTAGGAGCCGCCCGCGGCGAATTTCTGAATCATGTTGTTGCCGACGGCCTCGGAGACATAGATGCCGCCATCCAGGACCCGGCGCAGCGACACCAGAAATTGCTCGCTCGCGGCCTGCTTCATGATGTAGCCGTTGGCGCCGGCCGAAAGCATGCGCTCGGCATAGATGGTCTCATCGTGCATCGACAGCACGAGAATCGGCAACTGCGGGTAATGAGCCCGTACATCGCGCACCAGCTCAATTCCATCGCTTTGCTTGAGGCTGATATCGGCGATCATGACGTCGGGGTTCAGTTCCTTGATCGCCGTGCGCGCATCGCGTGCGGTTTCCGCTTCGCCGCAGACGATCAAGTCTTCTTCATTTTCCATGATGCGCCGCAATCCCTGGCGCACGATGGGGTGATCATCGACGATCAACACGCGCCGCACGCGGCGCTTGCCGGTATTAGCTCCCGAGGATGACATCGAAGACCGAATCCAGGTGCTGCTGGCTGCCATGTTGCTTTCTCCTTAAATGGCCTGATTGCATTATATCTTACGCCTCGCGGCCTAACCTGCGACCGTCACCGTGGCGCCCTGTGGCTTGTTCGAGGCGATGTCGAACTTAGCGCCGATCATGTCGGCGCGGTATTTCATGATTTTCAGTCCCATCCCGGAAGGGGACGGCGTGGCGCGGACCAATCCCACGCCATTGTCGGTGATGCGCAGGCAAAAGCCCTCAGCCCTTGCTATGAGCGAAATGTCCACCAACGTCGCCCGCCCATGCCGCGCCGCGTTCGTGAGCGACTCCTGGGTGATGCGATAGAGGTGGCTGGCGTGGGTTTCCGAGAGGTCGAATTCCGGGGACAACGCCGCGCTGAAGGTGACTTCCAAGCCATACACATCGCGGCTGCGTGCAGCGAGCGCGCGCAGCGCGGCGGTGAGACCGCCGGTTTCGGTGCGCACCGGCAACAGCCCCCGCGCCAGCGATCGGGCGGTCTCGATGGATTGATTCAAGTGGCCGACGATCTCATTGACATTCTCAACCACGTCCGGACAGCGGCCTTGGATGCGGCTCGCCAGCCCGCGCAGCATGAGCGCAACCCCGGTGAGTTCCTGGCCCAAGCCGTCATGCAGATCGCGTCCGATGCTCTGGCGCTCGCGCCCCGAGACATCGAGAATTTCCTGCTCGAGGCCCTTGCGTTCGGTGATATCGCGCATGGAGATCGAAATGCCGGTGGCAACGCCGTCGTCGCGAACCAGCACGGCACGGTTTTCGAAGTACTGCGCACGACCAGCCTGGAAGGATTCGAACTCGAAGGTGATGGCCTCGCCGGTCTCCAAGAGATTACCGAGTTTGCGCAGCACGCCGGCACGGGCGGCATCCGGTAATAGCGTATCGATCTCGCGGCCGATGATCTGTTCGGATGATAGGCCGTTGACGGATTTGTTCACGAAACGCACCCGCATGGCGGTGTCGAGCAAAAACAGCGTGTCCGCCGTATTGGTGGTGGTCGCCCGCAACAGTTCCTCGGAGCGTCGCAGGCGCCGCTCGGAATCCCGCCGCGCCGTGACATCCTGGATGACGCCCACCAGGCCGCGGACGGCAGTGCCTTCGAACAGGGGCCGGGCTGTCGTTGCATAGGAACGATAACGGCCGTCATTGCCGAGCAACTCGAATTCCTGGCGCACCTCAACTTGGCCTGAAAATGCGCTCTCGACGGCGCGCTTGACGGCGCTTTGATCCTTCGGATGCACGCGCATCAGCATGGTTTCCATATCCGGGAAAATACTGGGCAGGTGCGCCTGCGGGTCTTCCAAATTCGCGAATTCGAACGCGTTTTGCACACGATCCCAGCGCCACGCGTGCATGTTCGCCATGTTCATGGACAGCTTCAGCCATCCGGTGCTGTTCTCCAGCGCGATCTCCGCGACTTTCTTCGCCTGAATGTTCTGTACCGAGCCGTAGGCGCGAAACGGATGGCCGCCCAGCATTTCGAGATGTCCGATGACCTTGACCCAGATGCGTTGGTTCTTGAGCGTGTTGATTTCGAGTTCGAGGTCGATGTGGCCGGCGCCTGATTCGGCCCGGCGGCACGCCTCGAGAAATTGGTCTCTCGACTCCGGCACGCACTGTCCCAGCATCGATTCCCACGTCAGGCTGAATTCTTTGGGGTTGACGCCGTAGATGCGGAACATCTCATCGGTCCAAGTCAGTTCCTGCGTCGCATAGCTGTATTCCCAGCCGCCGATCTTGGCGATGCGCTGCGTTTCTCCGAGAATGTCGGTGAGGCGTTTGATTTCAGAGATGTCGACAATGCAGCCGATCACGCGTACCGGATCGCCGACCGCATTGCGCTGAACCAAAGCGCGATCGAGAATCGCCTTGTAGCGGCCTTTGGCATCGCGAATGCGATAAGTGGTAGCCCACCCCCGGCCATTTAAGAGCCCGACGCTGATCGCTTTCTTGGCGGCGCTGAAATCGCGCGGATGGATCCGTTCCAACCAGGCTTCCGCCGAGGATTCCAGTTCCTCGGGGATGAGGCCCAGAACTTCCTCGACCCCGCGCGATCGGTGCACCACGCCTTTGACGATGTCCCATTCGAAAATGATCCCGTCCACGGCCTCGGCGGCCAAGCGGAAAACCTCCTCGCGCTGCGCCAGCTTGAACTCCGCCTGCTTGCGCTCGGTGATGTCGCGCGAGTTGATGACGATGCCGCCGATCAAGGGATTATCCAGGGCCGAGACGCAGCGCGACTCCAACCACCGGTACGAGCCATCCTTGTGGCGCGTGCGAAACTCGCGCGAGAAGCCCTTGATCTCGCCCGTCACCAATTGCCGGTACTTGGCGAGCAGATCCTCGCGGTCATCCGGATGCACGTGCTCGAAGATATAGTTCGACTCGCGCTCTTCGGAGGTGTAGCCGAGGGAGTTCTGCACGCCGCCGCTCACGTATTGCAAGCGGCCATCCGCGGCGGCGACAGTGATAATGTCCTGCGCATGCTCCGTGAGCGCGAGCAAGCGCCGTTCGGCGCTACCCTGCGCGCGATTGTTCACGCGCCGTTCGGTCACTTCCAGACACATCACCACGAGACCGCCGATTCCGGAGGCACTCTTGAGCGGTTGCACGTCGATCTCGAAGCGACGCGAAGGGCGGCCGGGTTCGGAAAACACCAGCGACTCATCGTGGAACGGCTGGCCCTGCAATGCCCGCTCAAAGACCTCGGGCTTCAAGAGCAGCGTGGGCATCAGCATCAACGCCGAGCAGCCCACGGCGCCCCCGGGAATGGCCCCCGCGGCCCGAATGGCCCCGGCATTGGCGTACGTAACCTTCAGGTCCGCATCCAAAATGAGCAGGTCGTACGGCAGTTGATCCACGGCCGCCACCAAATCGGGCTGCGGCGTAGGGGGCAGAAAGCTCAGCATCACCAGACGCTGGCCCGGCGCCGATTCCAGCGCCTTGACCTCGGTCATGACGGGTTGCTCGCCCTCAGCAAACCGCCAGCTCAGTACTCGACTGCAAGGCGTATTGGGGTCAGCCGCGGCTACCAGAAAACTATCGAGCTTTGCGGTCGATGCGGCACCTAATACGCTGGTGAGCGGTACCTGCAAGAGGGGCACCGCGTCGACTTCCAGGCATTGGCGCGAAGCAGCATTTGCCAGAACGATGGGGAAATGTCGATGACGCGCGTCGACCACCAGCACTGCATCGCGCAGGCTGTCTAACGCCGTATCGGCCAACGCACGTGTCGCACTCGAGGCGAGACGCAAAAAATCCGGAGACGTCGCCATCCTATGGAACTCCGGGCACTTTTAATATATCAGTCCACAATACCTTATAGCTCACGCTAATGTGAGCGTATACCCGGAGGATGAATATGCGGGAATCCCCTAATTTCGCAACCCCGGGTGTTAAGATTTGTAGATGTTTGGCGCGTCGGGTGGCGGAGGAAGCCGCATGGTAGGTCGTCGAAAATTGGTTTGCTGACGTGCATCGGCACTAGAAAACACCACCGCATCGCCGCTGGCATCACGGTGAAGGTGTCTGATTCGAACGCAGCGTTGCCAATGCCGGCGGAACTTGTATCCGCAAAGGCCGCCACCACGCTTATCACACTCATCACCACCACTGTTTCACTGAAAGAGAACTCTTTACCGTGAGTCGGGATCGTCTGTTTGGCATCGGCTTGAAGCCTTGCCGCTGAGGACATCCTGCAACGCTGTGCGGCGGGTCACGGGACCGAGAGCGCCGGCCCGGTTCGTCAGGCGCCGGGGTTCCGATTAAACTGAGCTTCATGAGTGCACATGCGGTCAGGCATCTTAAAAAAAGCGATGCCCGCTTGGGCGAGTGGATAGAGCGGATCGGCGCCCTCACCGTGCCGACCCCGCCGCCACGCGAGCCATATGTTGCGTTGCTCGAAGCCATCGCTCACCAACAGCTTGCCGGCGCCGCGGCTCGCGCGATCTGGGGGCGGGTCGTCGCCTTGTTCGAGGACGGTGTTCCCTGTTCGAAGCGGCTGGCGGAGATGACCGAAATGCAGCTGCGTTCGGCCGGCCTGTCTCGCAGCAAGGCACTGGCCATGAAGGACATCTGCGTGCGGTTCAATGCCGGCCAGATCCCGAGCGCCGCCCGGATTGCGCAAATGTCCGATGCGGATATTTATGCGCAGCTGCTGGAGGCGCGCGGCGTTGGAGCCTGGACCGTGGATATGCTGATGTTATTCACGCTGTGCCGACCCGACGTGATGCCGGTAACGGACTACGGGGTACGCAAAGGTTTTCAGGTGCTGTATCGCAAACGCGCACTGCCGACACCGAAGCAGCTAATCAAACTCTCCGAAAAGTGGCGACCGCATCGCTCCGTCGCGGCGCTTTATCTGTGGCGGATCGCGGAGATCGCCAAGAAACCTAAGAAGAAAAAGTCACTTTCTAAATAGGTCGTCCAACGCAGACTTAGCTTTGGCAAGTTCTGCCTCGTTCTTCGCTACGTAGGCTCCGGCTCTGGGTTTGAAGTGATCGCAGAAATTCGCCTCGTCTTTCTTGCGAACTTCCTCAGCCGTCGGCTCCTTGCAATGCTTGGCATAAGAAGTGTCGTACTCGACACACATTTTGCACACGTGCAGCTCTGCATTGCAGGCCTTGCAGACTTCGAGACGGCGCAACGGCAGGCTGAGCGAGGCGAGAGACGCGCCACAGCGCCAGCAGACTAGGGAGTGTGACATACAAGGTACGTGAATTTGTAGATAATCCAACTAGATTTACAGATTGAGATCGAGGACCGAACCAGGTCAATTGCGAAGCGGCCTCGAATGAACCGCAAACTGGCGACGCACCCACAGCCAATGGCGCCCGATTTGAGAGATTGCGGTTTTCGCATCTGAGGCTTTTTTGAGCGTGGTATTTTACACGAATAGTAACGTTTTCACGTAACGGGGGTATTGCACATTCCCAATGAACCCGAATCGCCAGACCCACTGAAGGAAGCGGCCTTAGTTGCGCTCAAGCGCGTAGTCAACCCGTTGATGGACGTAATGTTTGATACCGGAATAACGGTGCGAGAAATCAGTCGCATGATAAGAGACATCGCAGTGCGTTCCGCTTCGGTACGAATTGCAAGAGAGAGCGGCCGCAGCAGTTATTCTCGTATAGCAATTATTACGGGATTAGCCAGAGGAGAGGTTGCGCGAATTATGGAGACGAGCGAACCCTCGGTTGGTGTGCGAATTGAACAACACCCTGTTAGACGGGTGCTGGCCGCGTGGCACGACAATCAGAGATTTTTGAGCATTACCGGAGACCCCGCCGTATTGCCTATATTCGGCAGGAAAAGAAGCTTTGAACAGTTAGTTGCGGTACATAGTGGGGGA
>DASYIN010000159.1:0-55121 GCA_035997505.1 Steroidobacteraceae bacterium | reverse complement strand
TGATTCGTTGCGCGCGCTGCCGGGCGTGGAGGTTTGGGGGCCCGACTTCAGCAGCCGGGCCCGAGCGCCCACGGTCTCGATCACCTTGGAGAAGGCGACCGCAGCCGCGGCGGCGGCGGCGCTGGGAAAAGAAGGTATTTGCGTCTGGGACGGACACTTCTATGCCGCACGCGCCGTGGAGGTATTGGGGTTGGGCGAGCGTGGCGGTTTGCTTCGAACCGGCGCCTCGATGTACAGCGCACACGAGGATCTGGAGCGGTTGCTCGCCGGGCTCGCCAAGCTGATCTAGCGTTCGGCCAGATGCGCCGCGAGTTCCTCCGCGTGCGTGGAAAGTTCAGCGGCCGCAGTCACGTCCAGATGTTCGGCCCGCAGCAAGGGCCCCAGATAATAAAGCTGCCGGCTGACGCGCCCCTGCGGGTCCACACAGGCGCCAAATCGCGCGCTGCGCAAACCCAAATTGAGCGTATCGGGCGAGATCAACCCGGACAACCGCAGCGAGTTCATGAGCGGGTCCGCGAAGCGTTCAATGTTGTAGTTGGGCCCTGTTGCATTGACCAGCATGGCCACGATCATATCTCGGGTCGCGCCACTACCGCGGGGCCGCCACGAGACGCGCAACCCGCCCGGCGCCGCTGTCACATCCAGGATGCGGCCCGCATGTATCTGCAATTTGCCGCCGCGCCGAAGGTGCTCGATGCGCTCGGACAGCTGCGGCGGCAGACGGTGCCGGTAAGTGTCCCAGTGCACCTGCAAGTGCCGTACAAAACGGCGCCGCTCCGTCTGCGGCAGCGCTCGCCACAGTGCGGGCACGAGATTGCGAATGAACGAGACAGCTTCGCGCCAATCGCCGCCCAGATTCTCGACCTCGCGAGCCAGGTCCCGGCAGGCGCGCAGCAGTTTCTTGAGCGAGTGAGTCGAGGCAAGCAGACTATCGCCGCTGCCGCGCATCGCATCCGCATGAAACTCGGTCTGCGTTTTTGGAATCAGCCCGCGGCGCGAAATCGTGTGCAGGGTCGGGATCCGATCGGGATGCCGGCTCAACAGGGAAACCGCGTCCGCCATCGTCAGGCCATTGCCGACGATCAGGACCGACTGGTCCGCCGTCAGCGTTTCGGGCAAATCACGCGGATCTTGCCTGAACGCCGTGTGACCGCGTAGCGCTTCGGCCCAGGGCGGCAAGGGCGCGGGCGGATTTCCGAGCGCCAGGATCACGACATGTCCCCCTATCGGAGCACGATCCGCAAACTGCGCCGCCAGCGGCGCGGTGCCGTCCGTTTGCAGGATGCCCGTCACCTCGCCATGAATCCGGCGCAAGCGGACATTCGGCGGCGCGTCGCGCTCTGCGCTGAAAAGCAATTCCTGCAGGTACTCGCCGTACAGAGCCCGCGGCAGGAAATCCTCCCCATCGACGTTGGGCACCCGGGTCCGGGCATAGTGCAGAAATTGCAACGGTTCGCGCGAGACGGCTGAGGACCGGGCCGCCGGCACGTTCAATAAATAGGGGAATTCGTGTGCGGCGTACGCCACACCGCGCCCCACGGCGTCGCTTCGCTCGATCAAAACGATGTCGGCGCCATCTGACGGAGGTTGGCGCAGCAGGTTGGCGGCCAGTACCGTGCCGGAGAATCCCGCGCCCACAATAACGAAGGTTTTTCGCATACTTGGAAATTCTACCAAGGCAACAAGTTAGAAGATTGTGCGCGGAAGGTGTTCTTCCGCTAACATTCGGTCGTATTCGTGGTCAAATAGCGCATTCCGCAAAAAGCGAGGTGCAACGATGCAACTCAGCAAATTCAGCTATTACTCCGATTTCGTCGTCTATCCGATAACGGTCGTCGGACTGACGGCAGTCAATTTTCGCCATCCCTCTTGGCATGACGGGCGCGATTGGTTGGGCGCCTGCCTGTTGGGACTGGTGATTTGGTCCTTGTTGGAATACGTACTGCACCGAATAGCGCTGCATCGCATGCCGGTGTTTTCGCCCATGCACAGTCTGCATCACGGTGCGCCGCTGGACTTCATCGGCACGCCCTCGTGGGTCAGCGTGTCGGTCTGGATCGGCGTCATCCTGCTGCCCCTGTGGTGGTGGATCGGTTTCAACCTTGCCGACGGCCTTACGGTCGGGGTGATGTTGGGCTATTGGTGGTACGGCTACGTGCATCATGTCATCCATCATCACACCCGCAAACCCTCCTCGGCCTACTTCAGCGACCTTCGCGCCTGGCACATGCGCCATCACCATTCGCCGAAGCGCGGGAATTTCGGCGTCACCACGCCGCTGTGGGACCATGTATTCGGCACCGCCATCTCGGCGCAAAGCAAAGCCGTGAGCTCGCCGTGAACGCCGAGCTCAGCCTCACCAATCCTATGCGTACCGACGGATTTGAATTCGTCGAATATGCCGCGTCCGATCCGGAACTGCTGCGGCGGTTGTTCGAGTGCATGGGGCTGCCGGCGGTTGCGCGGCATCGTTCCAAAAATGTGACGCTGCATAACCAGGGCGACATCAATTTCATCATCAATGCGGAACGCGACAGTTTTGCGCAAAACTTTGCGCGTGCCCACGGGCCCTGCGCCTGCGCCATGGCATTTCGCGTCGCCGATGCGCGCTTGGCGTATGCGCGCGCCTTGGACCTGGGTGCGAAACCGGGGCCTGTTACCGCGGGACCCATGGAATTGAATATCCCCTCCATCGAGGGAATCGGCGGCAGCCTGATTTACCTGGTCGACCGCTACGGCGATCACACCATCTACGATGTCGATTTCGTTCCGGTTATCGACACCGAACCGCACGTGCCCGTGGGCCTGCTGCGCATCGATCACCTCACGCACAACGTGAAGCGCGGCAACATGAATGTCTGGGCCGGCTTCTATGAAAAACTCTTCAACTTCCGGGAAATTCGCTACTTCAGCATCGAGGGCAAGGAGACCGGCCTGTTCTCGCGCGCCCTCACCTCGCCGTGCGGCAAAATTCGCATCCCCATCAATGAAAGCCAGGACGACAAGAGTCAGATCGAGGAATACCTCAACGAGTACAAGGGTGAAGGCATCCAACACATTGCGCTGGGTACCGACGACATCTGCAAGACGGTGGACGCGCTGCGCGGCCGCGGCGTCGAATTCCAGGAAACTCCTGCAACCTATTACGAAGGCGTCGATGCGCGCGTGGCCGGACACCGTGAGTCCGTTGCCGAGCTCGAGCGCCGCGGGATTCTGATCGACGGCAGCGACAAGAGCGGCATCCTGCTGCAGATTTTCACCAAGAACGCGATCGGTCCCATCTTCTTCGAAATCATTCAGCGCAAGGGCAACGAGGGTTTCGGCGAGGGGAATTTTCAGGCCCTGTTCGAATCCATCGAACTCGATCAAAAGCGCCGCGGCGTGATCTAGCGGACTCTCCCGGAGGCGTTGAACTTCGCCGGGACGCCCATATCTAACCCAACAAGGGTCAATTCGACCTGTTGAGGGCTTGCTATGCGGAAACCACTTCTAGCCGCCGCTGCGTTAGTTCTGGGCGCGACCTTCGCGTTGGGTTCGCCGAGTTTTGCGCAAGCTGCTGATCCGACAATGAATCAGGTCTACGAGGCGGCCGCAGCCGGTCATCTCGATCAGGCCCAGCAAATGATCACCCAGGTGCTGGCGCATCATCCCACCAGCGCCAAGGCGCACTATGTGCAGGCGGAGCTGTTTGCCAAAGAAGGCAAGACTGCGCTGGCGCGTGCCGAGCTCGGGTCTGCCGAACGCATCAATCCGGGATTGACGGAATTCACGCCGCGATCGGTGCAGGAACTGAAGGCGCAGCTCGGCTTGAGCCCCGCCACGCGTGCGATGAGCCCGCAAATCGTGTCGGCGCCGCGCGCCGCGCCTCATATCCCCTGGGGCGGATTGCTCTTGGGTCTAATCGTGGTCGTGGCGTTGTTCGCTCTGTTCCGGCGCCGAACCCCCTCCGTTACCCAGTATCCGACGGCTGGCCCCGGCGTTGGTGGCGCACCGACCGGCTACGGGCCGGGTTACGGTCCTGCACCCATGGGCGGCGGCGGTATGGGGTCTGGCATAGCCGGCGGCCTGGCATCAGGCCTTGCGGTGGGCGCGGGGGTGGTTGCCGGTGAAGAATTGGCCCATCACTTTTTGGATGGTGGCCGCCGCGAGGGTGGCGTGATTCCGTCCGCGGAAGCCGCCGAGCCCGGCAGCAACGGCGATATGGGCGGCAACGACTTCGGCGCCAATGATCCCGGTTCGTGGGATGACGGCGGTGGCGGAATGGGCGGCGGTGGCGGCGACGATTGGAGCTGATGCCCTCCCCTTGAAGATTTCCCCGTTCGGGCGCCTCAAAAAGGCGCCCTTTTTATTTCCGGCGTTGCGGGGCAGTCAGCGGTGATTCGACACCGCGGCGGCCACCGCGTCATGCAACGCCTTCATGCCGAAGGAAATATCCTGAGTCACCCCGTTGACGAAGAATGTCGGGGTTGCGCGAATGTGGCTCAGGCGTCCGCTCGCTATGTGCTCGCGAACCTTCTGCAGATAGATGTGGTCGTCCATTTCCGCCACGTAGCGCGCCATGTCCATGCCTAATTCGCTCGCATAGCGCTGCAGGTCTCCGCTCTTGAGGTGGGCCTGATTGCGGAATAAGACATCGTACATGGCCCAAAATTTTCCTTGCGCTCCGGCGGCCTCTGCCGCTTCCGCGGCGAGCAGCGCGTGCGGATGCGCCTCCTCCAAGGGGAAGTTGCGAAAAATAAAGCGCACTTGATTGGGGAAGCGCTCCATCAACAATGACGGGGTCGTCGCTGCCACCTTGCAGCTGGGACACTCGAAATCTCCGTACTCCACCACGACGACCCTCGCGTGCTCCGACCCCTGCGCATGATCAGTGGGCTCGGGCGGAACCGCCAAGGTAACGGGATGCGTGGCAGTCATAGGCGCGATTCCTCCGATGTCGTCACTTGCCGCTGGATCGATATGCCGGCATTTCAATCGGCCGTATCGTCGTCTTGATCACGCTCGACCGGCGCAGCAACTGCAATTCGCACTCGCGGCCGATCAAGCTCGCCTCGAGCGTGCGCTGCAGCCCGTCGATCCCATTGATGCGCACGCCGTCGAGCGCAACCATGCGATCACCCGTCTGCACCCCGGCCAGTGCGGCGGGACTGCCCGGCACAATATCCGCGACATGGACCGCGGTGTTGCCTGGCAAGCTGAAATGGCGCACCACCCGCGTGGCAATCGGCACGGTCGCCCCAGAAACGCCGATATAGGCACGCCTTACCCTACCATGGGCAAACATCTGGCCGATGACCCATTTTGCCGTATTGATGCCGGTGGCAAAGCAGATCGCCTGGGCCTGCGGAATCATCGCCGTATTGACGCCTATGACGCGTCCCTTGGAGTCGACCAGCGGCCCACCGGAATTGCCCGGGTTGAGCGCTGCATCGGTTTGAATGACATCGTGCATGAGCCTGCCCGATTTGGCGCGCAGGGTGCGGCCGAGCGCCGACACGACGCCCGTCGTCACGGTCTTGGAATAGCCCAAGGGATTGCCGATGGCAATGGCGACCTGACCCACCTTCAGGCGCGCGGAATCGCCGAACTCGACGTACGGCAGCGCGCCGGGCGATCCGATGCGCAGCACCGCCAGGTCCGAATCCGGATCGTTGCCGACAAGGTCCGCATTAAATCGCGTGTCGTCGTTCAGGCGCACGGTGATCTCATCGGAGCCATCGACGACGTGACTGTTGGTGAGCAGATACCCGTCCGGCGTAAAGAGAAATCCGGAACCGCTGGCCTGTTGCGGACGACGACTACGCGCCCCGGCGGCCCGCGTTTCACCGACCACTTCGATGAATGTCACCGCGGGCGCAACCCGCTCGAGAGCGCCGATCACCGCGCCGGAATAGGCGTCGAGCAGCGGCGCATCATCGAGCGGCGCTTCGGGATTGCTTCCCAGCGCCGTCGCACCGTCGTTTGCAGCCCACTGCGGCATTTGCATGCGTCAGCTCAGAATGATTTTCGGCTGCGCCGCGAGCCCTTCGACGATGAGCCGGTTCACGCGCCGCACGAAAGTCGCCGGATCGTCCAGTTCACCGCCCTCCGCGAGCATGGCCTGGTCATACAGCACATGGGCGAGATCCGCGAATGCCGCCTCATCAGCCGTGTCTTTCAGACGCGCGACGATCGGATGTTTCGGATTCACTTCCAGGATGGGCAGAGTCGCGAAAGGATTGTTCTGCCCCGCCTGTTTGAGAATTCGGCCCATACGCAAGCTCATGCCGAATTCGCCCGCGACGAGCACGGCGGGAGAATCCGTCAGGCGCGCCGACACCTGCGCGCCGGCAATCTTGCCGGTGAGACTCTTGCCGAGCCGATCCAGCGTGTCTTTGAATTCGGTTTCGGCGGCGGCCTTCTCGGGGGTTTCAATCGCAGAGGCCACATCGGCGGCGGAGCTTGCGACATTGGCGAGCGTCTTGCCCTCGAATTCGTGCAAATGCGCCGCCACCCACTCATCGATGCGATCGGTCAGCAACAGCACTTCCATGCCCTTGGCGCGAAAACCCTCCAGATGGGGACTGTTGCGCGCCGCCGCCAGCGAGTCGGCGGTAAGGTAGTAAATCGCCTTTTGATCGGATTTCATCCGCGACACATAGGCTTCGAGCGCAACGCCCGGCGCATCGGCGCTGTCCGCAGTCGAGTTGAAGCGCAGCAATTTTGCGATGCGGACCTTGTTGGCCGGATCATCGATGATGCCTTCCTTCAAGACGGTGCCGAAGGTGTTCCAAAATTCCGCGTATTCGGCGGGCTTCGCGGCCAGCTCGTCGAGCATGTCCAGCGATCGCTTCACCAGCGCCGCCTTGATCTTCTCGACCGTGCGATTATTTTGCAGCAGCTCGCGCGAGACATTCAGAGGCAGATCGGATGAATCCACCAGTCCGCGCATGAAGCGCAGGTACGGCGGCAGAAGTTCCGCGGCCCTGTCCATGATGAATACGCGCTTGACGTACAGCTGCATGCCGCCTTTCTGATCGCGATCGAACAGGTCGAATGGCGCGCGCTTCGGCAGGTATAGCAATGAGGTGTATTCGATATTGCCTTCCACCTTGTTGTGCGCCCACACCCGTGCATCTTCGGAATCATGGGAGATGTGCTTGTAGAAGGCTTGATAATCCTCGTCCTTCAGCTCCGACTTCGGGCGCGTCCAAAACGCCTTCGCCTGATTCACGGTCTCCGATGCATCGGCGGTTTTCAGCACGACAGGAATGCTCAAATGATCCGAGTATTTGCGCACCAACTGGCGCAGGCGCGCGGGTTCCAGAAATTCCTTGTCTTCATCGCGCAGGTGCAGAATGACTTCGGTGCCGCGGTCGGTCTTGTCCCCGGCCTCGATCTGGTACTGACCTTCGCCATCGGATTCCCAGCGCACGGCAGGCGCATCGCTGCGCTTGGTGAGGACCGTGACCTTGTCGGCCACGATGAAAGCCGAGTAAAACCCGACGCCGAACTGACCGATCAGCTGCGCATCCTTGGCCGAGTCGCCGCTCAACGTTTCCAGGAATTTCTTGGTGCCGGAACGGGCGATCGTGCCGAGATTGTCGATGATCTCCGCCTCGCTCATGCCGATGCCATTGTCCTTGACGCTCAAGGTGCCGGCGCTCGAGTCCGGGGTCAGCGTGACCGACAGCTCATCGCCGCCCAGAAGATCAGGCTTGGCGATCGCCTCGAACCGCAATTTCTCGCAGGCATCGGAGGCGTTGGAGATCAGCTCGCGCAGGAAAATCTCCTTGTGCGAGTACAGCGAATGGATGACCAAGCGCAGCACCTGCTTGGTTTCCGCTTGGAACTCCTTGATCTGCGGCTTTTGTGCAGCCGCTGGTTCGGTTTCTGTCGTCATGGCCTTGGCAGTTTTGGGGTTGATTTGGGTGAGTTGGGGCCGCCGGCCGATTCTTCAAGCTGGGAGCCGGCTGCTAGAATCCGGCATGGCGAAAAGCGGCACCCTTAAGGCGGTTTGGGCGGCACTGGCCGGCAATGTGCTGGTTGCGGCGGCCAAATTCGTCGCCGCCGCCGTAACCGGCTCGGCCGCCATGCTGAGCGAGGCCGTGCACTCTCTGGTCGACACGATCAATGAGCTCCTCCTGCTGTACGGCATCGCACGCTCAAGACGTCCGGCCGATCGGGAGCACCCGCTGGGCTATGCCCGGGAGCTGTATTTTTGGAGCTTTGTCGTGGCATTGCTGATCTTCTCGGTAGGCGCCGGTGTCTCGGCATACCAGGGTATCCAGCGTCTCCTGCAGCCGCGACCCATCGAAAGACCGCTGGTGATCTACCTGGTGCTCGCCGCGTCCTTGATATTCGAAGGCGGATCTTGGTTGATTGGAGCGCGGGCATTCAGGCAGTCGACGCGCAATCTCGGTTGGTGGGAGGCATTTCGCCAATCGAAGGACCCGCCCGCTTTCATCGTGGTCTTCGAAGATTCGGCCGCGGTGGTGGGGATTTTAGTGGCCGCCGCCGGCACGACCGCGGCGATGGTCACGGGCGACAGCCGTTGGGATGGCATCGCGTCGCTACTGATTGCCGCGATCTTGGCCGGCGTCGCGGCGCTGCTGGCCCAGGAATCGAAGGCGCTGCTCATCGGCGAGCGCGCGGATCCGTCCTTGAGCGATGCCGTCATCGGCATTGCGGCGCGCATGCCCGGCGTGTGCAACGCCAACAGCATCGCCACCGTGCAACTCGCGCCGAACAGTGTTGTGGTGTACCTGAGCCTCGATTTCTTCGACTACATGCGGGCGCCGGACATTGAGGGCGCCGTAATCGACCTGGAAAAGCAGATCCGCAGCACCCATCCTGAAGTGTCCGCGGTTTTCGTGAAGCCGCAAAGCGTGCAATTTGCGAAGGGTATCCAAAGCGAAACCCTCATGTCGCCGGATACCGTGCTGCGCGAAGATGTGCTGACTGGAGGCTGACGCGATCCGCGAGATTGCGCCAGGAGCCTAAGGCCAGTCGGCGCGCGGATTGAAGTTGAATTCGTGCTTCATGCGCTCGTACGCTTCCTTGGCCGTGGCGGTCTTGGCCGCCGGCGTCACCAATTTGATGGTGACGATCTGGTCCCCCGCGGGGCTGCCCGGAAGTCCTCTGCCGCGAAGCCTGAGTTTGTTGCCCGATTGGGCGCCGCCGGGCACGGTGAGCTCCACCGTTCCCCCCAGTGTCGGCACCGCGACTTTTGCACCCAAGGCGGCTTCCCAAGGAGCCAGGGGCAATTCGATCTGCACGTCCTTGCCCGCCACTTCGTACACGTGATGCGGACGCAGTCTGATCCGAAAAATCAGCGAACTCCGCCCGCCGATGCCGGGTATGCGCAGCGATTGCCCTTCGGTGACGCCGGCAGGAATTTGCACATCGATCTGACGCTGGCGACCACCCTCATTCAGCATGACTCGCCGTTTGGTTCCGGCAAATGCCTCCTCCACGGTCACGTCCAGGTGGCCCGCGTCCGCGTCGGCCTGACCGGATCCGGCCGCACCGAATCCGGATCCGCCGAACAGACTGGAAAAGAAATCGCTGAAGCCATTGAGGTCCGAGAAGCGCTGACCGCCCCCGTTCCCGAAGCGCTGCGACCAGTCGGGCGGCGGGCGAAACTGCTGGCCATTGCGAAAATCGCGGCCCAGCTGGTCATAGGCTGCGCGCTTGTCCGCATCGCGCAGGACCTCGTAGGCTTCTTGAACCTCCTTGAATTTCTCCTCCGCGTTCCTTTCCTTGCTGACATCCGGGTGGAATTTCCGCGCCATCTTGCGGTACGCGCGCTTCACCGCGTCGGCGTCGGCGCCCCGAGTCACGCCCAAAATTTCGTAATAGTCCCTATATTGCATGCCCTGACTCTAGAAAGTTAATGTCCGATTTTACAGGCACATAGCGGCGTATTGTCCGCATGGCGGTCAATGGCAAAACGCCGGCCGCAGGCCGACCGAACTCCCGGCTTGAAATTGAACCCGAACGTCCCGACCATTAGTGTGCCGCGTTACCATATTGCGGCTTTTTTTCCGAACAAAAGTCCCATGAAACGCATTTTCCTCTTTGTCCTGACCAATATCGCGGTCCTCGCGCTGCTCAGCCTGGTGCTGTTCGTCGTCGAGAACGCCTTCGGCGTGCATCTGATGCAGGGCGGCACGGGCGGCCTGCTGGTTTTCGCCGCCATTTTTGGCTTCGGCGGATCCCTCATCTCGCTGGCCCTGTCCAAGTGGACCGCCAAACGCATGATGGGTGTACGCGTCATCGAGAGCCCCCAATCCGAGCTGGAACGCTGGCTGGTCGGAGCGGTCAAGCGGTTGGCCGAGCAGGCGCACCTCGGCATGCCCGAAGTCGGCATCTTCGACGCCGAGGAAATGAACGCCTTCGCCACCGGTGCGCGGCGCAACGCGGCGCTCGTGGCCGTGAGCAGCGGTCTGCTGCGCAACATGTCGCGCACGCAGGTCGAGGCGGTACTGGGTCACGAAATTACGCACGTCGCAAACGGTGATATGGTTACCCTTGCGCTGTTGCAAGGTGTGCTAAATACATTCGTGATTTTTCTCGCGCGCATCATCGGCGGCATCGTCGATCGAGCGATTCTGCGCAACGACCGGCAGGGTTCGGGCATCGGATTTTTCCTGACCACCATGGTAGCGCAGTTCGTGCTCGGCATTCTCGCGAGTGTGATCGTTTGCTGGTACTCGCGCCGGCGCGAGTTTCGTGCCGATCGAGGCGGCGCCGATCTTACCGGTGCCGGCAATATGATCGATGCATTGCAGGTGCTGAAGCGCAGTCAAGGTGAGCCGATGCCGCAGCAGCTGCAGGCTTTTGGAATCAACACGGGCCGCTCGGATGGAATCATGCGGTTGTTTATGAGCCATCCGCCGTTGGACGAGCGAATCGCGGCTTTGAAGAGATAGGAACCCCATGACGCCTGAGAATGAAATCGCGATTGAGCCCCCTACCGCGGTACGCGTGGGCACTGAGCTCTCCCGATGGTTCGGCAACAGCGACTTCGCGACGCGGCCGCCGGCGCCTACGATGTTGGATGCGGAGCGCCACATCGACTGGGCCCGCGTTCTGCCCTTTCTGTTGATGCATGCCGCCTGCCTCGCGGTCATCTGGGTGGGCTTCAGCTGGGTTGCACTGGCGGTGACGATCGCGCTGTATGTGGTGCGGATGTTCGCCATCACCGGTTTCTATCATCGCTATTTTTCACACCGCACTTTCAAGACCTCGCGCGTCGGGCAATTCATCTTCGGCATGCTCGGCGCCTCGGCGGTGCAGCGCGGCCCGATTTGGTGGGCGGCTCACCATCGCCATCACCACGTGCATTCGGACAAGCCTGAAGACGTGCACTCGCCCGTACAGCACGGCTTTTTCTGGAGCCACATGGGCTGGTTCATGTCCCACAAGCATTTCGCGGCGGATTTATCGCGCGTCAAGGATTTACTGAAGTATCCCGAGCTGCGGTTCCTGGATCGCTTCGACATCGTGGTTCCCACGCTTTTGGGGGTAGGTGTCTTCCTGCTCGGCGTGCTCTTGAAGCATCTCGCGCCGGGGCTGCATACCACCGGCTGGCAAATGCTGGTCTGGGGATTCTTCATCTCCACCGTGCTCGTCTATCACGGCACCTACACGATCAATTCACTCTCGCATGTGTTCGGGCGCCAGCGCTACAAGACCGGCGATGCGAGCCGCAATAATCCGTGGCTGGCCCTCATTACCTTGGGCGAAGGCTGGCACAACAATCACCATCACTATCCCGCCTCGGCCCGCCAGGGCTTTTACTGGTGGGAATTCGACGTCACGTTTTATGTTTTGAAACTGATGTCGTTTTTTGGAGTGATTTGGGACTTGAAGCCCGTGCCCGCCGCGATCCGCGACGGCGGCGGCAAGCGCATCTGATGCCGCGTCCGCCTAGTTCCGCGACGCTCGCGGAACTCAAGGCTGCGGTCGGTCCAGGCAATTTTCTGGACTCGCAAGACGATATAGCGCCCTATCTCACCGATTTCCGCCGCCTGTACCAGGGCAGAACACCGCTGGTGCTGCGACCGCGCAGCGTCGAGGATGTCGCCCGGATTTTAGCCCTCTGCAATCGCGACGAAGTCGCCGTGGTGCCGCATGGGGGCAACACCAGCTACTGCGGCGGCGCGACGCCCGATGAGAGCGGCACGCAGATTGTGGTGTCGATGCAGCGCCTGAACCGTGTCCGGCATATCGACGCCGCCAATTATTCCATGATCGTCGAAGTCGGCTGCACGCTGGCCGGCGCGCAAAACGCCGCGCGCGATGCGAACCGCTTCTTCCCCTTGAGTCTAGGCTCCGAAGGAACTGCGCAAATCGGCGGCAATCTCTCGACCAATGCCGGGGGCACCGCCGTATTGCGCTACGGGATGATGCGCGATCTCGTTCTCGGGCTGGAGGTCGTGCTTGCGGACGGACGCGTGATGTCGGCCCTCAAGAGTCTGCGCAAGGACAATACCGGATACGACGTGAAATCCTTGTTCGTCGGCGCGGAAGGCACCCTAGGGTTGATCACCGCGGCCTCCCTGAAGCTGTTCCCGCTTTCGGCCGACACGGCCACCGCGCTGGTTGGCATTGACGCCCCGGCCCACGCGCTCGCGTTGCTCGCCCGTCTGCGCACGGCCGCGGGCGATCAAGTCACCAGCTTTGAGTTGATCCCGCGCATCGGCGTGGAGATGACGGTAAAGCATGTCCCAGGCGTCGCGAACCCGCTGGTATTCGATTGCGCCTGGTACTTGCTGGTCGAATTGAGCTCGCCGAACCCGCATCAAAACCTGACGGCGCTTTTGACCGCGGAACTCGAGGTGGCGGCGTCCGCGGGCATCGTCAAGGACGCGATGCCGGCGACTTCGCTCGCGCAGGCGCAGGCCATGTGGAAATTGCGCGAGTCCGTGCCCGAAGCCCAGCGACGCCACGGCGCCAGCATCAAGCACGATGTGTCCGTACCGGTCTCCGCGATCCCGGAACTCATCGAACGGGGCAGCGAATTGGCGCAGCGCCTCGCGCCCGAAGGTGACGTGGTCTCCTATGGGCACGCCGGCGACGGCAACCTGCATTTCAATCTAAGTCAAAAGCCGGGAGCGGACCTGGCACAGTTCAACGGGCGGACCCATGCGCTCGAGCTTGCCATGTTCGACCTGGTCGAGAGTCTCGGCGGCAGCATCAGCGCCGAGCACGGCATCGGGCGGCTCAAGGCCGAGGAGTTCGCGCGCCGCGCGGACCCGGTTGAGCTCGCCGTCATGCATGCGCTGAAGCGCGCGCTCGATCCGAAGGGCATCTTGAATCCAGGCAAGGTGCTGTGCGCAAACTGAGCGTGCCGGTTTGCACGGCGCGACTGAATCTGCGCGAGTTCGTCGCCACGGACTTCGAGGCGGTGCACGCCTACTCCTCCGATCCGCGGGTCACGCGCTATCTCTTCTTCGGGCCGCGCGATGCGGACAGCACCGCGGAATATCTGGAGGAACTGCTGGCATCGCAACGCGAGCTGCCGCGCACGCGCTTTGAGCTCGCCGTCGTGGAGAGTCGGTCGGGAAAGCTGATCGGCGCGTGCGACCTATCTCTGGTCGAGAGCCATGTCGTGGACTTGGGCTACATGCTCGATGCCGCGCAGTGGGGCAAGGGATACGCCACTGAAATTGCGCTGGCGCTGGTGGATGCCGCGTTCTTCGATTTGCGCGCCCAGCGCGTGATTTCCACGGTAGACGTGAACAACGCAGCATCGATCCGCGTGCTCGAGAAAATCGGCATGCGCTGGGAGGCTGTGTATCGAAAGCATCGCCGCGCCAAGAATCGCTGGTGGGACTGCCACCTGTTCACCCTGCCGCGCGAGGTATGGGAAGCCTCCCGGGCGCTGCCCAGCCGCGGCCGTTAACGCTCGGCCTCATCCTTGGCAGCTTGCTCGCGGGCGCGCTGCGAGGCCCGCTTCAGGACATCCTCGCTCGGCATGCCGGTGCGCCGGCTGCTGCGCAGAGCCAACATCCCGCCGAACAGGACGGCGATGACGACGATGAAGATGATGACGGCCTTGAACATCAGGTCATCACTCGAATCAAGCCTTCCTGCGAGACACTCGCGACCAAGCGCCCATCGCGCGCAAAAATACTGCCGCGCGTGAAGCCGCGGGCTCCCGAGGCGCTGGGGCTGTCCATGGCGTAGAGCAGCCAGTCATCCACGCGCACGCTGCGGTGGAACCACATCGCATGGTCAATGCTGGCGATCACCAATTTATCCCGGGCCATGGACAGAGCATGCGGCTTGAGGGCTGTATCAAGCAACTGGAAGTCAGAGGCATACGCCAGCAGGCAGCGATGCAGCGCCTCATCATCAGGCAGCTTGTCGACAGCGCGGATCCATACGCACTTGAACGGCGGCTTCTTTTCCGGGCGCGCAAAGTTGGGAATCTCGGTGGGCTTGAATTCAAACGGGCGCTTCTGGTCCAGAATTTTCAGCAACGCCGGCGGCAAACCCTCCAGGGATGCCCGAAATTGCGCCAGGTCCGGCAGGGTTTCCGGCATGGGCACATCCGGCATCGGCAACTGGTGATCCAGGCCCTCTTCCGGAATTTGAAACGACGCCGACATGTTGAATATCTGCTGTCCGTTCTGAATGGCGACCACACGGCGGGTCGCGAAATGCTTGCCGTCCCAGGCCCGATCGACTTCATACACGATCGGCAGATTGAAATCGCCGCGGCGCAGGAAATATGCGTGCAGCGAGTGCACCACCCTATTTTCCACGGTCGCGGTGGCCGCCACCAGCGCCTGGCCCAGCACCTGTCCGCCGAAAACTTGCGGACTGCCGATGTCGCGGCTCTGACCGCGAAACAGATTCATCTCGAGGCGTTCGAGCGTCATGACCTTGATCAGGTCTTCGAGCAATTGATTCATGGGCGCTAGTCCGCCCCGGCCACGCCCAATCGCTTCTGCATGATCGGGCTGGTGGTCGTGTATTGTAAAAACTGCCGCTTCTCGGGGAACAGGTGATGCTGAATCGCAAAGGCGGTCAGTGCCGCTTCGTGAAAGCCGCTCAAGATCAATTTCTTCTTGCCGGGGTAGGAATTAATGTCGCCGATGGCAAAGATTCCCGGAACGCTGGTCTGAAACTTTTCGGTGTCGACTTTCAGCGCTTTCCTCTCCATTTCCAGACCCCATTCGGCGATGGGTCCGAGTTTCGGATGCAGACCGAAGAATGCGAACACGTGATCCACCGGCAGCGTGCGCGTCGCTCCCTCGGCCGTCTGCACGTCGAGTCCCGATAATTTGTCGCCGTCCTTTTGGATGCCGACGGCGTTGCCCTGCAGAAACTGCATCTTGCCTGCGGCTACCAGATCGCGCATGCGCGCAACCGTGGCAGGCGCTGCGCGAAATTCCGCGCGCCGATGCACGAGGGTCAAGGAGCGCGCCTTTTCGCAAAAAGCCACGGTCCAATCCAACGCCGAATCGCCGCCGCCGCAGATCACCAGATGCTGGTTGAAGAAATCACCGGCCGACTTCACCCGATAGTGGATGTTCTTGCCTTCGAACTGCTCCACCCCGGGGACGCTTAAGCGCCGCGCCTGGAAGGATCCGACCCCGCCGGCGATGACGACCGCGCCGGCGGTGAGGCGGGTGCCCGTGGAAGTCGCAACGTGAAACTTGCCATTGCCGAGCACGCGCAGTTCCGTGACCTCCTGGCCCAAATGAAACGTGGCCTTGAAGGGCTTGGCCTGCTCCAGCAAGCGGTCGATCAATTCCTGGGCGCCGCAGACCGGCAGCGCGGGAATGTCATAGATCGGCTTGTCGGGATACAACTCCGTGCACTGGCCGCCGGGTTGACCCAGCGAGTCGATGATGTGGGTGCTGATGCCGAGCAGGCCAAGCTCAAAGATCTGAAACAGTCCGACGGGGCCGGCGCCGATAACGACCGTTTCAACGTATTGTTCCGACATGCAAAACTCGATCCTTCCGAAGGCAAATCGGCGCGGATTGTAACTGAATGCGCCTGAGGAGCGAGATCCTCTTACCCAAGCAACCAGATTCAATCCGGAAGGTACTCATGAATGGGCGTTCACAGAGCCGGCGGTACTCAAGAGTCCGCTGAGCGCATGTTCTTGTTTTGTAACCTAAAACGGTCCTAGCTTGAAGGTATAGAGGGATGATGCACGCACAAGTTACCCCGCATTCTGCACCGCACACCGACACGCATGAAGACAGCGCCGCCCGGGATTCGACCCGCCCCATACGAGCCTTGAATCGCGGCCTCGATGTCCTGACCGAATTAAATCGTCTGGAGCGGGCTGCCATCAACACCCTCGCCGCCGCGGTGGGCCTGCCGCGCACCACGACCTACCGGATTTTGGAGACGTTGCGCCTTGCCGGGTATGTGGATCGCGATGCGCACGATGATTGCTACCGCCCAACGATCATGGTGCGGGCGCTGTCGGACGGCTTCGATGACGAGGCGCTGGTCGCGCATATCGCCAAGCCGCTGCTCGCGAGCTTGGGCGCACAGATTGTCTGGCCCGTGGCGGTCGCAACTCCGTCCGGCTCCACGATGATGATTCGCGAGACCACGGACCGGCAAAGTCCTCTGGCTCTGGAACAATACAGCGCAGGTGTGCGCGTACCCATGCTGGCCTCGGCCGCGGGCCGGGCTTACCTGGCTTTCTGCTCCGCGCAGCAGCGGGACACGATGCTGGAACTGCTCGCGCGCTCCTCGCTGCCCGAGGATCGGCTGGCGCGCAATCGAGTTGAAGTGGAACGCCTGCTGAACGAGACCCGGACACAGGGTTTCGGTATGGCGCATCGTGCGCGCCGCGTTTCGGAGGAAACGAGTCTCGCCATACCCGTTCGCGCCAAGGACCGCATCCTCGCCACCGTCACGGTTCGATATGCGGCCACCGCGGTTCCGTTGCGGACGGCGATCGAGCAATTTCTGCCGAAGATGCGCGAGGTCGCGCAAAAAATCGAGGCGCAATTCACTTAAGGTCGCCGCCCGGCCCAGGAGCCGCTCACTTCTTGCGCAGCACCTTGCGCACGCCGCCCGATATCAGCGCCGTCACGTCGAGCAGCGCGCCTGCCATCGCCAGGCCGTCCGGCGCCGCCAAATATCGCGGGCGCCACACCGGATCGAATTTCTGTTTGAATTTGCGCAAGCCCTCGAAATTGTAAAAGGTTTCACCATAGCGCTGCACCATGCGCCCAAGCTTGTGCCAGGTGGGCGCCAGCGCGTGCTCCTCCAGACCCGAGAGCGGCGCCATTCCAAGATTGAACCAGCGGAAGCCCTGCGCCCTGCCCCATAGCATGCATTCGATCAGCATGTAATCGACCACGCCCTTCGGCGCCGCGTCGTTGTAGCGCATGAGATCCACCGACAATTCGTTCAAACCGCCGCGCCAGAGGTTCGCGAATGCGACCACGGCGCCATCGTGGCGCACCACTCCGACATCGAAATACGCCACATAGGCCTCGTCGAAAAACCCCAAGGAAAACCGCTTCTCCGCGGTATTCTTGGCCGCGAGCCACGCATCCGAGACCGCGCGCAACTCCGGCAGAATCGCCGGCACGCCGCTGCGGGGGACCATCTCGAACACCGCGCCGTCGCGCACAGCGCGCCGCTGCGCCTGGCGCAGATCTGCCCGCGCGGGGCCCTCCAGCGAGAAGGTTTCGAGCGGCACCCGCGCCTCTTCACCGAGTTTGCTCAAGTTCAGTCCCAGGTCCACGTATAAGGGCAATCGATCCGGCGTCACCTGGTAGAACACGGGCGAGACCGCCATGCTGTCGCAATCCTCGAGGAATTCCCATGCCAGGGACTCGCCAAGCTCAGGCGGCCCGATGGGATCGCCCATGACCACCCAGCTATTGCCTGAACTCTGAAACATGATGCAGGCGGTTCGATCTTTGTTGAACATCAAATTCTTGTCACCCAGCAGCGCAAGATTGGCCGTGGTGTCCTCGCCCTTCTCGATCAGTTCTGCCACGCATTCCAGGTCTTTTTCTTGCGGCGCCGAGAACCGCGGCGGCGCGGGCCGCAGCACGCGCCACAAGCCGTAGGCGGCCGCGATCACGACCGCGAGCAAAGATGCACGCAAACTGCGCGGCGCCGACGCGTGAAAGGCAAATTGCCACCACATCTCGTTGTCATAGGGCAGGTGCCGATAGGCAAACAACACCAGCCATGCGGCAGTCAACAGCACCAGGAAAAAAGCTACGATCCACGCGCTCGAGTAGTGCTGCTCGATCAGCGAAGCGCGGCGCCGGAAGCGCGAGCGCGCCGAGACGAGCATGATGACCACCACGCCTAAGATGGTGGCCTCCTCGTAATCGAAGCCCTTGAGCAAGGACACCAGGATTCCCGAGCACAGCAGCCAGATCGTGATCCACCAGGCCGTGTTCAGACGCCGATACAGGCCGTGCGCGATGATGAGGAGGCCGACGCCCACCACGCTGCCGACCAGGTGCGACAACTCCAGCACCGACAGCGGCACGAAATTGCGCAGCATCGCCAGACGGGTGCCGCGGGCCGGCGTCGCGCCGGAAAAGAGCAGCACGGCGCCGGCGAGAAACACCGCGATGGCGATCACTTGGGGGGTGACCGCAGTCAAAAATGTCCGCAGCAGGCGCGCCAAACGTACGACCGGCGCCCGATGAATCCACACCTCGTGTGCACCCAACAGAACGAGCGCGATGGCGAACGGTGCGAAGTAGTAGATGGCGCGGTAGGCGATAAGCGCGCCGAGCAGGCGATCCTTGGGCACCGCCGGCATCAAGAGCAGCAGCACAAACTCGAACACACCGATGCCCCCGGGGACATTGCTCGCGGCGCCCGCGGCCAGTGCGATGAGGTACACGGCCGCGAAGGCGCCGAAACTGATCGCTGCTTCCCGCGGCAGCAGCACGAACAGGACGCTGGTCGCGCACAGCATGTCGACGCAGCTGATGCCGATTTGCGCAAAGGCCACACGGGGCGTCGGCACCGGAATCACGAAGCGGCGAAACTTGAGCGGACCGTGGCGGGTACAGACCAGCCACAGATAGGCGCTCACCGCGGCCAGGAACCCGCAGCCGGCTAGCGTCGCCAGCCAGTCAGGCACATGCAGCACGGATGCGGACATTCCGGCATTCGAGAGCAGCGACAGGCCGAGCAGCAGACTCGCACCCAGAAAAAAGGTCAGCGTGCCGAAGGCGATGATGGTGCCGATTTGTACGGCGCTCAGGCCGAGCGCGGTATAGGCGCGATAGCGCACCGCTCCGCCGCTGATCGAATTCAAGCCGACGTTGTGGCCGATGGCGTATCCCATGAACGAGATGAGGGCGACGCGCGGATAGGGCACGCGTGCCCCTGCAAAACGCACGGCCAGGGCATCGTACAAGGTCAGGCAGCTGTACCCGGCGAAACTGAAGAATGCGGCGCGCAGCAGCTTGGTGTTCGAGATCGCGTTCACGCGATCCAGGATGTCGCGCCAATGGTACTTGCCCAGCAGGTGATGCAGCACGAACAGCGCCACCCCCAACAGAGCCACGCCTAACAGCGTGCTCCAGATAGAGAGTTTCGGTGTTTGGGTGTGGTGTGCCAAGCTTGGTATCGTATCAGGCCTCCATGACAAGGCTGAAAACTGCTAGGTTATGCAATCCGAATCGATGAGGGGTGTGCGATGAGTTCCGCCAACGAGGCCCGACAGGCAACTATGGACGCGACACAGGTCTACCGCGAGGAGACCTTTACCGATCGCAAAGTCGGAACGATCCGACGCTTGATGCCGGTAACGGCTGACGGCGGCGTCGACACCACGCGGCCGGTCATATTCGTAGGACAGGCACAGGTCATGACGCCGATGGGCGCGGTACCGATCAGCTTCGAACTCGAGGCCGCCACCTTGGATGCCGCCGTGGAAAAGTTCGGCGCGGCCGCGGAGCAGGCGGTGCGTGAAACCATGCGCGAATTGCAGGAACTGCGACGCGAGCAGGCCTCCTCGTTGGTCATTCCCGATTCCGCAGGCGCGAGTCTCCCGAATCCCAACGACCTGCTCAGGGGAGGACGGCCGCGTCGCTAGGCACGGTTTGCGCCGCTCGCTTGGTCGAGCGCTTCCCAGCGCGCGTACGCGGCTTCCAGTTCCTTGCCCACGGCTTGCAGACGTTGCAGTGCCTCGCTGCCCTGTTCCGGATCTCGCTGGAACAGGGCAGGATCGCTGATCAAGATCGTTAGCCGCGCTTGTTCCGCTTCCAGGGCCTGTATTTTCTCGGGCAGCTGCTTAAGCTCTCGCTGATCGTTATAGGAGAGGCGCCGCGGCTTCACGGGCGGCTCGGGTTCCGGCGCGACCGCGGGCTTCGACGCAACCGCTGTTGGGCCCGGCGCCGCAACTCTGCGCTGACGCAGCCAGTCGGTATAGCCGCCCACATACTCATTGATCTGACCATTGCCTTCGAATACCAGCGTGCTGGTGACCACGTTGTCGAGAAATGCCCGATCGTGACTGACCAGCAGCAGTGTTCCCTTGTAGTCCGCCACCATTTCTTCGAGCAGGTCCAAGGTTTCAGCGTCGAGATCATTGGTCGGCTCATCCATGATCAACAAGTTGCTGGGCCGCGCGAACAACCGGGCCAGCAGCAGGCGATTGCGCTCACCGCCCGACAGCATGCTCACCGGAGCGTTGAGCCGCTCAGGCGGGAACAAGAAATCGCGAAGGTAGCCCGAAACGTGGCGCGGCTGGCCATTGATGGTCACCGTATCGCCGCTGCCGCCGGTCACGTTGTCCGCGATGGATGCGCTCAAGTCCAGCTGTTCGCGCTGCTGATCATAGTAGGCCGGCAGGAGATTGCTGCCGCGTTTGATCGTTCCCGCGGAAGGCTCAAGTTCGCCGACCAGCAGCTTGATCAGCGTGGTCTTGCCGCACCCGTTGGGCCCGATGATGCCGATGCGATCTTCGCGCTGAATGCGGGCTGAAAAATCGCGAATGATCGGGGCTGCGCCAAAGCTAAGTGTGACATTCTGTGCCTCGAATACCAGCTTGCCGGACGGCGCGGCGTCCTGGGCGCGCAGCTCGACGCTGCCGATGCGTTCGCGCCGCTCCCGACGTGCGATCCGCAGCTGTTCCAGCGCGCGTACCCTGCCCTCGTTGCGCGTGCGCCGCGCCTCCACACCCTTGCGGATCCAGACTTCTTCCTGCGCCAATTTCTTGTCGAACAAGGCGGCATGTTTCGCCTCGACCTCGAGTGCGGCGCGCTTCTGCAGCACATAGTCGTCATAACTGCCCGGCCAAACGCGCAACTGTCCGCGATCGAGCTCGACGATTTTGGTTGCCAGCCGGCGTACAAACGCTCGGTCGTGGCTGACGAAAAGCAGCGCCCCCGCATATTCCAGCATCATGTTCTCGAGCCAGGTAATGGCTTCGATATCCAGATGATTGGTCGGCTCATCCAAGAGCAGCACGTCAGGTTCGGCGATGAGCGCGCGCCCGAGCATCACGCGCCTGCGCCAGCCGCCCGATAGCGCGCTCATCAATGCATCGCCGGTCAATTGCAGACGCGAGATCACTTGATCGGCCTGCAGCTCGGATTGCCACTCATCTTCGGCGCTCTTTCGCTCAACGCCGCCGAGCACCACGTCGCGAACCATGGCGTCGCTGCCGGACGAAACCTCCTGCGCCAGGCTCGCGAGTTTCGCGCCCGGCCGAACCCAGACCTCGCCGCTGTCCGCATGCAGCCCCTTGCCGATCAATTGCAGCAGCGAGGATTTCCCTTCGCCGTTGCGCCCGAGCAGACACACGCGCTCGCCCCTGCGCAATTGCAGGTTGACGCTGTCGAGCAAGGGTTTGAGGCCGAAGCTGAGCGAGACTTTATCGAGGCGAACAATGGGCATGAAGCCGCCAGTGTAAGCGATGTGAGACTTAGGTCACGTGGGCGATGGACCCCGGCCTACAGGATATTGTGTGCAAGCGCACAGCCCTGACTCGGGCAGCCCTTTAACCTTATGCCTCAATAGCCTACGAGTCAGTGGGAGCAAAGGGCGTTGGCGCTGCGAACCCGAATTGCCGTAACTTTTCTGCTGCTGCTGGCGGCAGTGCTGGCTGCTGCCTTGGGCGCAGTGCTCGCGACCAACCGCGACAGCGCGGCGCGCGAGGTGCAGCGCCAACTGGATGTCGGCGCCTTGGTGTTCTCACGGCTGCTCGAGAGCAATCGCCGGCAGCTGACGCAGGCCGCCCAGGCGGTTGCCGCCGATTATGGATTTCGTCAAGCCGTCGCCGCCCGCGACACCGATACTCTGGCATCCGCATTGGAGAACAGCGGTGAGCGTATCGGCGCCGCCATGGTGGTGCTGACTTCGCTGAGCGGCAACGTCATCGCCGCCTCCGGCACGCACCTATCTGCCGGCGCGCCGTTTCCGATCACCGCCCTGCAGGAAACCGCCCGCTCCGAGAGCGCCGCGAGTTTGATGGCCGACAAGGGGCGCATCTACCAAATCGTGACCGTAGCCGTGCGCAGTCCACTGCCGGTGGCATGGATTGCCATGGGCTTCGAATTCGACCACAAGGCGGCGCGCGAACTGGCGGACATCACCGGACTGGCCGTGACCCTCTCCGTCAACACCGAAGGCCGTTGGACCAATGTCATCAGCACGGTGCCCGAGGGCAGCGCGCGAACCACGGACGTCGTCACCCGTCGAATTGACCTGTCCAAGGCTGGCAACAGCGAGATCGTGGCCGTCCTGTCGCGTTCCCTGGCGGACGCGCGCGCGCCGTTCGAGAGGCTCACCAAGGTGCTGTTCGTCATCGCTGGGGTGAGCTTGGTCGCTTTCGCCCTGGCGGCGTTCTGGCTGGCGCGCAATATCACGCGTCCACTGCAGGACCTGACCCGGGTGGTTGACCGCATGCGCGCCGGCAGCTACGACGCGGCGAGCAATGTACAGCGCGATGACGAGCTGGGCGTTCTCGCCGAAGGACTGCACCTCATGCAGACGGCGGTTCAGACCCGGGATCAATCCATCCGGCGTTTGGCTTACGAGGACGCGCTCACCGGGCTGATGAATCGCACCGCATTTAGTTCCGCCCTGGGCGAAGCCTTGCGTGAGGCGGCGGGCGCACCGATCGGGGTCGCGGTCATCAATCTGCATCGCTTTCGGCGCATCAACGAGCATTTGGGTTATTCGGTCGGCGACGCCGTGCTCACGGAAATTGCCGCGCGCATCGCCGCCGTGCCGTCGGCAAAGTCCGCGGTCGCGCGTTTCGCCGCCGATCAATTTGCCGCGTACACCCAACTCTCGAGCCGCGAAGGCCTGCACGCCTGGGGAACCTCGTTGCTGTTGGCGCTCGCCGAGCCGGTCATCGTGGAAGCACAGCCCATCGACATCAGCGCGACCTTGGGATTGGTCCTGTCCGCCGATCCCGGCACCTCCCAGGATGAGTTGATGCGCTGCGCGGATTTGGCGTTGGACTGCGCGCGCCGCGAGAAACGCGCGCTCGCGATTTACCAAGAGGCGCTCAAGCCTGCCGCCCGCGACCAGCTCTCGCTGCTCGGAGAATTGCGCCGGGCCGTCGAGCATGACGAGTTGCGCCTGTTTTTTCAGCCGAAGATCGAATTGCGCACCGGCCGCGTCGCGGGCGCCGAGGTGCTGCTGCGCTGGCAGCATCCCACCCGGGGGTTGTTGAGCCCGGTGGACTTCATCCCCTTTGCCGAACAGACCGGGTTCATCCGCTGGCTGACGCGCTGGACGCTGGACCACTCCATGGCTCAGGCGGCGCACTGGCATCGCGCCGGCATGGCGCTGAATCTGGCGGTGAACATCAGCTCCGAGGACATCGGCGATGCGCGTTTCGATTCACGCGTTGCCTCGCTGTTGAGCCGCCATCAGCTGCCGCCCTCCCTGCTCACCCTGGAGCTGACCGAAACAGGTTTCATTGAAGATCCGGCCCGTGCAGTGCAGATGCTGGACGCCATCGCTGCCTTAGGGGTAGGCCTGTCGATTGATGATTTCGGCACCGGCTATTCCTCGCTGAGCCACCTGGCGAAAATGCCGGTCGATGAAATGAAAATAGACCGCAGCTTCCTGCAGAGCTTGGAGTCCGATCCCGAATTCGCGACGGTGGTGCGCTCGGCAATCGACATGGGCCACGGCCTCGGACTGAAGGTGGTTGCCGAAGGCATCGAGACCCCGGCTGCGGCCAACACGCTGCGCGAGTTCGGCTGCGATATCGCCCAAGGCTTCTTTTATGCCAAGCCGATGCCGCTCGAGGCGTTCGCCGCTTGGATGATGGGCAAGACGCGCGTACCCATCATCGCCGTCCCCGTCGCCTTTACCGTGGACGATGTGACCGACACGGTGAGCCTCGGCACCTTCTAAATCGGTAAACCTTACAAAAAGCCTTGAGCTGCGCCCGATCGCATGCGCGCCCGAATACTCGGGCACGCGCATCGCAGCAAATCCGCCAAGCGCCGATGGACAGCGGACATTTTTGTAAACAAAATGCTTGGCGTGAATATCTTCAGCGATGCATTGGACGGGTTGGGACGCTGGTACGTGGCGGTTCCGCCGTTTCTCATCATCAGCTTTCTCGCCGCGTTATTTTTTGTGACCGGCGAAGGCCAGGCGCGGCTGCAGGAGGCCGGCGAGCGGCTGCAAAAATCATCGGCGCGCGAGCACAGCATCGATGAGCTGCAAAATTCGCTGTCGAGATCCGTCGGCGCGCAGCGCGGTTTTCTGCTGACCGGGGATCAGCGCTATATCGACACCTATACTCGAGTCGTGGCCGAGGTCGAACCGCGGCTGGACAACCTGCGCGCGGCATACGCCGGTACGGATGCCAGCGCCAGCGTGCGCGACCTGCAGGTCTTGATGGGCAAACGCCTCGCGGACTTGTCGATGATTCAAGCGATTCAGAAAACCCAAGGTGCCGCTGCGGCGATTGCGCTCGTGAAGACCAGCCTCGGCGCGGACACGGGCGTGATCATCGGCGACACGCTGGATCGCCTGCGCGATCGCGAGGGCGTCGAGCACCTCGCGGCGACGGCGCATTGGGAAAGCTCCCTGGCGCTGAACCGCTGGATCACGTTGGGCGGCACGATTTTCAACATGTTGCTGGTGGGCATCGCAATGCGGCTGGTGTACCTGGATATACGCCGCCGCACGAGCCTCACCGCGGAACTGCGCGACCAGAAAATGCGGCTGGAAGGCGAGGTGGAAGACCGAACCCGCGAACTGATCGAACTGTCGACTCACCTGCAAAATGTGGCCGAGCGCGAGAAAGCCAGCTTGGCGCGCGAACTGCACGATGAACTCGGCGGACTGCTCGTCGGCGCGCGCATGGACATTTCATGGGCGGAACAGCACCACGCAAAAAGCGATCCGGACTTGAAGCTGCGCCTGCACCGGGTGCAGCAGAACCTGTCGGCGGGCGTGGACTTGAAGCGTCGCATCATCGAGGAGCTGCGCCCCACCCTGCTGGACAATGTCGGTCTGTTCGCGGCCCTTCGCTGGCAGATGAAGGAGACCTGCGGCAGCGCGGGGATCAAGTGCACCGAGTCCTATCCGGACGAAGAACCGCATTTCAAATCCGAGGCATCGATCGCCTTGTTCCGAATCGCACAGGAAGCGTTCAGCAACATATTGAAGCATGCGGGCGCCAAGTCCGTCGACATCAGCCTCGATATGGATGAGGAGACGCTCCTGTTGCGCATTGCCGATGACGGAGTCGGCATCGCCGCGGGCCAATTCATGGCCATCGCCTCGCACGGACTGGCCTCCATGCGCCATCGAGTCCGTGCGCTCGGCGGGCGCATGGAGGTGCGCAGCCCAGCCTCGGGCGGCACCATGCTCATCGTGCAAATTCCAAGCGCGAACGCGGTGACGCAAATCGGCGAACCCGCGCCGACGTGACTTAAGCGGCTAGATTCTGACCGTGCCGCTCGTGATCCCGGCAAACAGTTCGGCGTCGAGCGGCACATACCGCTGCGCGCGCGAATCGTCGAAATACAGTGGATCCTTGATCCGCTGAGGATCGAATCCCGCCTGCACGAGATCTTGCTTGCGAGGCTTGAAGGTACCCGTGGCCTCGAGGGCCGGCAGCAGCCTCACAAAAACCGGGCGCGCAAAGGGCGGCAGGCGTGAGGCGACCTCCGCGCGGAACGCGGCAAGCTCGAAGTCCGCGTTCACCACCAAGGCCGCGGTGCCCGCACGGCCATCGGCGCCCGGGACACTGACTCCGTAGACCACGCCGTCGAGCACGCCGCGGCTTGCGGTGAGCGCGGCCAACACTTCCACGGTCGAAACGTTCTCGCCCTTCCAGCGGTAGGTTTCACCGACGCGATCGACGAAGTAATAAAAGCCGTGCTCATCGCGGCGCATGAGATCCCCGGTGCGATACCACGAATCCCCTGCCTTGAAGACATGGCGCAATACCTTGCGATTCGAAGCTTCGGAATCCGCATAGCCCTCGAATCGACCCGCGCGCTCGCCGCCTGATTCGGGCATGAGTCCCACGGCTTCGCCCACTTCGTCGGGCGCGCATCTCTCGCAGAACCCGTCGGCGTTGCGCCAGGGTTCCGACTTGTCGACATCGAATCGCAGCAACGCCACAGGCAGGCGGTTCGCCAGGAAAGGCGGTATTCGTCCGATGGCGCCGGGCTGCCCCTCGCAGTTATAAAGCGAAAAATTCCCTTCCGTGGAGGCGTAATACTCGAGGATTCTGGGGACCTTGAAGCGGGTCTGGAAGGGCAGCCAAACCTCGGGCCGCAATCCGTTGCCGCAGGCAATTCTCAGCGAGTGTTCGGTCTCGATGGGCTGGTGCGGTGTGTTGACCAGGTAGCGGCACAGCTCGCCGATGTACTGAAACAGCGTACAGTGCTCGTCGCGCACATCGCGCCAGAAGTCCGAGGCGGAAAAGCGCGGACGGATCACCACGGCCCCGCCGTTTACGAGCGTCGCAAAGGCTGCCACCACGCCGCCCACGCTGTGATACAGCGGCAGGCAATTAAACATGCGGTCGGCGGGCTGCGTATCCAGCATCCCAGCAAACCAATGGCTCCACTGCATGAGCCGGTAGTGACTGACCTTGGCTGCCTTGGGCAAGCCGGTCGTTCCCGACGTGTAGATATAGAGCGCGGTGGCATCGATCGACACAGCAGCGCACTCGCCCGGTCGCAGCGCGTCTCCTGGCAGAGACGCAAGCTCGGGTTCCAGCTGCGCGAACTCTGGGCTGGAGCCGAACACACGGCACGCCGTGTCTGCCGGCAGACGCGGCAGGATCGCGGCGACGCGCGCCGCCAAGTCCGCGCCGACGATCAAGTACTTGGGGTGCGCGATTTTGATGGAATGCGCCAGTACATCGCCCCCGAGCTGCGAATTGATCAACGCGACCACCACGCCTATGCGCGTCAACCCCAACCAGATCGCCAGATACTCCGCGCAGTTCGTCATCAGCAGTGCCACGGTATCGCCGCCTTTGAGATCGTGCGCGAGGCCCCAGCGGGAATATTGATTGCAGCGACTTCCCAGTTGCCGATAGGTCATGGAGGCTTCCGTGGACAGCAGTGCCGGTGCGGCATCGAATTCGACCGCCAATCGCTCGATCAGCGCAGGCAACGTAATGCCTTGCTCGCCGATGGCGGCAGTCTTCGCCAGCGCCCGAAGCCACGCGTCGCGAGCGAATTTTGCGTCCATTGCAAACCTTACCACGACTACCCACATGGTTCGAGATACACTGGGGTATCCAATCCAGCCAAAGATTTGCAGGCATGAAGCGGGAAACCATCGCCATTCACGGCGGCTACGACTGCGACCCCACCACCAAATCCGTCGCGGTGCCGATCTACCAGACCGCCGCCTATTCATTCGACAGTGCCGAGCATGGCGCGGCGCTGTTCAACCTGGAGGTTCCCGGACATCGCTATTCGCGTATCAGCAATCCGACCACGGATGTTCTGGAACAGCGCGTCACGGAACTGGAGGGCGGGGTCGGCGCCCTGAGCGTGGCGTCGGGACAGACCGCGCTTTTCTACGCCTCGATGAATGCGCTGGAAACGGGGCGTAACTTGATATCGGTGCCGCAACTGTACGGCACGACCTACACGCTGTTCGCGCACATCCTGCCGAAAATGGGAATTAAGGTCCGCTTCGCCAAGTCCGATCGCGCCGCGGATCTCGAGGCGCTGATTGACGACAATACGCGGGCGATATTTTGCGAAACCGTGGGTAATCCCGCGGGCAATGTGTGCGATCTCGAGGCGCTGGCGAGCGTCGCGCATCGTCATCGCATGCCGTTGATAGTCGACAATACCGTGGCCACGCCGATGTTGGTGCGGCCGGTCGATTATGGCGCCGACGTCGTGATTCATTCGTTGACGAAATTCATGGGTGGTCACGGTACGACCCTCGGCGGCATCATCGTCGACTGCGGACGATTCTCCTGGACCGCCAATGCGGCGCGCTATCCGATGTTCACGCAACCCGACGAGTCGTATCACGGCTTGGTCTACACCGATCATTACGGTGCCGCCGCTTTCATTGGCCGCTGCCGCAGCGTGTTTCAGCGCACCATGGGCGCGGTGCTGTCGCCGATGAATGCATTCCTGCTGTTGCAAGGCATAGAAACGGTCGCATTGCGGATCGAACGTCACGTCGAGAATGCGCGCAAGGTGGCGGAATTCCTGCGCGCCGACGCCCGCGTCGAATCGGTGAATTTCGCGGGTTTTCCCGATAATCCCTACCATCCCCTGGTGCAGAAATATCTGGGCGGCCGAGCCTGTTCGCTCATGACGTTCGAAATTCGCGGCGGTCTTGCGGCGGCCATGCGCTTCTACAACGCGCTCAAGCTTTTCAAGCGCTTGGTCAATTTGGGCGACGCGAAGTCCCTCGCCTGTCATCCCGCATCGACGACGCACCGGCAAATGACGGCAGAGGAACAGCTGGCAGCGGGCGTGGGCCCGGGCAGCATTCGATTGAGCGTCGGGATCGAGCACATCGATGACATCCTCGCCGACTTGGATCAAGCACTCGGCGCCGCCGCTTGAAGCCGTCATCATTGCCGGATGCGGTACCGGCCTTATTCCCCAATGCGGCGGAGCGCCGGCGGATCGGCGACTGGTTGACGATCGAATTAGACGCGGCGCTCGAGCGCGTGAAGGCGGGTCCGGTCACACCAACCGTCGACATGCAAAAGTTTCGCGCCGAACTGGAATCTTTTGATTTCGAGCGGCCGCAGCCGCTCGAGGATGCGCTGCGGTGGGCTATCGAGCGCTTGGAACATGGCATTGTGCAAATGTCGAATCCACGCTATTTCGGGCTCTTCAATCCCGGCGCCAGTTTCCCCGCGCAATGCGCGGATCGGCTGACCGGTTCATTCAATCCGCAGCTCGCGAGCTCCGCTTCTTCTCCCGTGCCCGTCGCGCTGGAAAACCATGTGATTCGCGCCGTGGCGCGCCGAGCCGCATTCGGCGACGAAGCAACCGGACACTTTGCCACCGGGGGCTCGGAGGCGAACTACACGGCTCTCATCTGTGCGCTGACTGCGGCCCACCCGAGATACTCTGCCGATGGGGTGCGTGCCTTGAGCGGGCCGGCAATGTTTTATACCTCGCGGGACTGCCACATCGCCTGGCTGAAAATTGCGCATCAAGCCGGCGTCGGCCGCAGCGCCCTGCGCTTGGTGGATACCGATGGGCGCGGCCGTATGGATATCGAAGCGCTGCGGCGGACGATCGACTTGGACCGCGCCGCCGGAGCGGTTCCGATCATGATCGTCGGCACCGCCGGCACCACCGGCGCCGGCATGATCGATCCGCTGCAGAGTTGCGCCGACATCGCAAAACAGCAGTCCCTGTGGTTTCACGTCGACGCGGCTTGGGGCGGCGCCGTGTTGGCCTCAAACCGTCTGCGCGGCGTGCTGGCCGGCATCGAGCGGGCCGACTCGATGACCATTGATGCCCACAAATGGCTGGCGACAACGATGGGGTGCGCGCTGTTCATCACGCGCCGCGCCGATCTCTTGTCGGAAGCATTTCATGCCTCGACCAGCTTCATGCCGTCCAGCGTCTCCGGCGTCGATCCTTATTTGAACAGCATGCAATGGTCCCGCCGGTTTTTGGGGTTGCGGCTGTTCCTGGCGCTGGCGAGCGCGGGATGGGAAGGCCTTGGCGCCCATGTCGAGCGCGGCGTCGAGGTGATCGAACGCGTCAAGGAGCGGCTCATCGCCTCAGGTTGGCGCATCGCCAACGACTCGCCGCTGGCCGTTCTGGACGCGATTCCGCCGGCCGCGATGGGCGACGTGCGTACGCTGGTGCGCCGCGTGGTGGCCTCGGGACGCGCTTGGATCGCGCCGGCCACTTTTGAGGGTCAGGACGTGGTTCGAGTCTGCGCCACCAACGGCGAGACCGGTCTTGCAGACATTGATGCGCTGGTGGCAGCGCTCAACGGGAGTTCTTAAGCGCGGCGCGCCAAGGTCCGGTCAACCAGCATCTCGATGGTCTGCAGCGAGTGGAAGTTTTCCGGCGTTATGTCAGCCTGCGCAATGGAGATATCGAACTCCACCTCGACGGCGAGCATGAGATTCACCAGCTTCAGCGAGCTGATCCCCAGATCGCTCAATTGTGCGTCGAGCGGAAACGGGTTGGGAATGACGCTGCCTGCCCCCAAAACCGCCCGGGCAAGCGAAATCAGCCGTTCGCTCACCCCGTCCTTCACCTGCGGATCCACTTTGGATGTCTCCCGGAAAAAAACCATCGCCGATAATACAGTGCCGCGCAGGATACGGAATACGTTGCAGCTTTTACAATGTGCCATCTGGTCATTGTCGGGGTGCGGTTGCCCACGCATAATTGAGCGATTACATCGCCAGGCTAGTTCGAAATGGCAATAGAAACGCACTTGCCTCCCAGCATTCGGATCCCCACTGCGCGGCAAAGCGACCTGACGTCACGTGCCCGCGCGTCCGCCGAAGTGGCCCGCGCCCATGTCGTCGCCGTCGACGCCGAAGCGCGCTTCCCGAGCGAAGCATTCGCGGAGCTGCGCAAGCAGCGCCTGCTCGGTATTCAGGTGCCTCAATCGTTGGATGGGGAAGGCGCCAGCATCGCGGAAATCGCCGACGTGTGCTACATCCTTGGCCAGGCCTGCTCCTCAACCGCGCTGATCTATGCTATGCATCAGATCAAGATGGCGTGCATCGTGCGGCATTTTAAAAACAGCGCCGCGCACGAGCACATTTTGCGCCGGATCGTCGCGGAGCAGCTGCTCATGGCCTCCTCCACGACGGAAGGACAGGCGGGCGGAAACGTCCGCTCCAGTGAGGCGGCCGTTGAGCACGATGGCGCGCAGGTCACCCTCGAACGCAAGGCAACCGTCATTTCCTATGCGGTGGAAGCAGACGGCATCGTCACGACGGCGCGCCGCGCCGCCGACGCGCCGGGCAACGATCAGATCTTGCTGGTCCTGCTGAAGTCCGACTACACGCTCGAAAGACTGCAGGTGTGGGATACCCTCGGCATGCGCGGTACGCATAGCGAAGGCTTCACGCTGCGCGCCCGCGCCGCGGCCGGACAAATCCTGCCGGAACCGTATGAGAAAATTCACGCCCAGACCATGGTGCCGTTTGCGCATCTGCTGTGGGGCTCGGTTTGGGCGGGCATTGCCGCCGCCGCCACGGCCAAAGCGCAGGCTTTCGTGCGCCACGTGGTTCGGCAATCGAACGGCCAAACGCCGCCCGGCGCCGCACACTTCACCCAGTCGGTATCGACACTGCGCATGCTTCGGGGCGTGCTCGCCACCAGCCTGCGCAGTTATGAATCGATCATGTCCGACGAAAAGGCGATCTCTTCCTTGGAATTCCAGGCGATGATCACTCTGACAAAAGTCCAGGTCTCAGAACTCGCGGTGACCACGGTGTTGACCGCTCTGCGCGCCTGCGGACTCTCCGGATACCGCAATGACACCGAATTCACCATCGGGCGACTGCTCCGCGATGTACTGTCGGCGCCGATTATGATCAGCAACGATCGCATTTTGACCAACCTCGCCACGACCTCGCTGATGACGCCGCTGCCGGGGTCGATCAGTGGCTGATCCCGCCGTGTCGCCTGACAGCGTCCCGACCTACCCCTTGGCGCATCTCGCCGATCAACTTTTCAAGCCGATGGGCGTGGACGGTGTTTACGCGCGCACCGCGCTGTATGTCGATCTCGTCGAACGCCTCGAGCAGTACATCGACCGGCAGCGCGATCCGAAAGCGGAAATCATGCGCTTTCCGCCCGTGATGAGCCGCACTCAGCTCGAGAAGTCCGGTTATCTCAAGAGTTTCCCCAATCTGCTCGGCTGCGTGTGCGCGTTGCATGGCTCGGAGGGCTCGATCCGCTCAGCGGTGGAGCGTCATGACAACGGCGGAGACTGGACCACCTCGCTCACCTCGTCGGATCTGGTGTTGTCTCCCGCAGCTTGTTATCCGGTGTATCCGATCGCGGCGGCGCGCGGCAAACTGCCGCGCGGTGGACTGCAATTCGACATCGAGGCTGACGTATTCAGGCACGAGCCATCGTTGAGCCTGGATCGGCTGCAATCCTTCCGCATGCGCGAATTCGTGAGAATCGGCGCGCCGGAGGAGATCGTGGAATTTCGCGAAAAATGGATGGCGAAGGCGCCGTTGCTGGCCGCCGAGCTCGGATTGCCGCACACCATCGACGTCGCCAACGACCCGTTCTTCGGACGCGTCGGGCAGGTCATGGCTGTCAGCCAGCGGCAGCAGGCGCTGAAATTCGAGCTCTTGATTCCGTACTATCCGGGCGCCCCGCCCACGGCATGCATGAGCTTCAATTATCACCGCGAGCATTTCGGTCAGGTGTGGGGCATCCGCGACGACAACGGCGAGCTGGCGCATACCAGCTGCGTCGCTTTCGGCATTGATCGGCTGGCGGTGGCGCTGTTCGCGAATCACGGCCTGGACCTGAAAAAGTGGCCGGCGGCGACTCGGCAGGCGCTGGCCCTCTAGAAAATAGAGAACGGGCGCCGATGCCTCTCGATCCACGCGTCAAGCGCTTCTTGAATGTCCTTGCCGCCGCCAATCCGCCTGACGCGCGCACGGCCACCGTCGAGCAGCGTCGCGCGGGTCTCGCCTCGCTCATGGGTTTCGCCGGGCCGTCCATTACATTGGAACGCATCGAGGATCGCATTCTTCCCGGGCCGGGAGGAGCATTGCGAATCCGGCTCTACTCCCCTTCGAGCGACGATCAGCTACCCGGCCTCATTTATTTTCATGGGGGCGGATTCGTTGCGGGCAGCTTGGAAACGCATGATCCCATTTCTCGCTTCCTGGCGCAGTCCGGCGCCGTGCGAGTGGCATCGGTCGATTACCGCCTCGCGCCCGAACACCGCTTTCCCGCTGCCCTGGAAGATGCTCTGGCTGCCATACGCTACATCAGCGAGCATGCACCTGAGTTCGGCATCGACTCTGCGCGCTTGGGCGTTTGCGGTGATTCCGCCGGAGCGACCCTGGCAGCGGCAACATGCCAGACGCTGGCCCGTGCGGGCGCTGCTGCGCTCCGCCTGCAACTGCTGCTGTGTCCGATTCTCGACTACAGCCGCAGCACCGCGTCGAAGCGGGAATTCTCGAGCGGCTATCTCATCGATCAGGCCACACTGGATCATGACTTGAAGTACTACTTGCAGGCCGGCGCCGAACCCACCAATCCCCGCGTATCGCCGCTTTTGGCCGAGTCCGTGGCGGGCCTGCCGAAGACCGTGATTCACACCGCCGAATTTGATCCTCTGCGCGATGAAGGGCGAGAATATTTTGAGCGTCTGGCCCAAGCGGGTAATGAAGTGTCCTACACTTGCCATCCAGGTATGATTCATCTTTTTTATGGATTGGGAGCCGTCATTCCCTATGCGCGCACAGCATTCGAGCAGATCGGCGGCGAAATTCGCGCAGCGCTCGCGTAACCTCTAGGAGAAACGAACGTGCCTGAACGTATCGTCGCGGAACGCGCCATTCAGCAGCTGCACGCAGCACGCCTCGGCGGCGATCTTGCAGGCATGTGCCGCGTATTTGCCGATGACGGCCGCTATGAAATCCTGGGCGCCAGCGCGGATAAGCCGATCGCGATTCGGGCGAACAATCTCGCCGAATTTCGTCCCTGGCTGTCCATGCTGGTGAAGGTATTTCGGCTCAGCAATTATCAGCTGCTGTCCCTTACCATCGAAATTCCGCGCGTCGTGGCGCATTGGCGCGTCGATATCTTCTCGAAGGTCACAGGCGTCACCGTGCCCACCGAGCTCGTCGATGTCGTGCAGGTTGACGGTGAGCGCATCGCTGCCTACACCGAATTCTTCGCGCCGCGCTGAATATTCCTCACGCCATGTCGGATGAGCCAAAGTGGTTGACCATCGCGCGCGAGGTGCGGGCGATTGCTCAAACCGGTCTGGCATTCACCGCCGACGGCTTTGACCATCAGCGCTACCGACGGCTGCAGGAATTGGCCGCGCTGATGCTGGCGCAAGGCTCAGCCGAGCACGAATCCATTCTCCACCTGCTGCGCCAGGAGAAGGGCTACGCGACGCCGAAAGTTGACGTGCGCGGCGCGGCTTTTGTCGATGGCCGCGTCCTCATGGTGCGTGAATTGAGCGACGGCAAATGGACGCTGCCCGGCGGCTGGGCCGACGTCAATCAGTCAGCCGGCGAATGCATTGTGCGCGAAATCGCCGAGGAATCGGGGTTCAAGGCGCGCGCCCTGAAACTCGCGGCCGTTTTCGACTATCAACGCAGCAACCGCCCGCCCCATCACATCGACTCGATCTACAAGTTTTTCTTCATCTGCGAGATCGTCGGAGGGGCGGCCTGCGCCAGCGATGAAACCAGCGAAGTGGCCTTCTTCGCGCGCGACGAGTTGCCGCCGCTGTCACTCGGCCGCACCACGGCGGCGCAGATCGACAGGATGTTTCATCATCGTGAGAATGCAGAGCTGCCCACGGACTTCGACTGAACGCGGCGGCGGCCGCCGGTCTTACAGTTTGGTGCGCATTTCCTGTGCGGTTTTGCTGTCGCCCACTCGCTCCGCGGCTTGCGCTGCGCCGAGCAGCGCGCCCCGCCTGCCCGGGGCCAGTTCCAACGCGGAGCGAAATTCCCGCAACGCTTCCGCCGGCTGATTCAGCTGCAGCAGCAGTTCTCCGAGTTGCTCGCGTGCCGGCACGACGGGGCCCGGCGTGACCGGCAATTTTTCAACCGCGTCTTCTTCGTCCGCCGCTTGCCGCAGCAACTGCACCGATTCTGCCGGATTCGCGGAGGCCGCCACTTGCCACGCTTTGGCTTCCCTTTCCAGCACGTCGACCTGGGTCGCCCAGTAGGCGTTTCCGGCGGCCCGCAATTGCTCGCGCGCCGCTTCGAGCTGCGCTATATCCGCATCGGCGGCGCTGGGGTGTCCGCCGCGCGCATTCGCCATCGCGCGGGCCCAGAATATGAGGGCGGCCACATGGGGCGCCGACGCCGGAAGCGTCTGCAACGCCACGGCATCGCCCCACGCGTGGCGCTCAATGGCGAGCCGCACCGGCATGGCGGTTGCGGCATAGCCGATTTTGAAATCGCTGCCCGCCGCTGCACCCATGGTGCGAAGCTCCGTGACCACGCGCTGCGCGTCGGAGAATCGCCCCAGCTGCAAATAGGCGTAGGTCAGATAATCCATCGCGTGCAGCTCTTCGCCTTGATCTCCTTGATCGTGCGCCGCCGCCCGCGCGGACCGATTCGACACGATGGAATCGTCCCACAACCCTAAGCGCGTAAAGGTATGGGACGGCATGTGCAGCGCATGCGGCGCGGAGGGCGCGATCTTCGAGTAGGCTCGCGCCGCGGCCAGGGCACGCGGCGCGAGCTCCGCGTTGTCATAGGCGTGAATGAGATAATGGGCCGCCCCCGGGTGCAGCGGTTTCGCCCGGTAAATCGGCTCCAGAATCGCCGCCGCGCGTTTCTGACTCGCATGCGTCGCGTCCTCGGGCGGCGCGATCGCAATCAGCGACAAGGCGTAGAACACTTGCACTTCGGTGTCGTGAGGGTTGCTGCGTGCGGCCTCGCCCATCGCATCCGAATAGGCCCTGGCTCGCAGCGGCGCCGTTTGGGTCGGATCAGCATAGAAAGCGGCCGCTGCTGCGATGAACTGACGCTCGCGCGGCGATGCACCGCCCGAGAGGCGGCGGGCCTCCTGTATTTCATGCCCGCCACGCAGGTCATCCGTGTTGGGCGGAATCCAAAGCTGATGATAGTAGGACATGGCAATGCCCCAGTGGGCCATCGCACAGGTGGGATCCTCGGCAGCCACCTTACGGAATGCCTGCTCCGACGCGGTGTAGGCGAATGAATGCAGTAGCGCGACGGACCGCTCAAAATCATGCGCCACACGCGCGGCACACGAGGTCCGGAATGAGACCTTGCCTAATTTTTCCGGGGGAGGATGGGAATGGACCTCCTCCGGTCGGACCGGCAGAGCCCAAATAACGCAGATTCCGACCCAAACCGCGATTTTTTTCACGCGGCACCTCCCAAGCTGTTGCGTTCAGTTTGCACGCAAGTGCGCCTACCAAGCAACCAAAGTGGGCGGTGCTAGCCGCCTTGATCTGCCGTGATGCCTTAAGCGTACGTAATCAGAGTCTGATCAGCGTGCGTGTCCAAATGCGGCAGACCATTGAAGCTGATCAAATGATGGCGCCGAGGCGTGGCGGCAAACTCGGTCACCGAGCTGTTGCGGATGCGCAAGTTCAACTCCACGGCCGCGGCGGGAGGCGCGTTCAACGCGGCCGCCACCACGGCAGCGATCGGTCCGCCCGAACTGACGATGAGCACGTTGCCGTCGGGAAAACGCTGGCGGGCTTCCACCAAGGCCGCCACGGCGCCGCCTTGAAACTCCCGCCACGCGGGCATGCCCTCGGGTGTAGTGCGGTCCTCGGCCCAGGCCAGCAACGCTTCGCGCAAGACCCGGAAGTGTTCGCGCACCACGACTGGATCGCGCCTTGCCGCGGCGAGCGCGGGTCCCGGAAAATTGCCGGTCAGCGCCATCATCACGGCTTCGGGCTTGTACTCATCCAAGCCTGGAAAGGATTCCTGCAAGGACGGCGCCGCGAGTTGCGCATGGCCCTCGAAAATCCCTTGAGCGGTCTCGGTCTGACGCCGCAATGTGCCGGTAAATACCGCATCGAAGCGAATGTTGCGTCGGCCGAAATAGTCGCCCAACAGGCGCGCCTGATTGAAGCCGATTTCGGTCAGACGGTCGTAGTGTTCGGTGCCGAACGCCGCCTGTCCATGACGTACCAGGTAGATTGTTCCCACTAGGCTCCTAGATCAGCTCACGTGAGCATCGGCGCTATCCGAATTCCACGGCAGATCCAGGGCGACAATCAGACCGCCGCCCTCGCGATTGGCGAGTTGAATACGTCCGCCGTGCGCTTCGGCAATTTCGCGTGCCAGCGCCAGGCCCAATCCGGTGCCGCTGCGTTTGGTGGAATAAAAAGGCAAAAGTGCCTGGGCCAGCACGGTCTGACTCATGCCGGATCCCCGGTCGCGTACTTCAATACGCTGCGAACCCCCCGCGCAGACGATCGAAAGTTCAACTTCGGCCTTGTCTCCGCTCGCCTCGTGAGCGTTTTTAAGCATATTGATCAACGCCTGCTCCACCTGCACGCGGTCAAACCAACCGGGCAGTTCGGGCAGCGGATCGGTGTGCGTAAAGGCTTGCTGCCCCTTGAGGTCCGCGACGAACTGTTGCCACGGCACACCCGCCGGCCGTGGCGCCGGCAGTTTGGCGAACGCGGCATAGCCGCTGACGAATTGATGCAGGTGTTCTGCGCGCTCCCCGATTGCGGAAAACACCGCGGGCAACGACGCCAAGTCACCGCGGCGGGCGATTTCAGCGCCGGAGTGCGCGAGCGAGGACAACGGCCCCAGGGAATTGTTGAGTTCGTGGCTCAACACCCGGATGAGTTTTTTCCAGGTCGAGACCTCTTGGCGGGACAGCTCGCGCGTCAGACGCTTGAGCAGGTAGAGACGAAAGGTGCGTCCCTGCAAAATGAAGGCACGCTGCGACAGGTGAAAAGTTTCTTCGACGCCGTCGATTTCCGTCGAGAACAAGCTGTCGCCCTGCTCTGCCGCCGCTCCCTGCAGCGCCACCGGCGCTTGAGTGAGCGCATCCGTGAATTTCAAGCCCTGCAGACTGCGTCCGCCGCTCAAGAGATGGCGCGACGCGATGTTCGCATAGGCGACGCGGTCATTCGCGTCGACCAACACCAGCGCCACCGGCGAGTTCTGCATCACCGTATCGAGGAGCAGTTCGCGCTGCACGAGATGGGCGCGCTGTTCACGCAGCGCCTCCGCCAGCTCGTTGTGCGCCGTCATCAGTTCGCCGAGCTCATCGTCGCGATCGGCCACCAAGGACAAGCTGAAATCCCCCTCCCGATAGCTGGCCACGGTGCCTGAAAGCGCGCGCAGCATCTGCTGAATCGGCCGCATGATCCGCGAGGACAGCCACAGCACGGGCACCAGCGAGACCCCCAAAATCAGCAGCCAGGTGAACAGCGCATCGCCGGACCAGCGCGTAGCCCAGCCGCTCAGGGCCGCCGTCGCGGCGACGATGACCATGAGCAGCAGTGCGAGCTTGGCTTTCAGACTCACGGCAACTCCGATCAGTTGCCGCTGGTGCGCAGGTTGAAGCGTTCCAGACGGCGGTATAAAGCCTGCCGCGAAAGACCCAGGCTCTGTGCCGCGCGGCTGATGTTGCCGCCGGCTTCCCGAAGACTCGCCTCCAGCACTTCCTTGCTGAAATGCTCGCTTTCACGCGGCGCGGCGCGCGGTGCGGCGGGCAGATTCAAATCCGTCGCAGCGACGATGCGTTCACGCGCCAAGAGCTTGGCGCGTTCGATCGAATTGCGCAGCTCTCGCACATTGCCCGGCCAGTCATGGGACTGCAGCACCGCGACGGCGTCCTCGCTCAAGAGCAATCCCTCGCCGAGGAAATGGCGCGCGAGCGGCAGGATATCGGCCGGGCGCTCCGCCAGCGGCGGCACCGCGATGTCAATGACGTTCAGCCGATAGTAGAGGTCCTCCCGAAAGCGGCCCTCGCGGATCAATGCGGGCAGATCGGCATTGGTGGCGCTCAAGATGCGCACCTGGGCCGTGCGCGTCTTGCTCGACCCCAGCATCTCAAATTGCCCCGTCTCCAGTACCCGCAGCAGTTTGACCTGACCTGCCAGAGGCAGATCGCCGATTTCGTCCAGGAACAGCGTTCCGCCGTTCGCCGCCTCAAAGCGTCCGGTGCGCGCGCGATTGGCGCCGGTATAGGCGCCGGCCTCGGCGCCGAAGAGTTCCGCCTCGATGAGCTCTGCCGGAATGGCGCCGCAATTGACGGCGACAAACGGTCCGGAACGGATCGCGGAATTGGCATGCACGATCTGCGCGATGCGTTCTTTGCCCGCCCCATTGGGGCCGGTGATGAGCACGCGAACATCGGCGCGCGCCACCCTACAGGCGAGTTCCACGACCCGCTCCATCGCATCTGAGGCGAAGACGATGTCGCAAAGGTTGTATTGTTCGGCCAGGCGCTCGCGCCGGCGGCGCTGCTCATCCTGCAGGCGCTGGTGCTCGCGCGTGGTCTCCGCGAGCTCCAGCAGATTCTCAACCGTGGCCAGCAGCTTATCGTTGTCCCACGGCTTGCCTATGTAATCCGCCGCGCCGGCCTTGACCAATTGCACGGCGGATTCCAAATGAGTCCAGGCCGTCAACAAGACCACGGGCAGATCAGGCTGCTGCGAGCGTAGCGCGCGAAACAGCTCGGCGCCTTCTTCTCCCGAAGTGGTGTCGGCGCTGAAATTCATGTCCGCGATGACCAGATCAACGCGGTCGTGCGCCAATGCGGCAAGGCCTTTCTGGGGAGTAAACGCCGTCAGCGTGCGGATGTCATGCAAGCCGAATAGCAAGGACAGCGCCTGAGCGACTGCCGGGTTGTCATCGATGACGAGTACCGTACGCATGCAGCCATGTTAGCGGGTGGCGCGCCGATTCACACCCACCCCTTCGAGGCTATCCCCCGCGGGTCGCCAAGGCGGGCGGAATCGAGGCAGCACGCAGCGCCGGCCACAGCACTGCGAATTGGCCGAGCACCAGGATGATGAGGGCGCCGGCAACGGCACGGCTGTTGTCCATGCGTACCATTTCAAAACTACGCACCATCCACAGATTCAATGCAATGGCGAAGGCGATGCCGATCGTCGCGCCCGTCGCTGCGATCATGAAATTCTCGGTTTGGAAATAACGCACGATGGCCTGCCGGGTGGCGCCCAAAGCCCGCCGAATCCCAATCTGCTGCCGGCGCTGGGCCACCCAGTAGCTCGTCAGGCCGATGATTCCAAAGGCCGTGACAATCAGCAAGGCGACGCAAATGCTGGTCAACAGCACGATGAGCCCGTGATCGCCGCGATACGCATCGGCGCGCACCTGGGGCATGGATAGAGTTTGCAGGATCCGATTGCCCTGCAATTGCATCAGCTTCGCTTCTGCCGCTTTCATCACCGTATTCAGCTGGCCCGGCTGCACGCGCACCATGTAAACGTTGTAGTCACCGATTAAACGATACGGGGTGATCACAGAATTTTCGGCATAGGTACTGTGAAAACCAGTGGCGACAGTCATCGGGCCCAGCAGGCGGTCGACGATCCCGATTATGGGTCTCGGCTTGTCATTCTCCACAAATATCGGTTGCCCCAGTGCGTTGCCTTGCGGGAACAGCTTCTCCGCCAAGACCCTCGTGACAATGAAGCCGCTCGGCAACGGAATGTTGTCGTCCGTTCTATTCAGGATCTCCGCGGCCGTAAAATTGCGCCCGGCGATCAGTTTCAGCCCCATGGTGTGCAAGGCGTGGTCGTCGCCCATGTAGTGGGCGGCATGCGTGGTGGGGGTTTTTTGATCCGCGGTCAAATTCACCGACTCGACCCAGCCGCCTCCTTCCATGGGATACATGTCGGTCGTGAAGGCATCCACGACCCCGGGCAGTGCCCGCAGGGCATCGATGTCGCCGGCCTGGCGCGCGGCCAGATCGCCGCCGTGGTCGACAGTTTCGCTGTTCATCACAAAAATATTCGCCTCGTCCAACCCTGACGGTCTGTCGCTCCATGCGGTGCGTTGTTCGACCAGAGTGAGCGCATTGGCGAGAAAAGCCAGCGTGACGGCCATCTGTGCGGCAATGAGCAGCGCGCCGAACTTATTTCGGCGCATGGCGGAAAGTATCGGGCGAAGTCCCATGTCATCCCCCTATTGAGATTTTAGTTGCCAGGCAGGCTGCACATGTGCTGCCCGCCAGGTCGGATAGATTCCGGCGAGCACCGTTGCGCCGACTGCGAGCAGCACCGCAATGGCGGTATCGGTCAGATCAAGATGCGCCAGGGCGACAAATTGCTTCGCGAGCAACGAGCGGGCGGCCCACAGACCCAGCGCGGTCAATCCGAGCCCAAGCATTCCGCCGGCCAGACCCACTACACCCGTTTCGATCAGGCACTGCGCGAATATCGCCCTGCGGCTGGCGCCGAGCGCCCGGCGTACACCAATGTCGCCGGCGCGGCCCATTATTTTCGCAAGCATCAGGCCCATCGCATTCATGAGGCAGACCAGCAAAAATCCGAACGACACCAGGATGAGAATGCGTACCTCGTTGGGCACGATGTGCCGGTATCGGAGCCATTCATTGACATCACGCAATTGCGTATGCGGCGGCCAGTGAAATCGGCCCAAATGCTGCTGCTCGGCCGCGTAATTATTGAGAAATGTCCGATAGCTTTGCACGTCTGCCGCAGTGGGCAACTCGACCCAGTATTGCAGCCAGATGCAATCCGATCGCAATCGCCCCTCCCAGCCGGCGTCCAGGTCGCCGTTGCACGAGGTGCTTCCGGTATTATTCAGATGCTTGTCGATGGCAGTAGAAAAAGGCATGAAAACGGTATCGCCGTCGCCGAACGGCCGGATGGCCAGATCGTAGAATCGCGGCAGAGGTCGCCATTCATCCAGAACGCCGCTCACGGTATAAGTATCGTCGCCGAGACGCAGCGTTTTTCCCACGCTGTTTGCACCGCCGAAGAGTTTTTCATTCATCTCGCGGGACAGCACGATCACGGCGGCGCGATTTGCGTCGTCGGAGGCCGGCCATGCTCTGCCGTATTTGAATGGGATGTCGAACATTGGGAAGAAATCCGTGTCCGCCGCACGCGCCAGGACTTTCGTCGGCTTTTGTCCTGGATCAGCGGGCCGCAATGTCAGCCGCGTCGCGTACATTCCGGTTTGGCGTTTCGCGGCATGGGCGCGCGTCAATCCGACGACGTCGATATAACTCAACTGTGCTTCCAAGAGATCCGGCGAACCTCCGTTGTGTTTGTCGGGGCCCCAGTTGTCAATCTGCGGAGCGAACAGCTGACTCGATTTCCGGGGAATGGGATCGCCCGACATGGCGCGAAACACCGTCAGCGCCGTCATGCACGCGCCGATGCCGACCGCAATGGCGGCGATCATCAGGCCCGTCAACACCATGTTTCGCCGCAGGCTGCGGAGTCCGAGTCGCAAATAGTAGCGAAACACCTGTGCGCTCCGGTACTTACGCAGCCCGCGTCGCCAATGCCGGTGAAATCGACGCGGCTTTTAGCGCGGGCCAGAGCACGGCGGCTTGACCTAGCAACATCACCACGACCGCACCGATCAGAGTGTATCCGGTGTTCAAGCGCTGCATGGCAAAGGAGTTGACCATCCACAGATTCAGCGACACCGCCAGGGCAACTCCGATCGCGGCGCCCGCACCGGCGATCAGGAGATTCTCGGTCTGGAAGTATTGGATGATGGCATTGCGAGTCGCGCCCAGGGCTCGCCGAATTCCGATCTGGCGGCGGCGCTGCGCGACCCAGTAGCTGGTGAGCCCAACGATGCCGAACGACGTGACGGCCAAGAGTGCCGCGCACACCACCGCAAGAATCACCGCCAGGCCCTTATCGTCCTTATAAATCTCTGTGCGCAACGTCGTCATGGCCCGGACCTTGCCAATCACCCGCGCACGGCTGATGTCAAACAGCTTCTTTGGCGCCGCCTGAATCACTGCCGCCGCCTGACCGGGTTGCGCGTGCACGACGTACAGAATCGGATATGGGCTCACAAAGCGAAACGGCAGAATGATCGAGTTTTCGATGAACGAGTTGGCGAATCCGCCCGCTGACACCCAAGGTACTTGCAATCGATCGACTACCCCGACGATCGGCACTTGGCCCTTCAGGGAGTCGTCGTAGATGCTCTGACCCACCGCACTCGCGTTGGGAAACAGCTTATCCGCCAGTTCCTTGGTGATGATCACGGCGGCCGGCGACTTGATGTCGGTGTAACCGATCTTGTCCACGACTTCATCCGAATTGAAATTGCGGCCGGCAATCAATTTCAGTCCCCATGCCGCGATTGTGTGTTCGTCGCCGAAGTACAGGGCAGACGATGCGGTGGGGGTCTTCTGATCCGGATGCAGATTGATGCCCGTGCTCGAGCCGCCGTCGGTCAGGGGAACACTATTGGTGGCAAACGCATCCTGAACACCCAGCAAGGATCGCAGAGCCGCCAGGTCTGCCTGTTGACGCGCACCCTGATCCGTCGGGTTGCCCACCCATTGATTGTCGAGCACCACGACGTTGGCTTCGTCTACGCCCGTCGGCCGTTTGCTCATGGCAAGCCTCTGTTGGATGATGAACAGGGCATTGCAGAGTATGGCCAGCGTGATCGCCATTTGTACCGCAATCAGGATGGCGCCGACCTTGTTACGGCGCATCGCAGAGATAATAGGACGAAATTGCATAGTGCCTCCTACTGAGCCTTGAGTTGCCACGCCGGTTGAACCTGCGCGGCGCGCCAGGTTGGATACAAGCCGGCCAGCGTGGTTGCCAGCACGGCGAGAACGATCGCGATGGTAATGTCCGCGGGACTGAAGTGGGTGAGACGACTGGCTTCTTCCGATAAAAGCGAGCGCAGACCCATGAGACCCAGCGCCGTCAATGCCAGTCCCAACAGGCCGCCCGCAAGTCCGACGACACCGGCCTCTATCAGGCACTGGCCGAAGATAGCGCTGCGGCTCGCACCCAGCGCGCGGCGCACGCCGATGTCCCCCGCACGCCCCATGATTTTCGCCAGCATGAGACCCATGGCATTGAGCAAACACACCAAAAGAAAGCTGAAGCTGACCAGGACGAGAATTCGAACTTCATCCGAAACCACGTGCCGGTAGGCCAGCCACTCGCGCACGTCACGAATCTTCGTGTGCGCGGGCCAGTGAAAGCGCCCGGAGCGCTGCTGATCCGAGGCGTAGTTGTTCAAGAAGGCGCGATAGGCCGCAACCTCTGCCTCGGTGGGCAGTTCGGCCCAGAACTGTATCCAGACGCATTCGGAATGTAAGCGTCCTTCCCAACCGGGTTCTCCAACATTGCCGCTGCAGTTATTGTTTCCCCAGCTTCCCATTTGACCGCCGATGGCGCGCGTGAAGGGCATGTAAATCTCAGCGCCCTCGCCAAACTGATCATTGTTGAGATCGTAAAACTGCGGCGTGGGCTGCCAGAACCTTAAGACACCGACAACCCGGAAATCGTGATTGTCGAGATTGATGCTCTTGCCGACCGAGTTGCCGCCGCCGAACACTTTATCGTTGAGCTTTTGCGTGATCACGACGACGTCGGCGTGATTCTTGTCGTCATCCGCGCTCCAGGGTCCGCCCGCCAAAAAAGGCGTCTGGAACATCGGAAAGAAATCCGTATAGGTGGCCCGTATCTGTACTTGAAAAGGCAGCAATTGGGCATTCACCGGCGTCAGCGCGGCACCCGTCTTGTACATCGCTATTTGGCGGTGCGCGGACTTGGCATTCATCAGCCCTACCGCGTCGATATAGCTGATCTGCTCCTGCAAGCGTTCCTTATCGCCGCCGGCGATGCTCTTGTTCTCGGGGCCCCAATTATCGATTTGCACGGCGAATAACTGGCGCGACTTCTGCGGAATGGGATCGTTGTCCATGGCGCGAAATACCGTCAGGGTCGTCATCGAGGCACCGATGCCGACGCCCACCGCCGCGATCATCAACACCGTGAGCACAATATTGCGCTTGAGGCTGCGAACTGCAAGACCGAAGTAGTAGCTGAACACGATAGCCTCCTAGGTGTTGGCGTTCGCTGTGGCAACGAGGCGCGGCTGGGCGGCCAAATCCACCACTTGACCGTCGACGATGTGCACCTCGCGCTGCGCGCGGACCGCGAGTTCCGGATCATGCGTCACCATGACGATGGTGGCGCCGTCGCGGTGCAGTTCCTCGAGCAGATCCAACACGCCGCGTGCCATCTGGGTATCGAGGTTGCCGGTAGGTTCGTCCGCCAGCAGCAGCCGCGGCGAGCCTGCGAGTGCGCGGGCAATGGCTACTCGCTGTTGCTGGCCGCCGGACAACTCTGCCGGATAGTGCCGCGAGCGTGCCGACAGACCGACCCGGCCCAGCGCTTCCTGGATCCGGCGGCGCCTTTCTGCGGCATTGAAGCCGCGATAGCGCAGCGGCACGTCGATGTTGTCCTGCACATTCAAGTCGGCAATCAGGTTAAAGGCCTGGAAGATGAAGCCAATCTTTTCGTTTCGCAGCCGCGAACGCTGATTGTCATTCAACCCCCGAACATTGGCGCCGTCCAGTTGATACTCGCCGCCGCTGAATTCCTCGAGCAGGCCCGCGATGGTCAGGAAGGTCGTCTTACCCGAACCTGAAGGACCAGTTACCGCGACGAACTCGCCTTCGCGCACGTGGATCGAGAAGTCCCGCAACGCGTAAGTCTCCACGACTTCGGTGCGATACGCTTTGGAGAGGTGAGTCATTTTAAGCATGGTGTGGCCTCACAGGCTAAGTTGTTCAATCAGTGACTAAGGATGATGCGCTGCGCGCCGTTGAACGCATCGGTTCCGGAGATGACGATCTGGTCCCCGACGGCAAGTCCGTCCAGGATCTCGACTTTGGCGATGCTCGCGGCGCCCAAGCGTACAGGCGTTCGCTGTGCAATATTTCCGCGGACCACGTAGGCGAAGCCGCCGCCTTCCTGGTCCACAAAGGAGCCGCGATCGACCATCAGCACGTTGTCGCGCCGGTCGAGAAAAATGCGAACCGACAGGCGCTGGCTTTGCCGCAGGCCGGCCGGCTTCTCGGCGCCAAAGCGCAGCCGGGCGGTGACCTGGCCGGCAACGACCTCGGGCGACACGCCGCTCACGACACCCTGCCAGTGATGGCCGCCGCCCTCGAGATCGGCGCCCATGCCGGGGCGCAGGTCGCGGGCGAGACTCTCCGTGACCTTGATCTCGACTTCGAGCGCCGACAGGTCTACGACCGTGAGCATCGGCGCGTCCTTCGCGACACTGCTGCGATCCGCTACCTGGACCTGGCCCACCTGACCGTCCACCGGCGATTTCACGTTCAAGCCGTCGACCTGACGCTGCAGATCGCTCACCATGAATTGCTGGCGGTCGAGCAACGCCTTTTTGCTGTCGATATCGAAGCGATTTTGCTTTGGCTGCGCATCGTACGTGCTCTTCGCTTGCTGGAAGGCGAACTGCGCTTTTTCCAAGGCGTCCTCAGCTCTGAGGGCCTGCAGTTCCGAGTAGGAACCGAGTTCGTAGGCCTTGCGGCTGCGATCTCGCTCGCGCTGCGCCGTCTTTTGATCGACCTCCGCCTGGTTGTATGCGTCGCGCATTTGCGCGAGCTTGTGCTCGGCATCGAGCGTGGAGCGTTCCCAATCGAGGCGCAGACTCGCCAGGGTGGCCGATTCCTGCGAGAACTTCGCGGTGAGATCGGGGCTGTCGACCACTGCCAAGACCTGCCCCTTGGAGACCGTGTCGCCGGCATGGACCTTCAACGTCACCGTGCCGAGCGCATTGGCGTATAGGGTCGGACTGACCGCGGCCACGACTTGACCGTCGGCGGAAATGTCGCGGATGAAGTTGCCGCGTTCGACGGTTGCGATCGATACACGCGAGCGGTCAACGGAAACCCCGGCGCCGGAGTAGCGCATCAACACCACAATCAAGGTGATGAGCAGGGCGGCGGCAATCGCGCCGGCCACGATCAGCTTGCGATGACGCTGGAAAACATTTTTCGGTTCGATCACGCGATCCTGCGCGGATGTATCGCGAAGCATGATGGGTTCCTTGGGTAGTAATCGCATGCTCATGCGGCTTTCTCGATGAGAAGATTATCGATGGCAACGAGGTCTTGCTCGGTCAAGCGACCGGCCTGTTGTTTGAGCGTCAACACGTTGGTGAGGTAGTCATAGCGAGCTTGGGAATAGGCGCGCCGTGCGGCGTAGTAGTTGTTTTGCGCATTCAGCAATTCAAATTCATTGCCTGTGCCGAATTCGACGTTGCGCCGCATGGCTTCGACCGCGAGCTGGCCGGATTCAACCGCCCGGCGTGCCGCGCCAATGCGTTGAATGCCCGTGACGATGCCGCGAAACGCCGCGCGGGTCTGCACTTCGGTGCTGCGTTGTGCCGCCTCGTAATTGGCCTGGGTCTGGTGAAATAGCGCGCGGGATTGGCGCACCGCCGAGGCGATGGCGCCGCCCTGAAAGATTGGCCAGTTGAAGGACACTCCGACCGTGTCGAGCCGTTGATTGCCGCCCAGCACATCATCCTGGGTGATTTTTGATCCGGAGCCGGTGAGCGAAATCGTCGGCAAGCCCCGTCCGCGCTGCACGCCGATATCGCGGGATGCGGCTTCCATATTGAGCTGCGCGGTGCGCACATCGAAGTTATCCAGCCGGGCGGAGGACACCCACTCATCCACGGTCGCCGGTTGCGGCGCGAGCAAGGGAATGTCCTCGCGCAGCGGCGCCACTTTTTCGACGCGCTCGCCGATGATTTGAGTCAGCGCGAGATTCGCATCATCGAGCGCGTTGCGCGCGTCAATGACGCTCTGTTCCGTGGCGTCGAAGAAGGCCTGCGCCTGTTCCACATCGCTGCGGGGACCGACACCGGTTTGCTCGCGTGACTTGGCTTGATTCAACAGCGTATTGAACGTCTCACGCTCGGCAACGTTGGTCGCCAGCTGATCCGCGGCGGACAGGATCCCGAAGTACGCCTGCGCCACTCGAAGCAGCAGACTCTGCTGGGCGCCCTGGTAGCTGGCTTCAGCCGCCGCCACCTGAAAGTTGGCTTCCTTGAGCTGGCTGAACGACTGAAAGCTCCACAGGGTCTGCGACATGTTGAGCCCCAGAGAGCGCGCGGTGCCGTAGCAGCGCTGCGTGGTGGCGGTGGAACTAATGGCGCAATCGGCCGCCTGGCTCCCGAGCGCCGGCCCGCTGGCGAAATCTGCGCGCTCGCGGGTGACGGAGGCATTCGCGGAAAGCTGCGGCAGCCACTGAGCGATCGCCTGCGGACGCGCCTCTACCAGCGCATCGCGCTGAAAATGCGCCGCCTGCAGGATCGTGTCGCGGGTCTGCGCGAGTTCGTAGAACTGTTGCAAGTCGTTGGCACTGGCGCCTTGCGCCGCCAATACCAGAAAGCCCAACGACAACGAAATTCGTACCATGCCTAGCACTTAGCAAGGGCCGTGCCAGGCATCTTCCGCGAAATAAGCTATTGTTTATCTTAGGATTATTCCAACGCGGGTTGCGTACGGTGTCCGCGGACAGTGTCCGCGGACGCTCAGCGGACAGTGCACGCGAACGCAACTACCGATTCACATCGACCACAATCCGTCCTCGAATGCGGCCTTCAAGAAACTGCCCGGCACGCTCGATGGCGTGGGAGAGGGCAATTTCCTCGGTGAGCAGTTCGAGCCGGTGCACATCCAGATCGCGGCTCAGTCGGCGCCACGCTTCCAGGCGATCGGCTCGCGGGCGCATGACACTGTCGATGCCCGCCAGCGTGATGCCGCGCAGGATGAACGGGGCGACCGACGCCGGAAAGTCCAGTCCGCCGGCCAGTCCGCACGCGGTCACCACACCTCCATAGCGCAGCGATGCACAGACATTGGCCAAAGTATGACTGCCGACCACGTCGATTGCTGCCGCCCAGCGCTCCTTGCTCAGCGGCTTTGCCGCGGTCGAAAATTGCGCGCGATCGATAATTTCGGCTGCACCCAATTGCTTGAGAAAGTCCGTTTCGGCTGGCCGCCCGGTCATTGCAACAACTCGAAATCCCAGATTCGCCAGTATCGCGACCGCAATGCTGCCCACACCGCCCGCCGCTCCCGTTACCAGGATATCTCCGCTCTGAGGCGTGATGCCGTGGCGCTCCAACGCGATCACGCACAACATCGCCGTATAGCCGGCGGTGCCGACCGCCATCGCTTGCCGCGTCGTCAGGGCCGCAGGCAGCGGAACCAGCCACTCCCCTTTGACGCGCGCAATCTGTGCGAGTCCGCCCCAATGGCCCTCGCCTACTCCCCAACCGTTGAGCACCACCCGATCTCCGATTTTATGGTCCCCATGGCTCGAGCGCTCGACCGTGCCCGCAAAGTCGATCCCGGGCACCATGGGAAACTGACGCACGACCGGTCCTTTGCCGGTGATCGCCAGAGCGTCCTTGTAATTCAGTGTCGAATAATCGATGCGCACGGTGACATCCCCGGGAGGCAATTGCGCCTCGTCGAGATCCGTCAAGTTCGCACGGTACGGTGCGGGGTCGCGCTCGACTAAAATGGCCTTGAACATGAGTGCATGTAACAAAACGCGCGCCTCGGCGTCAATCCGGCGAGAATATCCACGGTCTGCAATCGATGGAACGGACAGCTGCCCCAGAATGTCTATCCCGGAGCGCCCATTCCGTTTCTAAATGTGAGTAAACAATGAACCTTGCACGCTTCCCACGAATCCGTTTCGCGCATCTACCGACGCCGCTCGAATACCTGCCAAACCTGAGCAAGGCGCTCAACGGCCCCGAGATTTGGATCAAGCGGGACGATTGCACCGGCATGTCGAGCGGCGGCAACAAGACACGGAAGCTCGAGTTTCTGCTGGCCGAAGCACGGGAACAGGGAGCCGACATCGTGCTGACTCAAGGGGCCACGCAGTCGAATCATGCGCGCCAGACCGCGGCTTGCGCGGCGAAAATGCGCATCGACTGCCACCTCTTGCTGGAGGATCGCACCGGCAAGACGGACCACGACTACACCGAAAGCGGCAACGTTCTGCTGGACCACTTGCACGGCGCAAGCATCGAGCGTTGCGCGACAAATCCGGACATGAATGGCGAACTGGCCAAAGTCGGCGCGAGGTTCAAAAGCGAGGGACGCAAGCCGTACCTCATTCCCGGCGGCGGGTCGAACCCAATCGGCGCCTTGGGCTACGTCAACGCGGCAATGGAGCTCATCGGCCAGGCCAACGACATGGGCCTGAAAATCGATCACGTGGTGCATGCCACGGGCAGCGCGGGAACCCAGGCAGGCTTGATCACAGGTCTCGCCGGCATCCGCTCGGGCGTGCCGCTCTTAGGTATCGGAGTGCGCGCCCCCCGCGAGCGTCAGGAAGAGAACGTATTCAAGCTGGCGTGCGCCACGGCTGACCTATGCGGCACACCGGGCGCGGTGAAGCGCGAGGATGTGGTCGCGAACAGCGACTATGTCGGCAAGGGATATGGATTCTCGACGCCAGGTTCGCTCGATGCCATCCAGACGCTTGCGCGCCTGGAGGGAATCCTGCTGGATCCCGTTTACACCGGCAAGGGTATGGCTGGCTTCCTCGATCTCATCGCCAAGGGCATGTTCAAGAAGGGACAAAACATCGTTTTTATTCACACCGGCGGCAGCGTGGGTCTGTTTGGCTATGTCGATGACTTTGGATTTGGCGCCGCTCGCCGATCCAAGGCCGCCTAAAGGGACATCGATGCATCGCGTCGTGGGCATCATTGGCGGCATGGGGCCGGAGGCCACCGTGGATCTTATGCGGCGTGTGCTGGCGAAGACGCCCGCGCACGATGATCAGGACCACATCCATCTTATCGTGGAAAGTAACCCCAAGATCCCCTCCCGCATCGCGCACTTGATCGAGGGAACGGGTGCCGATCCCACGCCGGAACTGATTCGGATCGCCGTCAATCTGCAACGCGCAGGCGCGCACGCGCTGGCGATCCCGTGCAACACGGCGCATGCCTATGCGCATTCGATTCGACGTGCGGTCAGTATCCCATTGCTCGACATGATTGACCTGACCGTCGAGCAAATCGCCGGCTCGCCGCGCATCGCGCGTGTCGGCTTACTGGCATCCTCGGCCGTGCTCGCCACAGAGTTGTACGCGAAAGCCTTTTTTGCTCACGGCATCGCCGTCGTCCACCCCAAGCGTCAGGAAGAAATCATGGCCTTGATCCAGGCGGTAAAGCGCGGAGAGACCGGACTGCAAAGTCAGTCAGTGCTCGGCCACATTGCGCGCGAGCTCGCAACCCAAGCCGATGTGTTGCTGATCGGATGCAGCGAGCTCTCGGTAATCGCCGCCGCCGTGACCGTCCCTTTCGTCGATTCGCTGGATGCGCAGGCGGATGCGATCGTGAAGTTTGCGGCCTCAGCCGCTTGATTTCGCCGGCGCGATCACGCGTACTTTATCCTGCAGGATGCCGGGTCCAAAGTTGCGCGCGCGTTCGAGGAAAGCCTCGGTAACCTCGAACCCCTTCGGGACCAGCAGCGTGCCGATATGGGTGTAGAAATCGTCCATGAACACCATTCCCGCGGTGAGCCGCCCCACCGGCACTTCCCTCACGTCGGGTGTGCCTGCGGCCAGACCCACCAGCGACTCGAGACTATCCACCAGCTTGCTGTCGAATCGCGCGGTATGAGCACGCACGGACGATAGCGCCACATCAGCGCTGTGACCCTGCGCGATCTGCGCGTCATATTCGAGCACCAGATTCAGGATATCCGCCCCGAGCTTGACCAAGCCGTCGGGCTGTTCGGTTTTCGATTGACCGATCGAGGCCAATATTTCCATGACCTGCTCGAGCCGTGGAATGCGGCCCAGGAGTTTCTGCGCAACCAAGGGTGCGCCATCTGCAAGCACCCGCTCTTCGGGCGTCAAGCGTTTGCCGTAGTAGAGTTTTTCCACCAGCTCGATCGGCAGTGATATGTATCCGATCTGAGAAAGCATGGCCGCCGCTTCGAGTTGCCAGAAACCCGTTTTGCCCAGGGATGCGGCAAACTCGGTGGCAAGACGCTTTACCCGCGTGGCGCGTCCGAAGGCAACAGGATTGGTAATGGCGAGGATGTCGACTAGCGCCTTGATGCAACCGATCAAGGTCTCCTGCAACAGCACTTTTTCAGCGATCAGCAGCCGGTGATGCAACACCCCGGCTTCAATCGCGCTGCGCAACTGATCGGGGGGACAGGGCTTGGTCAAGAACCGGAAGATCTGTCCCTCGTTGACGGCCGCGATGGCGGCGTCGCGTCCGGTTTCTCCGGTCAGCAGAATGCGGGTCGTTTCCGGGTAAAGCTGCCTGACGTGCTTGAGCAGCGTCGCGCCGTCCATTCCCGGCATCCGCATATCGGAAACGATGACCGCGGGCGCGCCCTTCTCTTTGAGCATTTGCAAAGCGCTATGACCGCCATTGGCTGCGAACACCTGGTAGTCGCGGCGCAGATGCACCGCCAAGCTGTCCACGATTCGTGGCTCATCGTCCACGCAGAGAATGCTGGGGAGTTCTTCGCGATTCATATGTCTGCCATGATTTTGTTGCATTAGGTTGGCCGTAAGGCGTTCGCCACCCGCGTCTGGGCCCCCTGCCAGTCGAAGGGCGCATTCAGGCTGGCTAGATAGTTGGCATCGACGCTCTGATCCGGTTGCGCGGGGGAGATGATCGCATAGGCGTTGGCGGGATCGACCAATGCATGCGACACCGCCAGCGCGCCCACCAGATCGTAGCCGTGCGGAGTCACCGCTTTGGGGGTGTGATGCAAGGCAACCGCCTCCACGATGGCGTATGGCAACCCCCAAAGTCCCAGCAGATAGGCGCCGATCTCCGCATGAGTCGCACCCGTAATGCGCCGCTCACACTCGAGCAGAGGCAGACTTTCGGCACGCGCCAGCTCGAGCGCGCTCGCAAGGTCCTCGGGGCACTCCTGAACCATGATCCAATAACCGATATCGTGCAGCAGCCCAGCCAGCCATGCATCATCGGGCGACGCCCGGGCCCCAGCCAGCGCTTTGCAGGCGGCCGCCGTGCACTGCGCGTGAGTTTGCAGGCGCTCCGGATCCACGTCCGACAGGCTTTTTGTAGGCTGCCATTTCGAAAAAATCTCGGCCGACAGCACCAGGTTGCGCACCGTTGCGAAGCCCAGGTAGGTGACCGCGTCCTTGATTCGTACCATCGGCTTGCGCAATCGAAAGAACGCGGAATTTGTAATCTGCAGAACCTTGCTGGCGATTGCGGCGTCCGCATTGACGATATCGCCGATTTCAGCGGCTGTGACGCTGGGCTTGGCGAGGGCTGCCTGCAGTAGGCCATAGGTCTTCGGCATCGCGGGCAGCTTGGCGATGCGGCCGACCACGGTGCGCAGCGATTCCTGCCCGAGCAAATCCTTGAGGTGAAAGCAGCGCTCGATGATGTTTTCCAGTTCTCGACCATCGCAGGGCTTCGCCACGTATTGATGCGCCAGCGAGGTGAGCCTCACGGCCTGCACCGGATCGGAATAGCCCGACACAATGATGCGCATCGCGTTGGGCCAACGCTGCTTCACCACCGTGAGCAACTGCCCCCCATCCATTCCCGGCATGCGCACATCCGAGACAACCAGGTCGAACTGCTGCTGCTCCATCGCCGCGATGGCTTCATCGCCGCTCAGGACGAACTGCATGTTCCAGTCGTGGCGATGCTTGTACAAGCGTGCTCGCACGCTATCGAGCAGATCGCGATCATCGTCGACGAATAAAATGTCCCTCATTGGGACAGCCGCCCGTTACGTCCGGCGATCGGCAGCCTCACGGTGAATTGCGTGCCCACACCGACTTCGCTGGCGACGCTGATTTCGCCGCCATGCTTGTCCACCACAATGGAATGGCTGATTGCGAGCCCTTGCCCCGTACCCCGGCCCACTTCCTTGGTCGTAAAGAAGGGATCGTAGATTTTTGAAAGATTTTCCGCGGGCACGCCGCAGCCGTTGTCGCCCACGCGAATCACGGCCTGTTCGCCCTCGAGGGTTGCTCGAATGGTGATCTGACCGGTGTCGACGTCCTTGCCGGCGTCTTTGATGGCATGGGCTGCGTTTACGATGAGGTTTAAAAACACCTGATTGAGCTCGCCGACATTGCAAACCACAAAAGGCAGCTCCTCGAATTCGGTTTGCACCTTGGCGACGTATTTGTACTCGTTGGAAGCCACCAGCAGCGTGGTTTGCAACGCATGCAGCAGGTCCACGGGGCTCTGTTCCCTCGCATCCGGATGGGCAAATTCCTTCATTGCCTTGACGATGTTCGTGACCCTTTCGACGCCGTCGAAAGTCCGAGTGAAAGCCTTTGGGACCTCGACGCGCAAATAGTCCAGATCGTATTTTTTCGCCGCCTCCGCGATTTCGAGTTGATAAGCCGTGCGCCCGGCGCAATCCGGCAAGAGGGCCATTGCCTCATTCGAGCGTTCGAAAAGATTGTCAAGATCATCGAAGGCGCTGCGCAAAAAATGCACGCTGTCGCCCACGTATTGAATCGGCGTGTTGATTTCATGGGCGATGCCGGCGGCGAGCCGGCCGACCGATTCCAATTTCTGCGCCAATTGAAGTTCAATCACCATACGCTCGCGCTCCTGCATTTCGGCCACGAGCTTGTCTTGAAGTTCCTGCTTCTTGCGGGTTTCGATGCGCTTCGCCGTGATGTCGGCGCCCATAACCACCGCGTGGGTCAGTTGCCCGGCCGCGTCGTACAAGGGTCTGACGGATACACCAAGCCAAAAGGTACTGCCGTCACGCCGCGTGACTTCGTCCTCATACTGAAATGTCTGGCCCGCGCGCAGCGCCTCCCGAACGTCTTTCAAATGGCCGGAGTTGCGCCCCATCCATTGCGTGAGGACCGTGATGGGTTTGCCGATCAGCTCTTCGCGCGGATAGCCGTGTTGCTCCGCCACGACTTTATTGCAATAGACAATGACCGGCGCAGGCTCTTCCTGCCGGGTGATGACAAAGAACGAGGGT
>DASYIN010000158.1:0-15788 GCA_035997505.1 Steroidobacteraceae bacterium | reverse complement strand
CCGGTGATGAAGTTCCAGGCGAAGTGGATCCCTTCGCGTTTGAAGTAATCGCCAAAGCTGAAGTTTCCCAACATTTCGAAAAACGTATGATGCCGCGCCGTGTAGCCGACATTCTCCAAATCGTTGTGCTTGCCGCCTGCGCGCACGCAGCGTTGCGCGGTGGCAGCGCGGGAGTAGTCGCGCACTTCCTTGCCGAGGAATAAATCCTTGAACTGCACCATGCCGGCGTTGGTAAACAACAGAGTCGGGTCATTGGCGGGGACGAGCGAACTCGACGGCAAGACCCTATGGCCGTTCTTGCGGAAAAATTCCAGGAAACTGGCCCGGATCTCCGAGGTCGTCATCAATTTGGATTTTGGGTCGCGTTTCATGTCCGGTTGCCGTCTTCAATCAAGCTCAACGTCAAAGCCTAAAGCCATTCGAATCTGGGCGCTCGTGAAACCTCGGTAACCTAGAAATCGCACTTGCAACTGCCTGTCAGCGTAATTCTCAGGCAATTGGGCGCCAAATTTCTTCACGCGCGCCTTTTCAAGATGCGCAATCCAATCAGGAAAGGAGTCGAGGTAGTCCTCCACCTGCGTTCCATGCAAACCGTGCCGGCGCAATTCCAGTCGGATCCGCAGCGGCCCCTGGCCCCTTGCGGCGTGATAGGCCACGAAGTTCTCCAAGTAGCGCCGGTCATCGAGTAGTTTTTCATCGCGCAGCGCCTCGAGCAAGGGCAGCACGACGGAGACATCGTAACCTTTCTCGAGCAGTTTGAGGCGCAAATCCTCGGAGGCGTAGTCACGCCGCGCCAGCGCATCCAGCGCCGCGACCCGGGCCGCGCGCGCGTCTAGGGGCTCGACAGGCCGGCCAGCCAGGGCATTAAGCCTCTTTGACGTCGACACCCCGATTCATGGTCGCCTTTTCCGGAATCAACTTGGCGCGGACCTGCGCCTCGATATCCTTGGCGATCTCGGGATGCTGCTGCAAAAACACCCGGGCGTTGTCCTTGCCCTGCCCTATCCGCTCGCCTTTATAGCTGTACCAAGACCCGGATTTTTCCACCATGTTGTGTAGGACACCCAATTCAATGAGCTCGCCTTCCTTGGAAATGCCGGTGCCGTACATGATCTCGAATTCCGTCTCCCGGAACGGGGGCGCCACTTTGTTCTTGACGACTTTCACGCGAGTCATCGACCCCACCACTTCCTCGCCATTTTTGATGGCCCCGATGCGCCGAATGTCCATGCGCACAGATGAGTAAAACTTCAGAGCGTTTCCGCCGGTTGTGGTTTCGGGGTTACCGAACATGACGCCGATTTTCATACGAATCTGGTTGATGAAAATCACAATGGTGTTGGATCGTTTGATATTGCCGGTCAACTTGCGCAACGCCTGTGACATGAGGCGCGCCTGCAACCCCATGTGTTGATCGCCCATTTCGCCTTCGATCTCAGCCTTCGGTGTGAGCGCGGCAACGGAGTCGACCACGACGACATCGACGGCCCCGGAACGCACCAGCATGTCGGTAATTTCCAGCGCCTGCTCGCCGGTGTCGGGTTGGGACACCAGTAGATCATTGACCTTGACGCCGAGCTTTTCCGCGTACACAGGATCGAGCGCATGTTCGGCATCGACGAACGCCGCGGTGCCGCCGTTGGCCTGCGCGGAGGCGATGATGGCCAGTGTCAGTGTGGTCTTACCCGAGGACTCCGGCCCAAAAATTTCGATCACGCGGCCGCGCGGAATGCCGCCGACGCCGAGTGCAATATCCAGACCCAATGAACCCGTCGGGATCGAATCCACCTCGTAGGTGGCACCGGCATCGCCCAAGCGCATGACCGAGCCCTTGCCAAATTGCTTTTCGATCTGGCTCAACGCGGCAGCGAGAGCTTTTTTGCGATTCTCATCCATAGACAGTCCTCTACAAAGTGTGCCGCTATTATTTCATATTCAGCGCGCAACGCTCGTCCGATATGCAGTGAATTCGCAGAGATTTCTCAGTGGTTTTCGGTTTTATCCAGTAGTGACCAGGTGTCGAGTACTGTATACGCGGACTCGACGCCGCCGGTGTCGGAGCAAATCAAACTGAAGTTTGTTGCCCGCCACACCACGGGCGACATTGCTTGCGGCACAGGGGCTTGCGTGACCTTCCTCGCGAGCGTTACATGCGCACGCAGCCGCTCTCTCGGCAATCCGATCGCCTCATTTAACGTCGTCCAAAGAGCCACCAGTCCCGGCGGGGCTGTACGAGCCGCGGCCACCACAACCTGCGGCTCCCGCCAGAATTCAATCGAATCGCACTCGAAAGTGAATTGAGGTGCGCGCACCGATCGGCCGATCTGCTGCAGCACCGCGAGCTTGGTTGCAGGTACTTCGCCGACAAAAGCAAGGGTCACATGGTAGTTCTTCGGATCAACCCTGCGGCCCTCGAGATTCAGCTGGTGGGCCGTATCTGTGATCTGCCGCGTGACGTCGCAATCCGGCCAGAGCGCAAAAAATAATCGCAATGCACACCTCGCGCGGACAGCGAATCAGCGGGTTAGCAAGCCTTGAAGGGCATCCCTCACAGTCTTGCGTCGCACCGTCTCACGGTCGCCGCGAAATCGCTTCAATGCGGTGGCGACGCGAATGGCGCCACCGCGGCGCGTGGCCCAGCCCAACCAAACGGTTCCCACCGGCTTCCCTGGAACGGCACCGCCCGGGCCGGCGATGCCGGTCACGGCCACCGCGATCTGCGCCTTACTGCGTCGAAGCGCGCCGGCCGCCATGGCTCGAACGGTCGCTTCGCTGACCGCGCCGCGCCGCTGCAAAACTCCGCGCGGCACACCGAGCCGCCGAACCTTGGACTCATTGCTGTAAGTAACAAAGCCTTCGACGAACCAGTCCGAGCTGCCCGCAATATCCGTCAGCGCCTTGGCAATCCAGCCACCCGTGCAAGACTCCGCCGTTGCGGCGTGGCGGCGCCCTTTAAGCAAGTGCCGGCCGACCCTCTCGGCGAGACGTTTCAATTCGAGGTCCCTGCCTGTCATGGTAGGCAGTCTACTGGTTTAGAATCCCGTATGGTTCGTCTACTGTATGCATTCGTGCTCGGAGTGAATATTCAAAACAAAATGGTGCGAGAGTTCCAGTTCCGAGTGTCGAATGATTGATTCCGAAGAGGCAACAAATCATACGCCCATGATGCAGCAATACCTGCGCATCAAGGCGCAGCATCCGGACGTGCTGCTGTTCTATCGGATGGGCGATTTCTACGAGATGTTCTACGACGACGCGCGCCGCGCCGCCGAGCTCCTGGACATTGCCTTGACTCAGCGCGGCGCATCCGCCGGCGCGCCGATTCCCATGGCCGGCGTCCCGGTCGTCACGCTGGACAGCTACCTGGCGAAATTGGTGCGCAAAGGCGAATCAGTGGCTATTTGCGAGCAGCGTGGTGAGCCCGGAAAAACCAAGGGGCCGATGGAGCGCGAGGTGGTCCGCATCGTCACGCCCGGCACCATCACCGATGAGGCCTTGCTCGAGGAGCGGCGCGACAATGTGCTGGCCAGCGTCTGCGGGCAGGACAGCCGCTACGGACTTGCGTGGCTGGATCTGTCGGCGGGGCGCTTCAGCGTCATGCAGCTCGACAGCCTGGCCGCACTCGAGTCAGAGATCGAACGATTACGCCCCGCGGAAATATTGGCTCCGGATGGAGCGCAGCCGGAGTTGGGCCGCTCCTCGGCCGCCGAGGAACGCCCCTGGCGGACGCGTGCGCCCTGGCATTTCGAGATCGACTCCGCCACCCGCGCGCTGACCGAGCAATTCCAAACGCGAGACCTGGCAGGTTTTGGCTGCGCGGACAAGCCGCTGGCCATCGCCGCGGCCGGCGCGTTGCTGGCGTATGTGCGCGAGACGCAAAAATCCGCGCTGCCGCATCTGCTGTCGATTACGACTGAGGAAAAAGACGCGGCGCTCATCATGGATCCGGCCACGCGCCGCAATCTTGAACTAGACGAAAGCATCGCCGGCTCGGCCGAGCTTACTCTGGCTGGTGTTTTTGATCGAACCACGACCGCGATGGGCGGCCGACTGCTGCGCCGCTGGCTGCATCGACCGCTGAGGGATCGCGACGCGTTGCGCGCCCGCTATCACGCGGTCGCGACGCTCATCGATCAAGCCCACGCGGCGCCAATGACCGACGCTCTCGCGGCAATTGGCGATCTGGAGAGAATTCTGGCGAGGATCGCGCTGCGCTCCGCGCGACCTCGCGATCTGGTGCAATTGCGCGCGGCGCTCGGCGCGGTGCCCACCTTGCGGCGGTTGCTCGCAGGCGCGCAATCGCCCCTGCTTCGGGAGCTTACCAGCGCCATCGGCGATCATCACGAGGAACACTCCCTGCTTCACCGCGCGATCGCTGAGGCTCCGCCCCACTACCTTCGCGAGGGTGGCGTGATTGCTCACGGCTACGATCCAGAGCTCGATGAGCTACGCATGCTCGGCAGCAACACCGAGCAATTCTTAGTCGATCTCGAACAGCGCGAACGAGAGCGCAGTGGCCTGTCCAGTTTGAAACTGGGGTTCAACCGGGTGCAGGGATTTTTTATCGAGGTGAACCGCAGCCAAGCCGACAAGGTTCCGGCCGAGTACCTGCGCCGGCAGACGGTCAAATCGGCGGAGCGTTTCATCACCCCGGAATTGAAATCCTTTGAGGACAAGGTCCTGGGGGCGCGCGAGCGCTCGCAGGCTCGAGAACGGATGCTGTACGACGCACTGCTGGACCGGCTCTCGGCAAATCTGCCTGCGTTGCAAGCGAGCACCACGGCGATTGCACAGATCGATGTCTTAAGCTGTTTCGCCGAGCGCGCCGCGACGCTCCAGTGCACGCAGCCTGAACTGGTCGACGAACCGACGCTGCTCATTGACGGCGGCCGCCATCCGGTGGTTGAACGCGCGGGTCGCGAGCCCTTCATTCCGAACGATTTACGCCTCGACGATGCGCGCCGCATGCTCATCATCACCGGCCCCAACATGGGTGGAAAGAGCACCTACATGCGCCAGACGGCGCTCATCGTGATTCTCGCGCACATAGGCTGCTTCGTACCGGCGCGGCGCGCAGTATTGGGGCCCCTGGACCGCATCTTTACACGCATCGGTGCTTCCGATGACCTGGCGGGTGGGCGTTCGACCTTCATGCTCGAAATGACGGAAACGGCCAATATTCTGAACAACGCCACCGACCGCAGCTTGGTGCTTATGGATGAGGTGGGCCGCGGCACCAGTACATTCGACGGGCTGTCGCTCGCTTGGGCCTGCGCAGCCTTCATCGCCACCAAAATCCGCGCTTTCACGCTGTTTGCCACGCATTACTTCGAACTAACCAGCCTCGCGAGCGAGGCGCCCGCCGTGGCCAATGTCCATGTCGAAGCCGTCGAACATGGCGAGCGGCTGGTGTTCCTGCACAGCGTCAAAGAAGGTCCCGCCAACCAAAGTTATGGCTTGCAGGTGGCCGCGCTGGCGGGTATCCCTAAATCCGTGACGACGCAGGCGCGGCGCTACTTGACTGAGCTCGAGCGCGAGCGCGATGCGCTGCGAAGCCATAACTCACCCCAAGGTGAATTGCCCCTGTTCGCACCGGCGCCCGCGCCGGTTCAAGAATCAGCCGCCTTGCAAGCGCTGCGCGCGGCTGATCCCAACACCTTGAGCCCGCGCGATGCGCTCGATCTACTGTTCCGTTTGAAAAGTCTGGATGGGCACGAACAAGGCTAACGAAGGAAATTTCCGTCGCTCAAGAACGCAGCGGTTTGCCGCGCGACCACCGAAGAAAACGGCAGCACCGTGTGACTGATCCTCAAAACCAGGTGCTGCGATATGCCGGGCAGCCGTGTCTCCTCCACGAAGATCGTGCCATCGCTGGGTGCGCCCCGTATGCCCACCAGTCTTCCCAAGCCGATTCCCACGCTGCCCGCGATCACGCCAAGGTCGCGCTGCCCGGCCCAACGCCGTTGACGGTGCGTGAGCAATTCCTCGTGCACACCCTTTCCCAAGATTTTCTTGCCGAATGGCAGACGCGCTAGATTCTGCGCCGCACGGCTGCCGTTTAACGGCGAACCCAGGAACACGATTCGTCCCGGCGGCAGCTGCGCGGCCTTGCCGGTCTCGAACATCTTCAATATCACCAAGCCGCCCAGGCTATGGCCTACCAGGTGCAGGGTCTCTGCGCGCTGCTGGGCTAAGAAATTTCCGAGCGCCTGTGCACTGTCGCTGATGTTCGACCTCACCGAAGGATAAGAGAATGCGCGTGTCTTCGCGTTCAACTCCCTGCCCAGCCGTCTGAGCAGGATGCCGCCCTCGTTACCGGTCAACCATAGCCCATGCACGTACACAACCAGCGTGCTCATGACAAGGACCTACAAGCGCAGTTCGGCAATGACCGCGCGATTCGTGCTGGAAGACGCCGTTTCCACGGCATCGGCGGCCCACACCCATCGGAACTGCACATGCTCCGCGTCGCTTAGCACCACCGGCACGCGATTCTGCAGTCGCAATGAGAAAGCATGTTCGAGATTCTGCTTAACGCCCGGGGCATACACCTTGCCGAAGGCCGGCAAAATCTCGTACACCTGCGTCCACTGTAAATTGACCAGCACGCCTTGGCTGATCCCGGTTTCCTCAATCACTTCGCGTCGAGCTGCTGCATCGGCGGGTTCGCCCCACTCCATGCTACCGGTGACCGATTGCCAAAACCCTGGCGGCCGGCGCCGCTCGAGCAGCAGAAATTCGCCGCCTTCCGTGTAGATCACGATTAAGACGGATTCGGGTCGGCGATACGGCTGCAAGGATTACTCGATCTTGGGAGGCGTGCGCACGCGAATGTGCAGCTCTCGCAGCTGTGCTTCGCTCACTTCGGTGGGGGCATCCATGAGCAAATCCGCCGCCGTCTGTGTCTTCGGGAAGGCGATCACGTCGCGGATGCTGTCGGCGCCCGCCATCAGCATCGCCATTCGATCAAGTCCAAAAGCAATGCCGCCGTGCGGCGGCGCGCCGTATTTGAGCGCATCGAGCAAGAATCCGAATTTTACGCGAGCTTCTTCAGCGGATATGCCCAACAAATCAAACACCACGGATTGCAATTCTTGGTTGTGAATACGCACCGATCCGCCTCCGATCTCGGAGCCATTCAACACCATGTCGTAGGCTTTGGCGGTCGCTTCCCCCGGACTTGCCGCGAGAGCCGCATAATCCAAATTAGCCGGACTGGTGAATGGGTGATGCATGGCTTGCCAGCGCTTCGCCTCCGCATCCCATTCGAACATCGGAAAGTCCACAACCCACAGGGGTCTCCAGCCCGCAGCCACCATCTTCAGATCCTGACCGACTTTGAGGCGCAGTGCGCCGAGCGCATCGCTCACGACCTTGCCGGTATCGGCGCCGAAGAAAATCAAATCACCGTCCTTCGCCGCAACCCGCTGCATGATCCCGGCGATGGCTGCATCGCTCAAGAATTTCAGAATCGGCGATTGCAGACCTTCGCGCCCTTTCGCAAGTTCGTTGACTTTGACGTACGCGAGCCCCTTCGCGCCGTAGCGCGCCACGTAAGCCGTGTAGTCATCAATCTCCTTGCGCGAGAGCTTTCCGCCCTGAGGCACGCACAGCGCTGTCACCCGGCCCCGAGGATCGGCCGCGGGACCGGCGAATACCTTGAAATCGCAGCCCTTCACGAGGTCCGCGACGTCCACCAATTCCAGCGGCACACGCAAATCGGGCTTATCCGAGCCATATCGGCGCATGGCCTCCGCATAGCTCATCCGCGGCATGGGACTTGGCAAGTCAACGCCAAGCACCTGTTTGAACAACTGATGCACCAGGCCTTCCATGATTTCCTGAATCTGCGCCTGATCGAGGAAGGAGGTTTCGATATCCAGCTGCGTGAATTCCGGCTGACGATCGGCGCGCAAATCCTCATCGCGGAAGCAGCGCACGATTTGATAGTAGCGGTCGAATCCGGAAATCATCAGCAACTGCTTGTAGATTTGCGGCGACTGCGGCAAGGCAAAGAATTTTCCGGCGTGAGTGCGGCTTGGCACCAAGTAGTCCCGCGCCCCCTCGGGTGTCGCCTTCGATAGCATGGGCGTCTCGATGTCGACAAACCCTGCATCATCCAAATACTGACGCATGGCGCGCGTGATCCGGTGGCGCAGCAGCAAGCGTTCGCGCATTTCCTCGCGCCGCAGATCCAAATATCGGAACCGCAGCCGCACCTCCTCGCTTACCGTCTCATCGAGCTGGAAGGGCAGCGGTTCCGAGCGGTTGAGAATTTCCAATTCCTGGCTCAGCACTTCGACCTGGCCGGATTTGAGATTCGGATTTGCCGTCCCGGGCGGCCGAGCCCGCACCAGCCCCGTCACCTTGAGCACGAACTCATTGCGCACGCGCTCGGCCGAAGCAAACATGTCCGCCTTGTCAGGATCGAACACGATCTGCAGCAGCCCTTCACGATCGCGCAAATCCACGAAAATCACGCCGCCGTGATCCCGTCGACGGTGGGCCCAGCCGGCAACCGTCACGACCTTGCCGGTCAGCGACTCGTCGACCCTGCCGCAATAATGAGTGCGCATAAGCAAAAACAACCAAAAAGAGGGAAGCGCGGGATGCTAAGGCTTAGAGTCAGTCCGGGCAAGCCCTCTGCCCGGCTCGGGCCTAAGTCTAGCGGCGCCGTTTGACCTTGATCGACTTTTTCTTGAGGCGCCCGCCACGCGATGATCTGTTTGCGGCTTTTGGTTTTTGAGCAGCACCGCTGCTTGCAGATTTTTCCGCCGATTTATCAACCGATTTCTCTTTTGCAGCCGGCTCCTTTGCAGCGGGCGCCTCGGAAGTCTTGGTTTCCGCAGTTTTGGCCTCTGTGCTGTCCTTGCCCTTCTCGTCCTTGCCCGTTGAGTCCCCCTTGGTGTCCTTCGGCGCGTCCGCGTCAGGCCGATCAGCCAGATTGCGCTGATTATCCTTATCGCCCTTGAAGTCGGTCTCGTACCAGCCGCCGCCCTTGAGCCTGAAGACGGGGGCCGACATCAGCCGCGTGAGCTGCGCCTTGCCGCACTTCGGACATTTCCTTAAGGGCGGGTCGCTGACCTTCTGCATCGCCTCCAACTCGTGGCCGCAGCTTTTGCACTGATACTCGTAGAAAGGCATGGAATTCCTTTTAAAGGGAAGCGCTGCGGAGTATAGCGAACTTGGACGCCGAACCTCGCAGCGCCGATCTAGTGCAGGCGTTCCTTCTCGAACACCAGCGCGTCGCGCTTGACCTTGCCGATCACGCGATCGCCGGCGATAAAATCGCCCTTGAGAATCCGCTGCGCCAGCGGATTCTCAATCTGCGACTGAATGGCTCGCTTCAAGGGCCTGGCACCGTACACGGTATCGAATCCGGCTTCGCCGATCTTGTCGCGCGCATCATCGTCCAAGTGCAGGATGATATCGCGCTCCGCGAGCCGCTGCCGTAGGCGTCCCAACTGGATATCGACAATGGATCGAATCTGCTCGCGGCCCAGGGAATGAAACACCACGATCTCATCCACTCGATTGATGAATTCGGGCCGGAAATGCTGCGTCACCACCTGCATCACAGCCTCTTTCATCTTGGCGTAGTTCGCCTCGCCCGAGAGTTCTTGAATGACCTGTGATCCCAGGTTCGACGTCATGATCACGACGCAATTGCGGAAATCCACCGTGCGCCCCTGGCCGTCGGTGAGGCGCCCATCGTCCAGCACCTGCAGCAAGACATTGAACACATCCGGATGCGCCTTTTCGATTTCATCCAGCAGAATCACGCAGTACGGCCGGCGCCGAACAGCTTCGGTCAAATAGCCGCCTTCCTCGTAGCCAACATAGCCGGGGGGTGCGCCGATCATTCGGGCCACCGAGTGCTTCTCCATGAATTCCGACATGTCGATGCGGATCAACGCATCCTCGGTATCGAACATGAACTCCGCCAGCGCCTTGCAGAGCTCGGTTTTGCCCACGCCGGTGGGACCCAAGAACATGAATGAGCCGCTGGGCCGATTCGGATCGGACAATCCGGCCCGCGTGCGCCGGATGGCGTCCGCCACAGCCTTGACGGCTTCCTGCTGTCCCACCACCCGCTTGCCGAGCACTTCCTCCATGCGCAGCAGCTTGTCGCGCTCGCCCTCGAGCATCCGCGACACCGGAATGCCGGTCCATTTCGAGACGATTTCGGCGATTTCCGCTTCGGTCACCGAATTGCGCACCAGCTGATTGGGTTTCTGCTCAACCTCGAGCGCTTTGGCTAACTTCTGCTCCAGCGCTGGAATGCGGCCGTACTGCAGCTCCGACATGCGCGCCAAGTCCTGGGCACGCCTCGCCGTATCGACATCCTGCCGCGCGCGCTCGAGCTCTTCCTTGATGTGCGCGGCGCCCTGAACCGTGGCCTTCTCAGCCTTCCACACTTCCTCGAGATCGGAATATTCCTTCTCCAGGCCTTTTAGCGTGTCATTCAGGGTGCTCAGACGTTTACGGGAAGCCTCGTCGGTTTCCTTTTTCAGCGCCTCGCGTTCGATCTTCAGCTGAATGATGCGCCGATCCAATTTGTCGAGCGCTTCGGGCTTGGAGTCGATTTCCATGCGGATCAAGGAACCCGCCTCATCGATCAGGTCGATGGCCTTGTCGGGCAGCTGCCGGTCTGCGATATAGCGATGCGACAGCGTCGCCGCCGCAACAATGGCCGGATCCGTGATTTCCACCCCGTGGTGCACTTCGTAGCGCTCCTTCAGGCCGCGCAATATCGCGATGGTGTCCTCCACCGACGGCTCATCCACGAGCACCTTTTGAAAGCGGCGCTCCAGCGCCGCGTCCTTCTCGATGTACTTACGATATTCATCGAGGGTGGTCGCACCCACGCAGTGCAGCTCGCCGCGCGCCAGCGCAGGCTTCAGCATGTTGCCCGCATCCATCGCACCCTCGGCCTTGCCGGCACCCACCATGGTGTGCAATTCGTCGATGAACAGAATGACCTGCCCTTCTTGCTTCGCCAGATCATTGAGGACCGCTTTTAGGCGCTCCTCGAATTCGCCGCGAAACTTCGCGCCCGCGATGAGCGCACCCATGTCCAGGGAGAGAATGCGTTTGTTGCGCAAGCCCTCCGGCACCTCACCGTTGACGATGCGTTGCGCTAATCCCTCAACGATGGCGGTCTTACCCACCCCCGGCTCACCGATCAGCACCGGATTATTCTTGGTGCGCCGTTGCAGAACCTGGATGGTGCGGCGAATTTCATCATCGCGTCCGATGACCGGGTCGAGCTTGCCAGACGTCGCGCGCTCCGTCAGGTCGATACTGTACTTTTCCAGCGCCTGGCGATTTTCCTCGGCGCCGGCATCTTCCACTTTGGCGCCGCCGCGCACTTCCTCGATGGCCTTTTCCAGGTTGGCGCGCGTCGCGCCGTTCGCTTTGAGCAGCCGGCCTAATTCGCCGCGATCCTCACAGGCGGCGAGTACGAACAGCTCGCTGGAAATGAATTGATCGCCGCGCTGCTGCGCCAGCTTGTCCGTGACATTCAAAAGCTTGTTGAGATCGTTGCCGAGCAGCACGTCGCCGCCGGCTCCTTCAACCTTGGGGACGCGATCGAGTGCACCGGCCAGATCCGAGCGCAGCTTCGGCACTTGCGCGCCGGCTTTCTCCAGCAGCGGCCGGGCCGTGCCGCCCTGTTGGTCGAGCAAAGCCGACATCAGGTGTACCGGCTCGATGTACTGATTGTCGCGACCCACAGCGAGCGACTGGGCATCCGCCAGGGCCTGCTGAAATTTGGTCGTCAGCTTATCCATTCGCATAGGTATCTCTTCAGAAAAGGCTCAGAATGCCTCAGGAAATGGGGATGGAAAGCGCCTAATTCAACGGTATCACCCTTCTCGCCAGATGAGCGTGGCCTGCCGCCCGGTGGTTCCGTCGCGCCGGTACGAGAAGTAGCGTTCCGCCTGCGCAAAGGTACATTGACCGCCCCCATAAATGCGGGTCAAACCCAGCTCTTCCAGGCGCCGTCGCGTGAGCACGCCTAAATCCGCCATGAATCGGCCGTTGGTATTCGGCCTGAAGGCAGCGCCGGCAGCCGGGTCGCTGCGTAGAAAGGCATCCCGCACCTCTGCGCCGACCTCGAAGTGTTCAGGTCCGATGGCTGGCCCAAGCCACGCGAGTAGGCGTTCCGGGGGTGCACCTAGGGCGCGAACTGTGGCCTCAAGTACGCCCGCTGCCAAGCCGCGCCAGCCGGCGTGAGCGGCCGCCACAACCTCTCCCGTGTCTGCGGCCATAACGACCGGCAAACAGTCGGCTGTGAGAATCGCACAAACCTTGCCTGCTCCCCGCGCGATCACCGCATCCGCCGGATCTTTGAAGCCTGTCGCATCGAGGTCCGCGACCGCGGTGCCATGCACTTGGGACAACCATGCGGGCTCGGCCGGCAGCTTGGCCTCAACCCGCAAACGACGTCGATTCGCGGCGACCGCAGCCGGATCATCGCCGACATGATCGCCGAGATTGAAGTGCGAGTAACGCCCCTGACTGACGCCGCTGCCGGTGCCGCCTCGCACGGTCGACAAGGCATGCACGCCCGGAGGCGCCGGCCAGTCCGCCTCAAACCACGGTGCCGTCATCGCGCCTGCTCGAGCGTCGCCGCCACGCGCGCGTCCTCGCGCAGTGCGTTGAGTAATTTCTTGAAATCCTCGGGTACCTTACTGACAAATCCCATTCGCTTGCCGGTCCGAGGATGGTCGAACGCGAGCTGTGCGGCGTGCAGCGCCTGTCGCTTGAACGTGCGCAGGGTATCCACGAGTCCCGGAGCCGCACCGCGGGGTTGTGCAAATCGCCCGCCGTACACCGGATCGCCAACTATGGGGTACTTCAGGTGCGACAGATGCAGCCTGATCTGATGTGTTCGGCCGGTCTCGAGCTGCACCGACAGATAGGAATGCGCCCTGAATCGCTCGATCACGCGGTAGTGGGTCACCGCCGGGCGCCCGCTCTCGCGCACCGCCATGCGCAACCGGTCGCTGCGATTGCGTCCGATCGGCGCATCGATCGTGCCGCCTGCCGTCATGACGCCCACGCAGACCGCGACATAGTTGCGCGATATTGTGCGCGCCATCAGTTGCCGGGATAGCGCAGTCTGAGCCTCGGCGGTCCGGGCTACCACGAGCAGGCCGCTGGTGTCCTTGTCCAATCGATGAATGAGGCCGGCGCGCGGCAACATCGCCAACGATGGATCGAGCCCCAACAAGCCGTTTTGCAGCGTGTGGCTGGGATTGCCTGCACCGGGATGCACGACCAGCCCGGCCGGTTTGTCGATCACGAACATGTCCGGGTCCTGGTGGGCCAGGCGTAACTCAATCGCCTCGGGCTCCACCGCGAGCTGCGGCTCAACTGCCGTCATCTGCACCCGGATGCGGGCCCCCGCGACGACGAGGTCCCGAGGTCTAGGGCGCTGCCGGCCCACCAAGACGGCGCCCTGCTCGATCCAGCCCTTGATTCGAGTGCGCGAATGTTGCGGCAGAAGGCGGGCAAGCGCGCTATCCAGGCGCTCACCAGCCAGTTCGGGCGGAATTTCGAGGTCGATCACTTGGAACTCTGCGGTCATAGGGGCACTCGAAGCTACCGTCGGGGCATCGGGTATACTGCCGCGCTTTCGGGCCCGCCCACTTCGGACCCCCATTGTAAGGAATCGCTTGTGAGACTGCGTGATCTTGTCCAACCGAGCCTGGTTCTCGTCCTAGGCTTAGGCGTCATGATGCTGGCCACCGGCTGTCGCAGCCACCGCGGCGACGATGCCAAATCCGGCCCCGAACAGATCTACGCGAAGGCGCAAAAGGCCATACGCAATTCCAACTACGGCGAAGCCGTCAAGCAACTCGAAGCGCTGCAATCGCGGTTTCCCTTCAGTGAGCCGGCCCGCCAAGCGCAGCTCGATCTAATTTACGCCTATTACAAGAGTCACCAAGTCGACCCCGCGGTCGATGCGGCCGATACCTTCATTCGCGAAAACCCCACCAACCCGCGCGTCGACTATGCCTACTACATGAAGGGCCTGGTTTACTTCGAACGCCAATCGAACTGGTTGGAACGGCGCTTTCGTGTTGACTTATCGCAACGGCCGCCGATCAATGCAAAGAAGTCCTTCGACGCCTTCCAGCAACTCATCGAGAAATATCCGCACAGTCAATACGTGGGCGATGCGCAGCAGCGCATGATTTACTTGCGCAATCGGTTGGCGGATTTCGAACTGCACGTCGCGCTTTACTACATGCGCCGCGGCGCCTATGTCGGTGCGCTCAATCGCGCCAAGTACTGCGTGGATAACTACGACGGTGCGCCCGCGGTGAAAGGCTCGATGAAGGTCATCGTGAACGCCTACTACGATCTGAACATGGTGGACCTGGCGAAGAATGCCGAGCGCGTGTACACCGACAACTATCCCGGGACCACCAAGGATCTGGAGCACAAAAAGCACTGGTATCAGCGCATTTTCTAGGCTGATGCGGATGCCTAGTGCGACTTGTAGCCGCTGGTGATCGGATAGCGCCAATCGCGGCCGAATGCACGGCCACTCACGCGAACGCCCGGCGGCGCCTGGCGGCGCTTGTATTCATTGCGCTTCACCAAATCCAGAATGCGCCCCACCGTGGCTCGATCGAAGCCGCGCGCGGCAATCTGATCGACCGACAGATCCTCCTCGATGAACGCCTCGAGAATGGGATCGAGAACTTCGTACGGCGGCAGACTATCGGTGTCTTTCTGATCGAAGCGCAGCTCGGCCGAGGGCGGCCGATCGATCACCCGCGCGGGGATGACCTCGGACTGCGCGTTTCGCCAGCGGCATAATCGATACACCAACAACTTGCTGCAATCCTTGATGGGCGCGAATCCCCCGGCCATATCGCCGTACAGCGTGGCATAGCCAACCGCCATTTCGCTTTTATTGCCGGTGGTCAGCAGCATTTTGCCGGTCTTGTTGGAAATGCCCATGAGCAGCACCCCCCGGCAGCGCGATTGAATATTTTCTTCCGCCGTGTCGGGCGCCCGCCCCGCGAACTCCTGTTTCAAAGCGGCCAAGGTCGCCTCGAACATGCCTTCGATGGATATTTCGCTGTGTTTGACGTTCAGGTTCCTTGCCTGGAGCGCTGCATCGTCCTTGCTCATTTGCGAGGTGTAGCGCGACGGCATGGCTACTGAGTGCACCCGATCGGCGCTCAGCGCATCGACGGCAATCACCAATGTGAGCGCGGAATCAACGCCGCCTGACAGCCCCATGATGACGCCGGGGAAACGGTGTTTGGTGACATAGTCACGCGTGCCCTGCACCAGTGCGCCGTACACGCTTTCCTCCTGTCCCTGCAGCGGCACGATGTCGGCGGGGATCGGCAGGACATTGCCCGACGCGTCCACGCCTAAATCGACAACGTAAAGACCCTCCGCAAACGCCGGCGCGCGTTGCGTCACAGTGCCGTGCGCATCCATGACGAAGGAATTGCCGTCAAAGACCAGTTCATCCTGACCGCCGATCAAATTGCAGAAGACCACCGGAATGCCGGTTTCTCGGATTCGTTCCCGCACCACCTGCTGCTCGCGTTGCGTCTGTTTGTCGACTTCGTAAGGTGAGGCATTGATGACCAGCAACACCTGCGCACCTGCACGGCGCGCCTGACGCGCGGGGTCTGAATCCCAGGCATCTTCGCACACCAGAACTCCCGCTCTAACACCGTTGATGTCGATGATTGTCGGATCGGTGCCCGGCGTGAAATAGCGCTTTTCGTCAAACACGCGATAGTTCGGCA
>DASYIN010000157.1:0-12665 GCA_035997505.1 Steroidobacteraceae bacterium | reverse complement strand
AACACCGACTCGCAGGCTCTGAAGCATGCGAAGGTGAAGACTGCACTGCAGATCGGATGCAACATCACCAAGGGACTCGGCGCGGGCGCCGACCCTGAAGTAGGCCGGCAGGCCGCGATGGAAGACCGTGATCGCATCATCGAGTTGATCGAGGGTTGCGACATGCTGTTCATCACCGCCGGTATGGGCGGCGGTACAGGCACAGGCGCGGCACCCGTCGTGGCGCAGGTAGCAAAGGAACTCGGGATTTTGACCGTGGCCGTGGTCACCCGGCCGTTCGAGATGGAAGGCAACAAGCGTTCGCGCGTCGCCGATCAGGGCATGCTGGAATTATCCAAGTATGTCGATTCGCTGATCACGATTCCGAATCAGAAATTGCTGTCGGTACTCGGCAGTTCGACGACGTTGCTCGATGCCTTCAAGGCGGCGAACACCGTGCTTCAAGGCGCCGTGCAGGGCATTGCGGAACTCATCACGCGGCCGGGTCTCATCAATGTCGACTTCGCCGACGTACGCACGGTGATGTCGGAAACCGGCATGGCGATGATGGGATCGGGCACGGCTTCGGGCGATGATCGCGCTCGCGAAGCGGCCGAGGCGGCCATCTCCAGCCCCTTGCTCGAGGACATCAATTTGTCGGGGGCGCAGGGAATTTTGGTCAATGTCACCGCCGGCATGGACTTGTCGATCGGCGAGTTCCAGGAAGTGGGCAATGTCATCAAGCAGTTCGCATCCGACGACGCCACCGTGGTGGTGGGCACGGTGATCGATCCGGAGATGACCAGCCAAATCCGCGTCACGGTCGTGGCGACGGGTTTGGGCAAGCCGGTGGCGCGCGCCGCGCCGCGGCCGGCCGAATCCGCCGTGCACGCACCGCCGCTCACCATGCGGGTGATCCGGCAGCGCTCGCCAATGGCGCCGACCGATTACGCCATGCTCGACAAGCCGACCGTGCAGCGGCAACGCGCGGTGGGCGATGGTTTACGCTCTGAAGCAAGTTCGGAGGACCTGCTCGACATACCGGCGTTTTTGCGGCGTCAAGCAGACTAGGGCCGACGTTCGACATTCCAGTTTGGCGCCTGTAGGAGTAGTTCCCCTACGGGCGCCGTTCCTGTCGAGAAGTGCCAAGAGGCGAACTTAAGGGTGGGTAGCAGGGTCGACCCTGTGGTACCTTGGGCACATAACATAGTCCGGTTTCACTTAATGTTGAATCAAAGAACCCTGAAGAACTCGATTCGCGCCACGGGCGTGGGGCTCCACACGGGTAAGAAGGTTCTCATGACCCTGCGGCCGGCGTTGCCGGACACCGGGATCGTGTTTCGCCGCACGGATTTGGATCGCCCCGTGGACATCCGCGCTCACGCCGAGAACGTCGGCGACACGACGATGGGCACCACCCTGCATCGGGGCGACGTCAAAGTTTCCACCGTCGAACACTTGTTGTCCGCTCTGGCGGGACTCGGAATCGACAATGCGCTGGTGGAAGTCAGCGCGGGCGAGGTTCCCATCATGGACGGCAGTGCGGGACCGTTTGTGTTCCTGCTGCAATCGGCCGGCATCGAGGAGCAAAAGGCACCGAAGCGCTTCATCCGCATTCTGGAAAGACTGCAGGTCGATGACGGCGACAAGTGGGCGCGCTTCGATCCTTACGATGGATTCAAGGTGAATTTCGAGATCGAATTCAATCACCCCACATTCAAAAAGCATTCCCAAGTCGCGTCGATGGATTTTTCGACGACCTCATTCCTGCGCGAAATCAGTCGCGCACGGACCTTTGGATTCATGCGCGACTTGGAGAGCCTGCGCGCGCGAAATCTCGCCTTGGGCGGGAACATGGATAACGCGATCGTGCTCGATGACTATCGAGTGCTCAACGAGGACGGGTTGCGCTACGAAGATGAATTCGTGAAGCACAAGATTCTCGATGCCATCGGCGATCTGTATTTGCTGGGGCACAGCTTGATCGGCGAATTCAGCGGCTTCAAATCGGGCCATGCGCTCAACAACGAATTGTTGCGCACCCTCATTGCGACGAAAAGCGCCTGGCAGGAAGTGACTTTCGAGAGCTTGGCGGAAGCTCCGATTTCCTACGTCGCGGCGGCAGCCGCGCACGCCTGAGCCGCGCCCGTAGGGCTTAAGGTACGGGCGGCACCACCCGGATCCGCACCTTCAAGATTTCCTGGCCTGTCGACTTGGCAACGCGTTTGCGCAGGATTTCCGTGGAATAACGTAAGCGGGAGGCCCATACGGCCCCGACCACACCGACGGTGAGACGGCCTGCGTCGACCCCGGCACTGGCCACCGCCAGGGCCAGGCGCGGTGGAAGCGCTGCGCGGACCTGCGTCAGGACCTGCGACCGTTCGGCGGACCTGTCCACAAGGTGTGAAAGTCGCTTGCCACCTCTTGCCAGTAACTCGCTGAGACTCTTGGAGTTTTGCATTCAACAATAATCTGTGCTGCGGATTCGATGATAGAAACCGTGCGGAAATCCTTGTTTTGAGTCAGTTATCTGCATAGTCTACCCACACTGCTCGGAGCATGATCGAAAAGTCCCGGACGACATAATCTAGTCTCAGCTTCGTGTCGACGTTGGAAGATTAAACCGTATGAATGTCATTTTTGTCGGCCGTAAGTCAGGCCGAGTGAAACAATTTGACCTGCAACATCCCGTGATTATGTCCATTGCGGGGTTGTTGGTGCTGGCGATTGTCGGTACGGCGTTCTCGATTGGTGTGGGCTTGGGTGCGCGGCATGGTAGCGGCAATCCCATCGATCAACTGGGGAGTTGGTCCGCCGAACTGTTGAAGCAGAAAGCGCAGATCGAAGACACCAAGCGAGTTCTTCAGGAAAAGGTCAACGCCTTGGCCATGCGTGTCGGCCAGATGAACGCCAACGTGATCCGCCTGGACGCGCTCGGTAAGCGCTTGACCCGTATGGCGAATCTGGACGACGGCGAGTTCGATTTCGGCCACCCTCCGGCCCTGGGAGGCGCGGAGAGCGGTGCTGACGGTCAGCCTGCCCAGATACCCAACCTCACGGCCATGGTCGACGACCTGCAGACCCAGCTCTCGAGCCGCGAGCAGCAATTGGGCGTGCTCGAAAACATGATCTTGACCCGCGAACTCAATAAGCAGGTGTACCCCGAAGGCCGTCCAGTGCAAGAGGGGTGGATATCGTCGTATTTTGGTCGCAGGGCGGACCCCTTCACAGGTTATTCCGCGGTGCACAAAGGATTGGATTTCGCAGGGCCTGAAGGCACCCACGTCACCGCAGTGGCGGCGGGCCTCGTGACCTACGCCGGCGATCGGGCCGGATTTGGTGAAATGGTGGAAATCAACCACGGCAATGGGTTGGCCACCCGCTACTGCCACAACGAAAGACTGCTGGTGAAGCAGGGCGACATGATCCGCAAGGGTCAGGATGTCGCACTCATGGGATCCACCGGCCGCTCCACCGGCCCCCACCTGCACTTCGAAGTCTTGAAAAATGGCACCCAGGTCGACCCCCTGCGCTTCATCGGAGAAGATCGTTAAGCCTTAAAAAGGCGCCAGGCCCTTGAAAAGGCCCATGTCGAAACGATTTCCTGGTCTTCCGGTCTATCCGTACAATACCCAGCTTTCTTAATAGGACCCCTCCCGCGTGTGGAAGCTTCTGACGCAAGTATTTGGCAGCCGTAATCAACGCCTCATCAAAGAGATGAGCCGCACCGTGGCGGCCGTCAACGGCTTTGAGGCGAGCGTCAGCGCCCTGAACGATGAGCAATTCCCCGAAAAGACCCGGGAGCTCAAGGCGCGCTTCACCGCAGGCACACCGCTCGAGGAGCTGATTCCCGAGGCCTTCGCGCTGGTGCGCGAGGCGTCGAAACGCAAACTGGGGATGCGTCATTTCGACGTGCAGCTGATCGGCGGCATTACCTTGAACGCCGGCAAGATTTCCGAAATGCGCACCGGCGAAGGCAAGACGTTGATGGCAACGCTGCCGGCATACTTAAACGCGCTCTCCGGCGACGGCGTGCATGTCGTGACGGTGAATGAATACCTGGCGCAGCGCGACTCGGAATGGATGGCTCCGGTGTACCGCTTCCTCGGCATGGAGGTGGGCGTCATCAAGAATGCGCAGACGCCGGACGAGAAGCGCGCGGCCTATGCCTGCGACATCACCTACGGCACCAACAACGAATTCGGATTCGATTATCTACGCGACAACCTGGCGTTCCGTCTCGAGGATCGCGTGCAGCGCAAGCTGTCCTTCGCCATCGTCGACGAAGTCGATTCGATCCTGATCGACGAGGCGCGCACGCCGCTGATTATTTCGGGACCTGCGGAAGAGAGCACCGAGCTCTACATCAAGATCAATGCGCTGATCCCGCGCCTGGTCAGGCAGAAGGTCGAAGACGGCCCCGGCGATTACGCGGTCGATGAGAAAACCAAACAGGCCACCTTGACCGAAGAGGGCCATGAAAAGGTCGAGCAGCTGATGGCGGAGCTCGGACTGCTGCGCGAAGGCGAGAGTCTGTACGACGCCACCAATATCCGGCTCATGCATCACTTGAACGCGGCGCTGCGCGCGCACGCGTTGTACAAGCGCGATGTCGAGTACATCGTGCGTCAGGGCGAGGTCATCATCGTCGATGAGTTCACCGGCCGCACCATGGTGGGACGGCGCTGGTCCGATGGCCTGCACCAGGCGGTGGAGGCCAAGGAAGACGTCAAGGTGCGCGAGGAAAATCAAACCGTCGCGTCCATCACCTTCCAGAATTATTTCAGGCTGTATTCGAAGCTCTCCGGCATGACCGGCACCGCGGACACGGAAGCGTTCGAATTCCAGCAGATCTACGGCCTGGAAGTGGTGGTGATCCCCACCCACAAGCCGATGATCCGCCAGGATAAGTCGGACCTGGTGTTCCTCTCCGAGCACGATAAATTCCAGGCGATTCTCGAAGATATCCAGGACTGCGTGAAGCGCGGTCAGCCGGTGCTGGTGGGTACCACGTCGATCGAAGCCTCGGAGCGGATTGCGAAGCTCTTGCAGAGCGAGAAGATCCCCCACGAGGTGTTGAATGCCAAGCAGCACGAGCGCGAGGCGCACATCGTGGCCGAGGCCGGGCGGCCGGGCGCAATCACCATCGCCACCAACATGGCCGGCCGCGGCACCGACATCGTTTTGGGCGGCAGCTCGCAGACGCAGATCGATGCCATCGAGAATCCCAACGAGGCCGACCTGAAGGGCATTCAAGTCGAGTGGCTCAAGCGCCATGAGCAGGTGATTGCCGCGGGCGGTCTGCATATCATCGGCACCGAACGCCACGAATCACGCCGCATCGACAATCAGTTGCGCGGCCGCTCGGGCCGGCAAGGCGATCCGGGGTCGAGCCGGTTCTATCTGTCGCTCGAAGACAATTTGATGCGCATCTTCGGCGACCCGACGCGCATGAAGGCGCTCATGACGCGCGTCGGCATGAAGGCGGGCGAAGCCATCGAGAGCGGCATGCTGACGCGCCAGATCGAGCGCGCGCAGCGGCGCGTGGAGCAGCACAACTTCGATGCCCGCAAGCAATTGTTGGAATACGACGATGTGGCGAACGATCAGCGCCGCGTGATCTACCAGCAACGCACCGACCTCATGAGCGCCGAGGATGTGGCCGAGGCGATCAAGGGTATCCGCGAGGATGTGGTCGAGCAATTGGTGAATCAGTACATTCCAGCCGGCGCACCCGAGGAGCAGTGGGACGCCAAGGGCCTGGCCAAGTCGGTGGAGCGCGATTTCGGACCTGCGCTGCCCATCGTCGACTGGGTGAAGGCCGAGGAACCCGGAGATGGCCTGGGGCTGCGCGCCAAGATCGTTGCAGCGCTGGAAGAGGCGTACGCGCAGAAAGAGGCCAATGTCGGCTCCCAGGTCATGCGCTACATCGAGAAGGAAATCACGCTGCGCACGCTCGATCAGCACTGGCGCGAGCACCTGGCCGCGATGGATTACATGCGCCAGGGAATATACCTGCGCAGCTATGCACAGAAAAATCCCAAGCAAGAATACAAGCGCGAGGCATTCGAGTTGTTCTCGGGGATGCTGGATCGCATCAAGTTCGACACCGTGACGACGGTCTCGAAGATTCAAGTGCGCAGTCAGGAAGAGATGGATCGCGAGGAACACGAGCGGCAGCAACGACTCGCGCGCGCGCTGCAAGCGCAGCATGCCGATGCCGTATCGCCGATACAGGTCATGCCGGGCATGGACGAGGGAGCCTCTGCGGCTGCAGGCGGCAATGTCATGGAGATGGAGCCTCGCGGAACTGCTCCTTCGGCGGCGCCCTTCGTCAGAGCCGTGCCGAAGGTGGGCCGCAATGAGCCCTGTCCTTGCGGATCAGGGCGCAAGTACAAGCACTGCCACGGCACCCTGCAGCAAGCGAGCGGTTGACCCGAAGCGGGCACAAGGCGGTCCCGATTCATGTCGTCGCCGCGGCGGTGATCGACTCGAGCGGACGCGTGCTGATTGCGCAACGTCCCGCGGGCAAACACCTGGCGGGCGGATGGGAGTTCCCCGGCGGCAAGCTCGAACCCGGTGAGGATCGGCGCTTGGGGTTGGCGCGCGAGCTGCGCGAAGAGTTGGGCATTTCAATCGCAACACCTCGTCCGCTGATTCGCGTGCGGCATTCGTACGACTACGGCGACGTGCTGATCGACATGTGGGTGGTGCGGCAGTATTCGGGCGAGCCTACGGGACTAGACGGTCAGGCATTGCGCTGGTGCACGCAGGATGAACTCGAGTCGGTGGAGTTGTTGCCTGCCGATGGGCCCATCGTCGCGGCGCTGCGCTTGCCGGAGCGGTTGCTGCAGGCGTCAACGCAAGAATACGTACTGGGGCGCTCGACCGAGGTTGATGCCCTCGGACGGCTGCGCGGGGTGAGGTGCTCTGGGATGGCGGACGCCCTCGCGGCCAGCGATGCCGGCGCCAATTTTCTAGTGCTGCAAAGCGGCCTCTCGCACGGCGAAATCACCACGATATGCGAGATGGTGCCCATCCCGGTTTACGTGCCGAAACTCGCGCTTGAGGAGGCATGGGAATTCGGAGCCAGTGGAATCAATGAGTTATTAGTAACATAGAGTTGACTATAATTGCTATTTTGATAAACTCTATGTTATGCCAAAGAGTCCCCAGGCCCTTCTCACCATGCCCCCTGCCGCGGCGCAGGCCTTGAGGGCCTTGGGCGAGGACCTGGCGATTGCGCGGGGCCGCCGGCGCGAATCCCAACGGACCTGGGCGAAACGCCTCGGCGTTTCGGTACCCACCCTGATTCGCATGGAGCGGGGCGATCCGGGAGTCGGGGCCGGCATTTATGCGACGGCCCTGTGGTTGATCGGCAGGTCCGCCGCGCTGGCTGCAATGGCCGCGCCAGGGTCTGACCGGGGCGCGCTGGAGAGCGATGTCCGCGAGGTCGTGGCCAGGCGTGCCGCGCGGTCCGCGGCTTCCGCGCAGGCCCGGCTTGCGCGCAAACCGCCGACGCAGGAGTGATGAGCGCCGTGCGCTACGAGCCTTCGAACCAGCTCCATCTCTGGTTGCTGACCCATCCAGATCAGCCGGTGCCGGTTGCCAACCTCAATCTCTTGCGCTCAACCCAGGGCGTGTCGTTGCGCTACGTCGACTCCTGGCTGCATTTCGGTTTTCCGCTCAGCGAAGATTTGCCGCTCATCGACGAAGAATTTCAGCCCACTGAAAAAGGCGCCGCGGCCGGCGCGGTGGACGATGCGCGACCGGACCGGTGGGGGGAGCGCGTCATCCGCTTCATCGACAAACCTCCGCGCCTGTCGCTGCTCGAGTACCTCTACTTTGCAGGGGACGATCGCTTCGGCGCTCTCGGCGTATCGACCTCGCCGCGTGAATATGTGCCGCGGCGCCTGGGTCCCTTGCCCACGCTCAAGGATGCGCATGAGCTGCACGAGCTGATCCGCAAAGTGCAAAACAACGAGCCCGTGCCGCCGGAGCAGCAGCGCTTGATCTCTCCGGGTGCGACCATGGGCGGCGCCCGGCCCAAGGGGCTGATCGACATTGCGGGCGATCAGTGGGTCATCAAGTTTTCCGACGGCGATCCCGCGGATACCCCTCTGATCGAACATGCAGCGATGACGCTGGCCCAGAAAGCCGGCATCAGGACCGCGCAGACGATGCCGGTGCGTTTGACTCATGGGCACGCCGTCGCCATCAAACGCTTCGATCGCAACGGCGGAATACGGCGGCACAGCCTGTCAGCCTGCGTGGCGCTGCGAGCCGCGGGCGAACGGTTCGGCTACGCTGAGCTGGCACAGTTGCTGCGCCGAAGAGGAGTGACCGAAGGCGATGCCTACATCGCGCAGATGCGCGAGATCTTTCGCCGCATGGTGTTCAACATTCTGATCGACAACACCGATGATCATGAAAAGAATCATGCGCTGCTCGTAACCGATGCGCAGCAGTACGAACTCTCGCCCGCCTTCGATGTCCTGCCCTCGGGTCAGGCGCTCGGCTTCCAGCAGATGCGGGTGGGCGACCAGGAAGCTGATTCGACGGTCGCCAATGCGCTGTCGTTGTCGCAGCTGTATGGGCTCGCCAAAGACGAGGCGGTCAAGGAGGCGCAAGCTGTCGCGCGCGCCGTGGAAGGCTGGAAGCAGCACTTCGCGGCATGCGGGGTCACGCGCGGGGACATCGGTCTCTATGCGGAGCAGATCGATCGCCCTTATCTTAGCGATCAGCGCAGAGAGTTTGCTTCCGGCTAGGGCTTCAAGTTTTCGTCGAAGAACCGTTTGATCATCTTGTAGCCATGCCGTCCGTCGTGTTGACGCATGAGTCCGTGCTTGGCGCCCGGATACACCATCACGTCGAAGGGCTTGCCCAAGTCCTGAAGCTTGCGAAATAGTTTGGTGCTGTTCAAGAACAGCACGTTGTCGTCGGCCATGCCGTGCATCACCAACAACGGTCCCTTGAGATCCTTGGCGTAGGGCAGCACGGAACTCGCGGCGTAGCCGGCGGCATTGTCCTGAGGGCGATCCAGGTAACGCTCGGTGTAGTGCGTGTCGTACAGTGAAAAATCCGTGACCGGCGCGCCGGCGACGCCTGCGCGAAAGAGATCGGGCGCCTTGAACATCAGATTGAGCGTCATGTAGCCGCCGTAGCTCCAGCCCCAGACCCCAATGCGCGCGGGGTCCACGAAGCTTTGCGCGGCCAGCCAGCGTGCGCCCTGGACTTGGTCGGTGACCTCGACGTCGCCCATGCGGTCGTGAATGGGATTTTGGAACGCCGTGCCGCGATGCGCACTGCCGCGGTTATCCAGCGTGAACACCACGTAGCCGGCGCGGGTGAGGATCTGCGTAAAAGAGCTGCCGTGCCAATTGTCGATGACCCGCTGCACACCCGGGCCGCCATACACATCGACGATGGCGGGATAGCGTTTGGCCGCATCGAAATGCAGCGGCTTGAACAACTGGTAGTAGAGCGTCTGACCGTCTGCCGCGGTAAGCGTGCCGACCTCCGCATTGGAATTATCGGCAAGGTAGGGCGCATCCGGATGCTGCGCGTCCAATTTATTTTCCAGCAGCCATGAGGTAAGGGCCCCGTCCGCGGCATGCAGGCTGACCTGCGGCGGTTGGGCGCCGCTGGTGAGGTTGTCGATATAGAAGCGCGCGTCGGGCGACATCGAGATGCCGTGCACGCCGGCGTCCTGGGTGATGCGATGCACTTGGCGCGGGTCCGGCGTATCGAGCGAGGTGGTGTACAGATGTCGCTCGGTGGGACTTTTTTCGGTGGCAGTGAAATACACCGTGCGGGTTTTTTCATCGACGCCCATGACGGCGCGCTTGCGGAAGTCATCGACGACCCAGTTGCCCGCGGTCAACGGGCGGATCAAATGGCCGTCGGTGTCGTACAGATACAAATGCGTATAGCCGTCGCGCGCCGATCCCCAAATGAACTCATGCGACTTCTTCAAGAACGTCAGCTCGTCGTTGAGGTCGATCCAGGTATTGCTCGTTTCGGTCAGCACGACGCGGGTTTTGCCGGTGCCGATATCGGCAAACAACAGATCCAGCTTGCGTTGGTTGCGCGCTTCGCGCTGCACCGCCAGTGTCTTGCCGTCCGGCAGCCAATTGACTCGGGCAAGATAAATGTCTTGTTCGCTTCCCAAATCGACCCAGCTCACCGCGCCGCTCCTGACGTCGACGACGCCGAGGCGCACCAGTACGTTGGGCCCGCCCGTGGTGGGGTAGCGCTGCGCAAAAGTGGCCACGTTGTCGGCGGCGATCTCAAAGCGTTCAGTCACTTTGATGGGCGTTTCGTCGACGCGTGCGAAGGCGATGTGCTGACCGTCGGGCGCCCACCAATAGCCGGTGCTTCGGTCCATCTCCTCTTGCGCGACGAACTCGGCCATGCCGTTCTTGATGGCGCCGCCGCCGTCGGTGGTCAGCGCCTTCTCCTGCTTCACGCCCAAGTCATAGCTGTAAAGATTCTGATCGCGAACGTAGGCGACGAGACCGCCGGCAGGCGAGACCGTCGCGTCGGTCGCAAAGCCATGCGTGTCGATCGATTGCACCACGGGCTTCTTCTTCGCGGTGCCGAGCTGGTAGTAGTACAGCTTGCCGTTCAAGGGAAACAGCAGGGCATCGCCCGCGGGCGCAAAGGTGTATTCCAAGATGCCGGAAAGTGCCGCGGTTCGTTGCCGCTCGCGTCGGCTCAGTTCCTCGTCCGAAAGCTTTTCGGCAGCGGGAGCGAGCGTCTTGGAGTCGACCAGCACGCGCTCCTTCCGGTCGTGAATGTTGTACTCCCAGAGATCGAGACGGTCCTTGTCGTCCGCTTTGCCCTTGAGGTAGGTCACGCGCGCGCCGTCGGGCGAGATCTTCAATCCCACGATGGTGGGGCCCGCCAGCGGCGGCACGTCAAACAAGCGATCGATGGTGAGTTCCGCGCCACTTGCGCCGCTGGCAACCGCACAGGCCACCAACGCCGGCGCCAGGTATCGTCCCGAGTTACGAGAGTCGGTCATTCAATGTCTGCCTGTTATTTGCGATGATTTTTCTGCAGAAGCCCAAGTGTATTACAGCCGAGTGAGCCTGTAGCAGACCTCGCGCAATTCACTCAAGCCCCGGGCCTTGAGCCTTGGCTCGAGATCCAGGATCTCGTGGCGGCCCAGTTCTTCGATCGAATAGCGCTCCGAGTAGAGCTCCTCGATGGTGTCGCGCGTCAGGGGAAAGGGCGGACCGCTCATCTGAGCTTCGGGGTACTCAACGGCGATCAACAACGTTTGGCTGCCGGGTCTTGTGAGGGAGATGAGATGCTGCACATATGACGCTCGCAGCGCCGGCTGCCATGAGATCAGGGCGGCACGGTCAAAAACGGCGGAGAGGCTGCCGAGTAACGCGGGGGTGAGCTTGAAGAAATCACCACAAAATACCGTCAGTCCGTCCGCTTCATATTCGTCGAAATCGCCGAGGCGACGGCGCCGCGCGGGAATGCCATGCTCGGTGAACAGCGCCTCCACCGCAATGGGAGAGATCTCCACGCCGACCACCGAATGGCCTCGTTCTCGAAGCCAAAGCAAGTCGAGGCTCTTGCCGCACAGGGGCACGAACACGCGGCTGTTCGCCGCCACTTTGAGCGTCGGCCAGTAAGTCTGCAGGTGCCGATCGACGGCCGCTTGATGAAAGCCTATCTGCGCGTTGCGCCATCGATCGAGCCAGAACTCGGGCTGCATGCGCTTACGATTCCTCGGCGGAGTCGGAGGCCATGGGGTCTTCCGCGGTTCCGTCGTCCGGGATCTTATGCTGCTCGGTGAGCCACGCGCCCAAATCGATCAGGCGGCAACGATCGCTGCAAAAGGGCCGGTACTGCGATGCCGGCGACCATTCCACATCGCGCCGGCAGGTAGGACACTTGACGATCGTCGCCATCGATTCGCGAACTGAATCTTAGCAGCAGCAGGTCAACAGAAACGGCACGTCGACCTCGATGTGCGAGGGACGCGCAGTCGCATCGAGCCAGTTCAAGAAGCGGATGGTGCAGCGATGCTGATTGCCGCTCATCTCGGGGAACAGATCCGTGTCGGCCGGCAGGGTGATGCGAACCAGCTGGCAGGGATTCTCGCGATCGAACTGCAACTGGAAGATGCCGCCGACCGCCACCTCCGATTTGCGCTTGGCATTCTGGCGGGTCAGCCAGAGTAATTCCGCGATGCTGTCGCACAACGGCCTGATCAGGGCAAGCCAGCTGCTGAACTCCGCCGCGCGCACTTCCGGCGGACGGTTCAGCCAGTAGGAGTAGTCGGGCAGGTCGAAATCGCAGGTGCCGCCGGGAATCGCGCTGCGATGTTTCACGGCGCTCAAGAATTCGGAATCGCGCAGCGGCGCCATGTAGTTTCCGCCGACGGATGACAGGTCACTGCGCAGCTTGACCAGATTGGACATGAGCGACTTCAAGCGCGCCGGATCGACGCCGGTCTTGGATTGATACTCCTTGAGCACCGTCACCTGCCGCTCCAGTTCCTTCAGCACGTCGCTGCGCGAGTCGCCGCGCGCGGTGATGGCCAGGATCTCGAGCAGGCTGGAGACGGCGGCGCGCGCACTCCAAGGGCTCGGTAGTTCGCTGTGGTAGGTGGCTTGGGTGTAGAGAAATTCCAGGCGCAGAAAGGTGCGCATGCGCTCATTGAG
>DASYIN010000156.1:0-29562 GCA_035997505.1 Steroidobacteraceae bacterium | reverse complement strand
CGATCTCCAAACTGTCGATGAGCGAGGTGGTCTTCGACTCGAGAAACATGTGCGACAGCAGCAGCGTGATGGCGACGAACAAACCCGAGGCGGTGTTGTTCATGGCCACCGAGATCGCGGCGGCCAGCAAGCTGGCCTTCTCGGCCGGATTCGCGGTTGCGACTGCGCTGAAGGCACCGATGAGGCCGGTGATGGTACCGAGCAAACCGATCAACAGGCCTACATTTGCCAGCGACGAAAGATAGTGCGTGCGCTTCTCGATTCTCGGGATGACTTCGAGCAGGCTCTCGTCCATGGCCTTTTCGATGTCATCGCGGCGCCTGGCGCTCGCGACCCGCGCCACACCGTAATTCAGGATGGTCGCGATCGAAGCCTTGGAGTTGTGGCACAGGCCCACGACCTGCTTGAAGTTTCCGGCGCTCAACGCCGGCACCAGCGAGTCCCATAGGCTGCGATTGCGAATGGTTTCACGGGTCAGGTACACGTATCGCTCGATGGCGATTGAGACGCCGACCACGAATATCAAGGCCAGCGGGTACAGGAATACCCCGCCGTCCTTGAAGAAATTGACTGCCGAACTCATGAAATTCATCTGCGCGCTCCTAGATAAGCTCTATCTTTCGAATATGCGATTCAACCAGATTCCGTAAAATCGGCTATGACTTACTTCTCACCCTGGTCCGACGGGCGGGCCCGTGCACCATTTTGGGACGTGTCTGCTTGCACAGCCTTGTAATAGACCACTTCACGCTTGAATACGTCCCGATCGACCGGGGCCAAAATCTCATCGACCAGGCTGTTCATCGGTTTCCCGGCCAAATCCCCGATGTCCGACCTCTTCCAGGGGACGATGTACATGACCTTCGGTTGCTCCCGATCGCCGGTCACGGTAGCGGTGCCCAATTCCAGCCGATCTGTGCTGCCTGGAGCCTTTTGACCCGGTCCCGCAGCGGATCGAGGGGCGGCGGCCGGCCGCGAGGTATTGGCGCGCGGCTCACCGGCCTCGGATTGCGGGGTCACGGGTCGCGAGGTATTGGCGCGTGGCTCACCGGCCTCGGACTGGGGGGCTGCGGGTTGTGAGGTATTGGCCCGCGGCTCGCCGGCTTCGGACTGCGGGGTGGTTTTGGCAGGGCTTGCGGGTGCCTTGGCTGCCGGCGCCGGAGAGGGGGTTGCAGGCGGCGGGTCGGTTTGCTGGGCTGAGACGTGCGCGCCCCAGCACAGCAGGCCTACGCTCGCTATTTTCATCAAGTCTTTCATGCGGGCTCCTCCTTCTTGGCGGCAGGCGCCGGTGCGCCGACACGCTTTCGCAGTTCAATCACCCAGCCGGCAACTTGTTTGTTGTCGCCGGCAATTTCGAGGTAACGCTGAAACTGCTCCAGCGCTTTCTGCGGCTCACCCAGATACAAATCATAGAGCACGCCCAGATTCAGATGGGCTTGTGCGTAATTTGGTTCAGCTTCAATCGCATGCAAGTAGGCCGCCTCCGCGTCAGTGAACCTGCCTAGCTTACGCTCGACGATACCCAATTCATCGCCCGCAATGGCGTTCGCAGGCGCGGCCTGCAGCGCCGCTTTGAATGCGGCCTCCGCGTCCGCTAATCGAGAATCGTGAAGATACATCAAGCCAAGATTTAATTGCGGCCCCGCGAACTGCGGATAGGCAACGCTGAGCTGCTTGAACTCGAGCTCAGCGTCCGTGCCGCGGCCCGACTTCATCAGTTGCAGAGCCTGACTATATTGCTGAGCGGCACGCGGCGGAACTGGCGTCTCGGCAGCGGCACCCGCGCCGCCGGCGGCGGCATTTGTAGAATTTACCGACCCGGTTGCGGAGGCGCCCGCGGCAGTCGAACCGACGGTACGGGGCTTGGGGGCGTTCGCGTTCGGGGTGCTCGCCTGGGGCGCGCTCGCAGCCGCCACCGGGGCGGGCGTTGCCGGCGCGCGCGATGGCTGCGCCGGCGTACTGTGACAGCCGGCCAGCAGCGCAAGCACGCCGAAACTAACGAATCGAATCAACCTGCTGTTCACCGATCTCCACCTTGCCATAACGGCCTGGATTGAGTTGCGCGAGCGCGGCAAAGCTCTTCTGTACCCACTCGTCATAGGTACCGTCTTTGGTGCGCGCAGCGTTGACCTCGTGCAACTTGATGGCTTTCTCCTCGAAGGGGAAGGCCTGTTCCTCGAGCAACACGTCATATTGTTCCAATTCGTCCTTCTTCAGATTTTTGGGCCGCTCCGAGCTCATCAGATCCTTGCCCAACTGCCGGTACAGTTCCGCGCTCTCAAAAGTCGCCGCGGTGGTCACCTCGGCAACTTGATAATCGGCGGCGGCTTCGTAGGCCTTGAGCGCCGCTTCCATCGCCTTGCGCTTCTCGCCGAGCGATTTCTTGAGAGGCACGACCAGTTTGATGCTCTTGAACTCCTCGCGCGCCGGCGTCGCGAGCGTCAACGTCGCCTTGGCTGCGAGCGCTCGGCTGCGGTCCGTGCGCGCCGTGCCCGCCGCACGATCCGCGGCGACGATATCCTTCAACCAGAAATCGCGGCCGCTGTAGTCGCCCGCCTTCACTGCGATCAAGCTCAGCTTGTTGCGCGCTTCCATCGCAGGATTCAAGGGCTGCGGGAAATGTTTCACAAAGGCCTCGAGCATCACGCGGGACTTTGCCGAGTTGCCGGCCTTGTCGTAGAGATCGGCGGCCTGCAGGGTCGCTTCCCGCTGCACCTCCGGCGTCTCCTTCGGCGATTGGGAAATCTGTTCGAATTCGACCGCCGCCTGGCCCGGCTTGTTCGACGCCGAATAGGCCACGGCAAGATTGCGCGTGACATCGGCCTGCAGCGGGCTTTGCGGGAAATTACGCCGAAAGCCTTCCAACACCGGAATGGCGCGATCCCATTGCTTTTGAGTCACGAGCAGCGCGGCGGCATCGAAATCCGCGTTCGCGCGCACCTTCGAGGTGGGCGCAAGCGCGGCGACCCGCAAGAAATCGTCGACCGCTGCCGCGCTGTCGCCGGACTTGCTCTTTTGTTCGCCCTGCTTGTAGATGGAGGCCGCCAGCCTCTCGACGATCACGCCGCGCTCCGGATCATTCGCAGGCATAACTGCCTGCGCGTGCGTATAGGCGACTTCTGCCTTGTCAAATACCCCTTGATCGAAATTCGAGTTGCCTATCACGGTCCAGGCGATGCGCTGTTTTGCGATATCGACCGGCGGCTGCTTCGCGAGCAGCGCTTCGGAGGCGGACACTGCACGCAGGTAATCCTTGGCCGTGTAGAGCTCGGTTGCAGCCTTGGTCAAGACCTGGGCGCTCTCGGGATGCGCCGGGAAGGTTTGTGCGAACTTCAGAGAGCTGTCGATGGTCTTCTGGTGCTGCGTCGCCTTTGCCTCGCCCGACAAGGTGTCTTCTTGTTTGCCGTAGGCGATGATGGCAGCGTAGCCCGCCGCGGCCGCCTTATCATGATCGCCGTAGTGGTAGGCGGTACTCTCATATTCCTGGGCGGCATCGAGATACTGCTTGCTCTCGAATAGCGTGTCCGCCAGCAGGTAATTGGTGACCGCCGATCCCGCGTCGTCCGGCCACGAGCGCAGATAGCTGCGGTACCACTTCGCCGCTTCCTGATAGTCGGCAACCTCCTTGGTTTTCTGCGCCTGCGCGTGATAGTACTGCGCCACATCCTTGAGATTGGTCTTCAGCACCGCCACGACTTTCGCTTCGCCCTTCGGATCGCGCCCCTGCCAGTACGCCGTACCAAAATTGTAGTTCTCGACGAACTCCTTTTTACCCTGCAGCACCAGTTGCGGGAATCCGCCCTTTTGGTAGGCCTCGATCGCCTGCATCTCGAGCAGTGGAGCCTTTTCATTGTTGCGATCCTGGGAAACGAATGCGCGATAGCTGTCAGCCGCATCCGTGTAGCGTTCTTTCTCCATGTAGAGATCGCCCAGGCGCGCGTACAAAAGATATGAGTACGGCCGCGGTTTGCGGTGCCTGACGAACTCCTGAATGGTTTTGGGCCCGTCAAGATAGGAGAAGGTGATGGACATCACTCGAAAGGTGTCCTCCACCAATTCGCGATTCGGGCGGCTCAAGGTGTCGATCTCGACCAGGGTGTTCGCGTTGCGTTTGGAAATCAGCACCGAATCCAGCACACCGGCGAAGGACTCCAAGCTGCGCTCATTTTCGCCCTGCTTGAACAGCGACCAACCGTGCTTGTACAGGCTCTGGTTATAAAACGCGGAAGTGGAACCCGATTTGATGACCGCCTCGTAAGCGGCCTGCGCCTTCGGGTACGCCTTGTCCGAGAACAGCAACTCGCCGCGGCGAAACTGCGTTTCGTCCATGAAGCGACTATTGGGGTATTGCGCCACGAGCTGATCCAGGGAAGCGAGCGCCCGATCCGGCTGTGCGTTCAATTCATAAGCACGCGCCAGCTGGTAGAGCACCGAATCATTGCGCTCGTACTTGGGGTAGGTCTTGAGCAGCGCGGTATACAAATGAATGGCTTCGGTGGCCCGCAATCCTTCGTTCGTGGCCAGCTCGCGCTCAATGCGTTCAGACTCCGAGCTCTCCAGGTTCAAGTCGCCCAGACGGCGCAATGCCTCGGCACGCAACGCCGCATCGCCCGCATTCAAATCCAGGAAGCGCTTGTAGCTCTCCATGGTCTTGGCCGGATCCACATTTTTCGGCGGATCGGGGTTCACATCCACCTGCTGGTTTTCGAGGTCCTTGATCGTCGGCGGCTTTTTGGGAGCGGCGGACGCGGTCGTGCCGAACAGCACCGCCGCCAGTATGGCCACGCCACATGTCAGTTGCGAGACCGAGGCCTTCATGGCTTGGTCACCGGCGGCGGCTCAGCAGGCGTACTCGGGGCAGCGTCCGGGGTACTCGGAGCAGTGTCCGGGGTACTTGGCGAACTGTCCGGGGTACTCGGCGCAGTCTCCTTCGGTTTCGGGACAGCGTTTGCCGGCCCATTCGAGGTGCGGTCGTAGATCGCCGCCAGCTCGTAGCGCGCCTGAACCTCATAGGTTTCGATGCGCTGCTTTTGTCCTTCGAGTTCGCGGATTGCGAGCAATTGTAAGAATTCATTTTGCCGCTCCGAGATATCCGCCAGGCGCTCGTGCAGCTGGTCAATGCGGGCGCGGATGGCCGCAACACGCGCGGCATAACCGCCGGTCGTCAATGGCGTGCCCACGCGGGCCTGACGGACCAGCACGGCACGCTTCTGGGTCTCCTTCAGTGCGCCCTCGAGCTCCTTTACCGAGCGGCGCTCATTCCACAGTCTTGCCTTGAAACTCTCCGACAGGCGCCAGTACATGACGCCCTTCATGAGCCGGTGCTTTTCCCGCATTTCCGCCAGATCCGGATCGTTCGGGTGGGCCGCGAGATAATCCTCGATGTTCTTCAGGCGCGCCCAGGTTTGCTGCTCCTCCGGAGTACCCAGCGCGGCCACATCATTGGATTTTTCGATCTCATTGATGCGCGACTCGAAATCCACGCGCTTTTGCGTCAAGCCATCCAAATCGGTCGCCGCCAATACGGCGTCGGCCTTCGGCACGCGCAGGTTGTAGGCTTCCTTGCGCGTATCCAGCATGTCGTCGTAGGCCGACACGTCATCGCGCCAATCGTCGAGATTGCGGCTCATGAAATTGAGTTCGCGGTAATTCTTCAGGCCCTCTTGGAATTCGTTGCTTGCAAGGAGCGCGTACAGATAACGCGACTCAGGCGCGTTTGGCAGGTTGCTGAGCTGCCAGTACCAGGTCAATGTGTCTTTCTTATCGTCGCTCAAAAGACGATCGAGCAGCTTGCCGCTGCGAATTCCTTGGATCGAATCGTCGATCTGCTTGATCTCACTGTCGAATGACTCGATCGCCGTGTTGTAGAACTCCGCGGCTTGTCCCAGCGCGGAGAGCTGCACGTAAGCGTACGGCACGGTGAGGAAAGACTCCTGCACCGCCGAGTCGAGCATGCTGCGTTTGCGCAACTCGAGCCACGGCGCGAGGGCACGCTTGAATTCGCCCATGCCGGCGTCGGCCCAGCCGACGCCCAGCAATGCCTTGCTCGAATACGGCCCTTCCAGCCGCACGCGCTGCAGAATCGGTTTCGCCTCCGCCGCGCGCTGCCCCTGCAATAACGCGAAGCCGAGCGCCAAATTAGCCTTGTCCCTCAGGGCCAGCAGTTCCTCGCTGCGGGTTTGCATGGTTCCGACCCGATCCAGGAAGGTGATCGCTTCCTGCAGACGACCTCTGCGCACCAATGCCACGCCGAGATTGAATTGCGCATAAGCAGTCCAGTCAGGAGCGCCTTTCCAATTGCTCAACGCGGTGATGGCATCGTCGTAGCGCCCCTGCTTCATCATGAGCTGGGCCAGCAACATGTAACGCTCTGCGTTGATGCGCGGATCGATCTTGTCCGAAACCTCACGCAAGGCGCGTTCGGACTCATCTAGATAACCGCGCTGGTACCAAACCTTGCCCAGATAGAACCAGGCGCGGTTGCGTACGAATTCAGACGTATTCTTCTTCAGCAGCGCCTCGAAGATCCTGCCCGCCTCAACGTGTTCTCCCAGCGACAGATACAGACCGCCGAGCAGCAGCTCCGCCTCTTCCGGGGTATGCGGAACGCGGCCAAGTTGGCGCGCCGCAAGCAGCCGGGTGATCGAATCGAAATAGTCGTCTTGAAAGAAATAGAACAGCACATCGCCGTAGGCGAGATCCTGCACGGCATGCGGCGCCAGGCCATTCGGGTCCGGCTTGACGTTTCTTGCATACGACGCCGCCACGGGCATCGCCAGCAGCAGACCGCCGAGGACAAACGGCCGCAGTGTGTTGATCACGCCTTGCACATCATTCCCAGTCTTTGATCATGAACTCAGGTTGATGTTTGGGAACGCGGTCCGTGATCTTTAGTTCCAGATATTTTGCGCCGACGCCCTTGTCGAAGTTGATCGTCGCGCCGCGCCGATAGTCGCGCTCGACCGGACCTTTGCCGGTGAAGAACGCCACCAGTTCATGTTTGCCGACCTTCAGGTTGCCGAGGTAGATTTGCTGCACGCCGCCCTTGAGCAGCGCATCGGCCTCGCGCGCTGTATAGAGATAATTCTTCACTTCCTTGTTGTCGATTTTGACGGTCACGGAATCGAGCGCAAAAAATGTACCGACATCCATCGATATATAAAGGGCAACCTGCGTGTTGGCGGGAAACAGCAACTCTTCCTGCAGCACGAACAGGTCTTTGTTCAAATCGACCACGTCCTTCTTCAGTCCCTGGACTTCCTGATCCAAGGTCTTGAGCTCAGGCGGAGGCGCATCGGGAGCCGGGGCGGGCGGCGGCGGCACGTCGGCGGGCGGCGCCGGGGCGTCGGCCGCGGGTGGAGTTTGTGCCGCGGGCGTCTGAGCAGGCGGAGCCGTGTCGGCCATGGCCATCCATGCCGGGGTGAGCAATGCGCCGCAGACCATCATGGATACGATTCGATACTTGAGATTCATAACTGACCTATCGCTTTATTCGCGCAGCAATTGACGGATTTGATCGAGGTACACGCGCTCATCGCCGCGCCTGAAGCCGACGGCCAAATAACGCACTATCCCTGAGCGATCCACCAAGATCGTCATGGGCATTTTCTGCAGGAAATAGTCCTTGCCGATTTCGGTGCCGGTGTCGAACAAAATGGGGTACGACACGCTCATCGCTGCCGCGAACTCCTTCGCGCGGCGCAAGTCCTCATCCACGGATACACCAAGGACCACCAGGCCGGCACGCTGATAGGTGATGTTGATGCGATCGAGCGCCGGCATCTGCTGCCTGGAATCGCCATCCGAGCGCGCCCAGAAGTTCACCAGTACCACCTGACCGCGAAATTCGGATAGGCGCAAATTTCTGCCATCCAGGCCGCGCAGCACAAAGTCGGGCGCCGGCTTGCCCGCGATGCTCGGCGCGGCGGCAAGCGCCGCGGCCATGCCCAGCCCTAGGATCACGCCGCCGACCAGCAGTGCTCTACGCATGCGCTACAACGATTAAAATGACGCCGAAGCGTCGCGACTCATCAACCACGCTGGTAACCCCGCTGTGCTAGACCTCTCTCATCTTGAAGATGGGTCCCGTACCGGAAGCTTTGCGCCCTCGCCTTTCAGCGAGTTTGCCCTGATCAGACCTTATGCAAAATCGCACAATGCGAGCCGTAGTGTCAACGCAACGGCCGCGCGTTCACCAGATTTCTATATGACTTGGCGCACATTCTGCAATTTCATTGGCGGGTCGGCGCCGCGCAGCTCGAGCTTCGAACACGCTGCTCGCGCGTACCTTACAAGCCGACGAACCGGGAGCTAAATGTCTCCGGAATGAGACAGGAAAGCGGGGTCTGACGTTGCCGTCAGACCCCGCATGTCGAAGCCGAAACTTTAGACGACGGTGCCGTTCACCAGACCGGCGAGCGGTTGCCATGCGATCAGCGGGTCGAGCGCTGAACCCGATCCCAAGGTGTTGTTCAAATTCGGCGCCGCGTACAACCCGGGCCATTGCGCAGCCGCATTCGCGCTATGCAGCGCCATGTAGTTCAACACGACCATCTGCACCAGATTGGGCACGTTGTTGCCGGCGGGACTGCCGGTCGTGTTCTGCGAGCCGTCTTTGTTGAAGCTGCCGATCTGCAGGCTCTTTTCCACGTTGGCCTGCGCCGAAACCGCCCTGCCCGCCGGGTTGAAGACCAGGAAGTAAGTGGCGGCGACGTTTTGATTGTCGGCCGTCCACACGCCCTTGCCGCGGCCGCCGGTTGAGCTGTCGATCATGCCGTTGCTGGCCAGCGAGCCGTCGCTGAACACATAGATCATGACCGGCTTGCCGACGCGCGATGCGTATTCCAAACAGGCGCCGATGCAGTTGCCGAGGTTCAAATCCTTACCCTCGCCGTCCATGCGGTTGCCTGAGTGATAGTCGAAGCCGCCCATCTCAATGGTGCCGGCGGCAGCATTGCCGTCGATCACGAGCTTCATGACCGCCGCGGTCTTGCGGAAGTCCGAGTTGGCCTGATATTCCGCCGTGCTGAATATGCCGCTCGGTCCCACGATATTCGGGTCGACGTCGGGGTTCACCGCGGAAGGACTGTTGTACCGGTCGACGATGTAGGCCGCCTTGGTATAACCGCACGCTTGGATGCCCTTGGTCCCAAGAACCGCTGCATTGAGAGTGGGATCGCTATACGCCTGTACCTGGGTGTACTTGGCGTCGCTGATACGCTTCATGGACTCCAACACGCTGGTCACGTCGGCTGGATTCGGCAACAGCGTGCCGAGTTGTCCCGTGCTGACGAGGCCGCTGCTGTCTTGCGAGCTGGAGATCTTGGTCGGCATCGCGGCCGAAATGACCATGGTCGGGGGCGACATGGAATTGCCGCCGGACTGTGAGCTCTGCGAGCCGATGAGATTCAACAAGCCGCCGCGGGCACCAAACTGATAGATGCCGTACATCGGATTGTGCGGATTGGTGTTGGTATCGTTCTGCGATAGCGCCGGTATGATCGTGCCGGTCGTGCCCGCCATGGTGGCCGCGCTGGCGCGCAGCTTCATGCCGCGCAGGTGCGCGCTGTCGGAGTGGTAGCGCAGACCGAAGCTTGAATCGATGAAATTTCCGGTTGCACTGGGACTGGGAACCATCGATCCCGGCAGGCCCAGCTTGCTATAGCCCGCCACCGACAGGAAATCGAGCTGCCCCTGGGGGCCGCCGACCAGCACGTTGGAGCCCGCAATATTGCCGCCGCCTGCCAGGTCGAAGCAGATGAAGGGAATTTTGCCGGCGCCCGTCGTGATGGCGCAGTTGGTCACGGCCGTCTGGATGTCAGAGGCCAGCGTCGCCTTCGCGGCGCGCGGATAGGCAAGCATGCCCGCGAGCGTCGGTGCGAGCACCGTGCCGGCGCCCGTCAAGAACCCTTGCGCGAGGAATTCGCGGCGCGTGCTCGGCCGGGGGTGGTCCTGATGGCGGAACGGTTCGTTCAAGCCCCGCACCTTTGATTTCTTGCTCATAAGTAACAGACCTCTTCCGATGCTTAATTGATCATCATGTCGGCGCTGCCGAATGCGGTCGCACAGGCTGCGGCGGCAACGGCGTTGGTTCCCTGAGTCGTCGTGCATGAGTTTGTGGTGCACAACGTGTGGATCAGGGTGCTCAGTTCAGTCGTGACAGTCGATGCAGTCGGCTGGCTGTGCAGCCCGGTGCCAAGCACCTTGTTCGCGATCGCCGTCGTGACCGAGTCAATGCCAGGCTGGGTCGTGAACTGGCTGGCCGTCAATGGCGCGCCGAACAGCGCTGGCTGCAGCGAAGGCGTATTAACTGCGACGTTGCAGTACTGAATGGCCAGCTGCGCCACGCCCACTTGGTTCGCGGACGAGAAGCCCTCGATCGTCGGCGTCGGCGGCAGCTGCTGCTGCACCGCCAAGTAAGTCGCGTTGACCGTTGAATTGGTGATCGGCACACCGGTGAGCTTGGACAGCGTCGAGTTGACCTGTGCGAAGGTCTTGACGCCGATATCGGCGGCCACCGGACCGGGCGCCGGCGCAGGCGCCGTCGGCGTTGCCTCGACGACCACGTTCGTATGGCTGCCCAGGCGGTCGAAGGTGAGGAAGAACTGGTCGGTCAGCGGGCCGGCTTGCAAGCCGATGACCGTGCCGATGTTCGAGAGCACCTCACCCTGCTTGGTGTAATTGGCCGCGGTGATCGTGGTGTTGAGCGGAATGTAGGCCTGGCCCACCTGCGGGATCGTGCCGTTGATGCCGATGCGGATTCCCTGCACAGGAATGTTGTCCGGCGCCGCGCTCGGGTCGAGCGAGACGAAGGTCGGTGCATCGAACAAGTAGCCGTAGCTGTCGTACTGGCTGACAGTGAACATCACATAGGCCTGCGGCACTCCGGTCACGGTCGACACGTTGAACAGCAGGTAGTAACGCTCGCCGACACCGGCATTGAAGTTCTGCATGACCTGCGCAGCCGACATGGCGCGGCTGTGAATCGCCACGAACTTGATGAGTCCCTGCCAGGATCGGTCGCCCGACACTTCGTTGCCGAGTACCAGCGCAAAAGTGCTGTCCCAGTTGGAAATGGTGCCGCCCTTCTGCGGGTCGGTCGTCGGCACCAGCGCGCCGTTGACGTAGATCTGGCGGCCGTTGACTGAGTCATACGTCAGCACCACATGCTGCAAGGAAGCCTGCAGCGCCATCGCGGCCGTGGGGGTCGCCAATTGCGGCAGACCGGTGAGCGCGGTGTTCGAGTTGCGCAGCATGAAGTCATAGTTCTGGTTGGTCTGACCGAGCGTGAAATTGCGCGTGGTGTCGCCGCCCGAGTAGCTGACCATGTACGACTTGTCCGCGGCCACCAGCGCGGGAGCCACCCAGGCCTCCACCGAGAATTCACCGGTGGCCTGGATGAAGTTGTAAATCTTCTGGCTGGACTGAGTCGTCGCCTGCGCCTTGCCGCCGGCACCGACATTGATGCCCCAGCCGCCAGCGAGGGTGACACTCCCCGAGATCGTGAGGTCGGCCGACGGATCGATGCCGCTGGTATCGAAGGTCGTGTTGTTGACCACCGATTGGAACTCGTACTTGGCGATGGTATCCGCATCGTAGCGGCTTGCGCCGCTCGCGATCGTGCCTTGCGTCAACGACAGCGCTTTGCTCGTGACCAGGCTCGGATCTATGTTGGCCGGCGTGATCGTGGCGGCGAATGCCTGAATCTGCGCCAACATTGCCGCCGCGTTCGCGGCGCAATTGTCCCAGCAATTGTGGTTGTCGATGAACAGGCGCTGATAGAAGCGCGAGTTCGTGCCGCAGGTACCGCCATTGTTGCCGCCGCTGCCCGCGCATCCCGTGAAGTCGATCTTCGGGATTGCATTCGGATAGGCGACCAGCAGCGAAGGATCAGCGAAGTAAGGCGACTGTGCCACGGCGGGGTCCGCCGTCGTGGAATGGCAGCGCGTGCAATACTGGCTGGTGATGTTGTTATAGATCGTCACCTGGTATTCGGTATACGCCGCGGGGAAATTCAAGCTCTGACCCACGGTCTGATCCGGGGGAGCCTGTAATTGCACTTCCGTGGCGGATGCAGCGCCCGAGGCACCGGCCCAGTTCGCGATCCAGGTAGTCAAGATTTGACCGCAAGCGCCAGCATCGGCAAGCCAGCAGTTGTGGCCGCCGGCAACCTTGGTCACGATGAGCGAGGTCGACGGCGTGGCCAGATTGACCACGGTATTGGCTTGAGCGTAAGCGAGATTCACATCGTCGCTACGGGCAAAGTTCGGCATTTGCGCCGGTGACGTGGCGTTGTGGCACTGGCCGCAACGATTCTGCACGCGCACGTTGTTCCAGAAATTCACCTGGAAGGCGGTGACATCCGCGGTTGCCGCCGGCGGCCCGGTATAGGCATCCGCCTGGACCGTCTGCGAGGGAGGCGGGTTGGTCGTCGTCGGTGCGCCGGCGCCACCGCATGCGCTCAAGGCAAACGACGCCACGAGCGCTGCAAAGCCGGTGATGCGAGTAACGTTCATGCTCAAGTCCCCATGCAGTAGGCGGCGCCTTCAGCGAAGACTTGCCGCAACGAGTAGTTATGCGATTGGAACGATGAAATCATCGAATTGACCTGGGCGAAGTCGGCCGAGCTGTTCGGTGCGCGCAGGCACACATCCTTGAACACCCGGGTGACCTGGCAGCTGGAGAAGGTCGCGCTGTTTTCCAATTCCGTTCCCAGCGATTTCGCACCGTTGCCGCTGCCGGGAAGCGCCGCGCTCCATCCGAGGATGTAGTTCGGCCCGGTGCGCCAACGATTCTCCCAGGCGTCGTTCATGGTGTTGAAACCCTGCGGGAAGTTGGTGTTGTTGATGTGATATTTCGGCTGCACTTGACCCGCGGTGTAGACGATCTGTCCCGTCGTGTCCGTGGTGGTCGGGTCGGTGGCGCTGAAGTCGTAGTAGGCAAAGGCCTGCGCCATCGGATCCATACCGCTGTGGCAGCCGATGCAATTGGTCAGGAAAAGAGTGCTCGCGCCGCCCGGGCTGCGCGTCACGTCCTGGCGAATGCGATCCGGCGGCCGCGTGATGTCCATGACCAGCTGCAGATCGTTGCAGAGGTGATTGAGCAGCGTGAAGCGGAACATCGCCCTGTTGGTGCCGTTGATGAAGAAGGCGCTGGCCGCGCCGCGCGTGGTCATCACGCCGGCGGTCGCCGCGGCCGGAATGCCGCTGAGCGCAGACTGAGTGCTGGAGACCAGATGCACGCTCAGGTCTACGTTGTTGGTGTCGAGCGCGTCGTACATCGCGTTGTTGGAGGGCGAGTACGCAGGAACACCGGCGGCGGAGTCCGCGATATACACGAGGTCCGCGCTCAGCAAGGTGTTGAACGGGACATTGTCCTTCACCATGCCGATCACAGTGGCGGTGTAGTCATTGAGCGGCACGAACACCGACTGGTCTCGATTGGTCCAGGGTGCCGCAAGATTGCGAATGGTGTTGTTGAAGAAGGCGGGATCGTTGGTCGCGATCAATGCCGCGCTCACCGCATCGCCGGTCGCGGTCATTTGCGCAAGCTGGGCCGCGCTCGGCGGGATGCCCGCGATGCGGTTATAGATGCGCGTCGCCTGGTCCGCGTTAGGTCCCGCTGCCAGTGCGTTTGCCCCGGCCAGCGCCAGAGCGCCGGCGCAGATCGATGCGCGTACCGCTCGCGCAACAAGACTCGGCGTCGCTGATGTACGGCGTGCACTCTGCGTCATTGGTTTCTCCATCCCGTTCTTCATATGCGCATCCACTCGCGTGAGTTGTGGTTCAACTTGGGTTGCGAATATACGCAGCCACCTAACGTTGAAGTAATGTCTCATCCGAACGACGTCGGTGTTTCGCGACAGTACCGACGGCTAATACCGGACCTATATCCTGACCTCGATTCCCGCACGGTCTCGCGCGGCGTGCACAGAGAAACGGATATGGAGAAGTTCTTCTGTGAGTGCGTTAACAGTATGCGTATGAACATCGAACGAAGATGCGCGTATGAGACCGATTAAGTTCAATGACGCAGGCTGCACGCGTGCCGGCGGATCGTTGAACCGAAACTTGAGCACAGGTAGCTACATATGAACACTTTCACACTGCGTGAACGCCGTCACGGTCTGCTGAAACTTGCAGCGATCGCGTTGCCCTTGCTCACCGTACTCGGATGCAGCAGCGCCTCCAGCGGTCATGCGCCTGGCGTGGCGGGCGGTCAAACCCTGACCCCCGGCATCACCAATTTTCCCCTGGCCTATGTGAAGCGCCCGGTCCTGACCAAGGACATCGATGTGCGCGATCTGATTACATCGACCACGGGCGGGGATCTATACATTCGCAGCCAGGCCAGTGCCGCCGGTCAAGAAGTCAACGTGACCGGAGCGATCACCAAGGGCATGGGCGACGTGCGCGACCTCGACGTATCGCCCGACGGGACCAAGATTGTCTTTTCGCTGCGGCTGCCGTTGAACCCCAAGAAGCCGAACACGGATGTGACTCAGCCGAATTGGCATATCTACACCTACGATGCCACGACCCAGACCGTCGCGCAGTTGACCAACGACGGCATCACCGCGGGCCATGATGTGGGTGCGCGCTACCTGCCGGACGGCCGGATCGTGTTCGCCTCGACCCGGCAGATCGCGACCCAGTCGATCCTGCTCGATGAGGGACGGCCGCAGTACCAGGCACAGACCGACGACCGCTCTCAATCCATATTCCTGCTGCATGTCATGGATGGCGACGGCACCACCATGCACCAGATCAGCTTCAACACGAACCACGACTTTGCGCCGTCTGTTTTGAGCAACGGCCAGTTGGTTTTTTCGCGTTGGGACACCGCCAACGGCGGCAATATCAGCCTGTACCGCGCCAATCCGAACGGCACGGAGCTCGAGCTCTACTACGGGGCGAACAGCCACGCCACCGGCGCCAATATTGCCGGCACCAATGACAATGTCATTCAGTTCCTAAACGCGCGCGAGCTCGCCAACGGCACCTTGGTCGCACTGGTGCGGCCGTTCATGGGCACGCAGCTGGGCGGCGATATCGTGCAGATCAACGCGGAAGGATTTGTTGAAATCCACCAAGCCGCCACACCTGGCGGCGCAGCCGGCACGGCGCAGACCAGCCTCACCAATCTGGGCGTCACCACCGATTCGAACATGCCCTCGCTCGGCGGTCGATTTGCCTCGGTGTTTCCGTTGTATGACGGCACGAATCGCATGCTCGTAAGCTGGTCGCCCTGCCTGGTGCTCGACACCACTGTCACGCCCAACGCCACGAACTTATGCACGTCGTCGAACACCTCCGGCCCCAACGTCACGCTGGCCCCACCGCAGTACACGTTGTGGGTTTATGACTTGGACAAGGGAACCTTGGCCCCGGTGCTGGCTGCCGACACGGGCACCCAAGTCGTCGAGCCCGTGATCCTGCAGCCGCGCAAACCCGCGCCCGTGACCTTGGTGGATGCGGCGCCCGCGCCCGGCCAGGCCGCGACCATGGCCAATGCGGGCGTGGGACTGCTGGATATAAGTAGTGTGTACGATGTGGACGGCACCGATACCGCGACGCCCAACATTGCAGGGGTGTCAAATCCCGGCGCGCCGACGTTCTATGCGCGCCCCTACCGTTTCATCCGAATTCAGAAAGCCGTGGAAATTCCCGGCAAGACCGTGCGCAAAATCAACAACTCGGCGTTCGGGCCTGCCGGCATGGGCATGCGCGAGATCCTCGGCTACGCACCCATCCAACCGGACGGATCGGTTCAGATTCAAGTGCCTGCGAACGTGCCCTTCACGATCGACATCGTCGATGCGAACGCGAAACGAATCACCGCCCAGCACACCAGCTGGCTGCAAGTGATGCCGGGCGAAACCAAGAAATGCAACGGCTGCCACAGCACCGTCAACAACACCATGGGCACGGGAATCTCGCATGGCCGCGCTGGCCTCACCAATCCGGCCAATGCGGGCGCGCCGGCCACCGGCTCACCGTTCCCCAATACCAATCCGGCCATTGCCCTGACCAACGCCGGCGCCACCATGGCGCAAACGCTGGCCCTGAGCACCTGCAGCGCAAACGGCCTCACGCCGACCGGCGCCACAACGCCGTGTTCCCAGCTCCTCAGTGCCGATGTGGTCTATGACGGCATCTGGACTGTCGGTACCACGCCGCCGCAGGCGGACACGGCCTTCTCCTATACCTATTCGGGAGTGGCGGGACTGAATGAATCGCCGCCGATCAATTCGAATTGCGTGCCCTGGAGCGCGCAGTGCCGAATCACCATCCACTACGACATGGATCCTGTGAAACTGCTGTTCATGCAGTCGGTGTGGAGTCTCCCAAGCCGCACCAACACGGTCAACGGCGTGGCGATGACCTCGACCACCTGCTCGGTCTGCCACAACCCGGTCAACGCGATGGCCATGGTCCAAGTCCCTCAGGGCCAGCTGGACTTGAACGGCACCGCATCGAACATCGACCCCACGGTCGTCACCTCCTACGAGCAACTTCTGTTTGCACATAATGCCCAGACGCTTAATATGGGCGTGCTGCAAGACCTGCTGGTTCCCGCGCCCGGCCCCCCGGACCCGGTGACCGGCCAGCCGACGACCATCATGGTGCCAGTCTCTCTGGCGCCGCCGATGACCGCCGGCAGTGCCGCCGGTTCGACCACGTTTTTTAGGATGTTTGACAACAGCTTCCATGATCCCGTACTCGATCACACAGGTTTCCTGTCCCCCGCGGAGTTGCGATTGATCGCCGAATGGTTGGACATTGGCGCGCAGTTCTACAACGATCCGTTTGTTGCGCCCGTAGCGAACTGACCTGATGCGTCGTCTGCTCGCGCTCGTGCTGTTGGTGCAGGCGTTACATGGTGGTCTTGCGAATGCGGCGGCGAAGAACCTCGAGTTGGTCGTTACCGATCCGTTCCTGGAGATGCACTCGGGCCCCGGGCGCGGATTCCCGGTCGTCTACGTCATTGGCCGCGACGAGCTGGTCACGGTGCTCTACAGCCGCACCGATTGGTTCAAGGTGCGTTCGCAGACCGGCAGCGAAGGCTGGGTACGACGTGCGGATTTGGCGCGCACGGTGCTGCAAACCGGAGAGCCCGCGCCCGTTCCGCCCTATCCTCAATTCGCCACGCACCGCTGGGAGCTCGGCGCGGGGTACGGCGTCTATAACCGCGAGAATCTCGTCACGGCTTACGTGGATTTCGGACTGACCACGAGCCTCGACATCGAATTCGCGGTTCAGCAGGCTTTCGGCACACTCGACAACCGCTATGTGGCTTCGATCGGCGTGCGGCATACGTTTATCCCGGAGTGGAAGTGGTTCTCGCCCACGGCCGGCATCGGCACTGCATACCAGTATGTGCAGGACAAAGTGCCGCCCGCGCCGCTGCAAAAGGGCAACGAAATGGCCTATGTTTCGCTCGGAGCGCGGGGATTCATCACGAGACGATTTCTGTGGCGCGTCGATTGGCGCCACTACGTCGTCTTCAACAACCTGAATGTGTATGAGGATTTAGAAGAATGGAAATTCGGCTTAGCTGTATTCTTCTAGCCGCTGCGCTGCTGTCGGGCTGTAGCTGGTTCCACCGCGGCCACAAGGCTTCGCCCGAGATCGTGGCCGAGGAGCCCCAGGGCGAGCCGTCTATCGTCGAACCGCAGGTCACCCGGCGCGTCGTCAAAACACCGCACATCAAGGCCAAGGACTTCGAACTGGGCGGGTACTACGGCGCGCTCAGCATTCAGGACTTCGGCACCAATCCGCTCTATGGCGTGCGCGCCGCCTATCACGTGTCGGAGGACATTTTCCTCGAGGGCTTTGTGGCCCGATCCAAGGCCGGCACCACCAGTCTCGAGGACGTATTTCCGGACATCACGGTCGTAAGCGACTCTGGGAGGCACTTCACGTATTACGACCTGGACGTAGGCTACAACGTACTTCCCGGCGAGATCTTTCTCGGGCGGGGCCGCGCGTTCAATTCGGCCCTTTATGTGACGGTCGGCATGGGAGATGTGAAATTTGCCGACAAGGACCAGTTCGCACTGAACTTCGGAGTGGGCGAGCGACTTCTGATAACCGACTGGCTGGCCCTTCATGTGGACGTGAGAGACCACATTTTTGAGACCAGCCTGACCGGCCGTACCAAGAATGTCGATAACGTCGAAGCCACTATCGGTTTAACCGTTTTCTTCTGATCAGGAGTAAAGAATCCATGCCAAGTACCTCAACATTCATCAAACGCTGTGCCATGGCGGCGATCGTCGTTGCCTCGACCGCGTTTGCCGCCGGCGGCGATGCGTCCGGTCCCGCCCCTGCGTTCACCCTCACCTCGCTTGCCGGACAGCCGAGCGGCCTCAATGCCTACAAGGGCCAGGTTGTGATGGTGAATTTCTGGGCAACCTGGTGCGGACCTTGCCAGCAGGAAATGCCGCTGCTCGATCAAATGTACAAGAAGTACAAGCCCGCGGGCTTCACCCTCATCGGCGTCAACGTCGATAAGGAGGCGCCGGCGGTCAAGCAATTGCTGGAACGCAAGCCGGTGAGCTTCCCGGTGCTGCTCGATCCGGCGAACCAGGTCAGCAAGGCCTATCACGTCGATGAAATGCCAAGCTCGGTGATCATCGACCGCAAGGGCCAGATTCGCTACATCCATCGCGGCTACAAACCAGGCGACGAAAACGACTACCAAGATCGAATTCGTCAATTGATCCGGGAATAAGCCGTGCGCCGCCGTCAGATGCTGATGTCGGGGGCTGTGTTGGGCACGCTGCTGCTGTCGAGCGCGTGCAGCATTCAGCCCTGGGTGAAGCCCTATGAGCGGGATCGGTTGGCGGACCCCATCATGGCATGGGACCGCGACGCCATTTCCAGCGCGTACCTGGATCACGTGCGCGAATCCAGAGAGGGTTCGCGCGGCGCCACCGGCGGTGCGGGCGGCGGCTGCGGCTGCAATTGATTGAAACATGACGCATAGGCACTTCCTCGCTCGCGCAGCAATGATCGCTGCTCTGCTGCTGATTCGCAGCACGAGCGCGGATGTGCTCCCCGACAATCGCGCCGATGTCTTTTACAGCAAGTACAGCGGCGGCGGCATGGATATCACCGGCTATTCGGCCACGGCGCGCGCCAAGATAACGGAAAACTTCGCGGTCGAAGCCAATTACTTCATCGACAAGGTCAGCGGCGCATCGGTCGATATCCTGAGCCAGGCCAGCGTCATGAAGGATGAGCGCAAGCAAAAGAGCGGCACGATCGAATATCTGCACGACAAGACGACCTATACCGCGTCGTACATGTCGAGCGTGGAGCGCGACTACATATCCGACACCGCAAGTTTCGCGCTGAGCCAGGATATGTTCGGCGACCTGACCACCGTATCGCTGGCATTCGCGAACACCAAGAACAAAGTCGGAGAAAACAACGGCACCGCCAACGACCCCAACGTCGCCTGGCTGGGCCATTCGTTGACGCGCGCCTATAGCGGCGGTGTCTCGCAGATCATCACCAAGAATTTCATTGCGGGCGTCAACCTGCAAGTCATCACGGATGCCGGCCTTCTGGCCAACCCGTATCGATCGATCCGTTTCCTCGACGGCAGCACGAGAGGCTACGGCTTGGGCAGCCAGGTGTATCCGGAAACGCACACCAGCACGGCGGTGCAGGTGCAGGGCAAGTACTACCTGCCCTACCGCGCGGCCGTGACCGCCCTGTATCGCTACTACACCGACACCTTTGGCGTGATCGGAAATACCTACGAAATCGACTATACTCATCCCGTCCGCAATCGATGGATCTTCGAAGGAAGAGTGCGCTACTACAAGCAGAATTCGGCGACTTTCTACAGCGATCTGTATCCTTTCGCCGGGTCGCAGAACTTTACGGCGCGCGATCAGAATCTCGCGGCCCAGGACAACACGACTATCGGCGCGAAGGTGACCTATGCCTTTTTGCCGGATGGCTGGAAGTTCTTCAAGCGCGGTACGGTGACGCTCGATGCCAGCCGAATTCGCTTCAACTACCGCGACTTTCGCGACATCAAGGATTTCGGCGTTCCGGCGTACAGCCCAGGCGCGGAGCCCTTGTATCAGTTCAATGCGAACATATTTCAGGCTTTCGTCTCGATGTACTTCTAATGGACCGACGCACACTTTTAAAAGGCTTGGCCGCGGCGACGGCCGCCGCTTCGAGCCTGTTTGGCAGGCGTTCCGAAAGCGCCGAGTTGCCGCACCTCGATGTCAAGGATCCGGCCGCCGCGGCGGTGGGCTACGTCGAGAACGCAAATCAGGCCGATGCAAAAAAATACCCGGTCTACGTGAAGGGCTCCAGCTGCGAGAACTGCTCATTGTTGCAGGGCGCGCCGGGTGCGGATTATCGGCCCTGCGAATTATTCCCGGGGAAATCCGTGTCCATTCACGGCTGGTGCAGCGGCTGGAGCGCGGAAATATAGGCATCGCGCACGCGCACGCCTATCGCCGGAAAATCCACGAAAAACCCGTCGATGCCCCGGTCCAAATAGCGGCGAATCTCCGCCTCCAGGTTGCCGTGGGCGCCGCGGTCGCCGCCGACCTGCAAATCACTCGGTAGGAATTCGTTTTCCGCGCGAAACGTCCATACGTGCACCTGCAAATTGGCCGCATGCGCGGCCTGAATCGCCTCGGGCGTGGCCAGTGCCTTGGCGATGCCGATTGCATCGGCGTACTGAGCGATCACGCTGGAATCGCCCATCGCATCCTCCAGCAGCTGCACCAACGGCAGCCGGGTCATGGTGCGTAGCTGCTGCAGATTTCGCGGATCGAAGGACTGGATGAATACCGGGGAGCCGGGCTTGGCGTATTGATGGCGCCGCAACGTGTCCAGGAGCGCCAATTCCAGCGGCAGGCCAATTCCCGCGAAATGCGCCGGGTGCTTGGTCTCGGGATAGACGCCAACGGGCCGATTGCGCCCCGCGTGGCCGTTGGCTCGCATCACCAATTGCATGATTTCATCAAACGTGGGCACGCTGAAGCGCCCGTCAAATTGGCGATTTTGCGGCCGCAACTCCGAGAGTCGTTCTCGTGCGCGCAGCGTTTTAATCTCCGACAGGGTGAAGTCTTCGGTAAACCAACCGGTCATGGACTCGCCATCGATGATCTGGGTGCGGCGGCGAGCTGAAAACTCCGGGTGCTGTGCGACATCGGTGGTGCCGCCGATTTCATTCTCGTGGCGTGCAATGAGCACGCCGTCGCGCGTCATGACGAGGTCGGGCTCGATGTAATCGGCGCCCTCCTCGATCGCGAGACCGTAGGACTCCAAGGTGTGTTCGGGACGTTCGCCGCTCGCGCCGCGATGCGCGATGACCGTAATGCTGGACACGTGAGCTCCGATTTGCCGTTGCCTGGAAGTCTAGCGCACGGCTGAGGACCGAGGTTCCATCCTTGGAGCCTCGGTCCCAATCTTAAGCCCGCGCTAGCGTGGTGGAGCTAGCGGCGCTTGGTACGGTTCGTGTGCCGACATCGGGCTGGCCGACCCCGGTATCCACGGCGAGCGTTGTTGCACCACTTTGTGGCCCCAGTCAGCGCGCAGTGACGTGGGTTGCGCCGCGAACGCGGCGCCGATCGCAAATACGGCCGCGACTGCAACCGTGATTCTTCGACGATGCATGGGTCTACGTCCTCTCTTACGCGGCCACGTGCGGCGGAACGATCGGCGGCCAATCGCGGCCGGCAAAAGTGGAACTGGTGACTGCACGGGGACTGATCAAAGCAGCTAGACTGAACTTCATAGTGATTGCTCCGGTGTAAAATTGATTCGAAAAGCGCGACTCAGGGAAACTCATGCCTATAGGGGTAAGCGACGTTTCGACGCGATTCCCCTCACATTGCATAACAATGTATGCTTAGGGGAAAGCCCTAGAGCGCAAGGGGACCGAAAAATCGTCTATGGTCACTGGTAAATGACGATGGAAGTCCCGGCCAATTTCACTCAGCTGCTGACCGAGTGGCGATCCGGCCAACCCCAGGCGCTCGAGCGCCTCACGCCATTGGTATATGACGAGTTGCGCCGCCTGGCGCGCAGCTACATGCGCACCGAGCGCGGCAGCCACACTTTGCAGGCGACGGCTGTGGTGCACGAGGCGTTTCTGCGCCTGGTTCAGGCCAACGTCGATCTGCAGGATCGGCAGCATTTTTTTGCGCTGGCCTCAAGGCTCATGCGCCGGGTCTTGGTCGATCATGCAAAGTCGCGCTCCCGGACGAAGCGCGACGGCGGCGTGCGCGATCAGGCCGGCGTCGAACTGGCCGAAATCACCGTGCCGATCGACGTCGATGTGGTGGCGCTTGATGAAGCCTTGGAGGGGCTGCTGCAGCTCGAGCCGCGTCTTGCGCAGGTGATCGAACTTCATTATTTCGGCGGCATGACCTACGACGAAATTGCCGCCGCCGTCGGCGCATCCCCGGCCACGGTGCATCGCGATATCCGCCTCGCAAAGGCGTGGTTGCTCAACGAGATCGGCGCTTGAGTGGCATGATTCCGCGCGCACGCTGGCAACAAATCAGATCCGTATTCGAACAAGTGGCGGACATGGAAGGCAGCGCGCGCATCGCTCAACTGGACCAGTGTTGCGGCGACGACTCAGAGCTGCGTTCATCGGTGCAATCGCTCTTGGCGCTCGACGGCGGCAAAGTGGATCCTTTGCTGCATGCAGTCGGCGCCGCGGCCGAATCCTTGCTCGAGGATCACCGCGACCGCTTGCTCGGCACGCGTGTCGGTCCCTATCGGGTGGTATCGATTCTCGGCCATGGCGGCATGAGCATCGTGTACCGCGGCGAACGCGACGATTCGCAGTACACGCAAGTGGTTGCCATCAAGGTGCTGCAGCACGCGACCGTGCATCCCCGCTTACGCAGCCGCCTGCACAGCGAACGCCACATCCTCGCAACCCTCGACCACGGGTCCATCGCCCGGCTGATTGACAGCGGCGATCTCGATGACGGCACGCCGTACCTGGTCATGGAGTATGTCGACGGCGAATCCATCGACGGCTATTGCGACAGCCGCACCCTGTTCATTCGCGAGCGTCTCGAGTTGTTTATTTCTGTTTGCGCCGCGGTTCATTATGCGCACCGCAACCTGGTTGTGCACCGCGATATCAAGGCGTCAAACATCTACGTCACCGACGAAGGTAATCCCAAGCTGCTGGATTTCGGCATCGCGAAGCTGCTCGCGCCCGAAAATTTGTCGCATACGCTCCCGGTCACGCGCCTGCAGGAGCGCATCCTGACTCCCGAAAATGCGGCCCCGGAACAAGTCCTCGGCAGGCCGATCACCACCGCGACCGATATCTACGCGTTGGGCGTGCTGATGTATCAATTGCTGACGGGCCGATCACCGTATCGCTTATTGAGCTACAGCCAGCTGCAGCTGGAGCGCGCCATTTGCATGGATGATCCTGCGCGGCCGAGCCAGGTGGTCATTTCCAAGCTCAAGGGCGAATCGGATGCCGATCGCAGCCGTATTTCGGATCGACGAGGTCTTTCTCCGCAACGTTTACGCACCCGCCTGAGCGGTGACTTGGATGCCATCGTCGGCATGGCCATGCGCAAGGAACCGGACAGGCGCTATGCGTCCGTCGAGGCGCTGGCAGACGATTTGCGCCGTCACCTGCTCGGCCAGCCGGTGCGTGCGCGCCAGGGCGATTGGCGCTACAACGCGGTCAAGTTTCTGCGGCGCAACCTGCTGGCCGTCGTGGCAACCGCGGCGGTGTTCGTCGGCCTGGCCGTCATTGCCGGTGTAACCCTTTGGGAAAACCACCGCATTTTGCAGGCGCGCGACGCCACTGCGCTCGAGCGCGACCGCGCACAGCAGGTTTCAGCCTTCATGGTGGATGTGTTCTCGCAAGCCGATCCGTTCATCGCCCAGGGGAAGGTACCCACCGCCAAAGACCTCCTGGATCAGGGCTCCGAAAAAATCAAAGGCAACATGAACCTGCAGCCGGAAGTCCGGGCGCAGCTGCTCGAGAGCATCGGGCTTGCCTATCGACGACAGGGATTGAACGATCGCGCCATACCCCTGTTCGAACAGACTGTGGCGATTCGCCGCGAGGCGCGGCCGATCGACAACGGCAAACTTGCGGCGGCGCTCGCCAATTTGTCCCAGGCTCTGAACGACGCCGGCCGGCTCGCCGGCGCCGAAGCGAACATCAAAGAGTCCGTCGCGTTATCCCGCGCCGGCGATGGACCGCCGTCGGTGGAGACCGCCGATATTTTGCGTCAGTACGGGTGGTTCTTGCTCAATGCCAAAAGCGATCCGGAAGCCGCCGCCAGGCTGTTCAGCGAAGCGCTCGTCATCTATCGAAGTGCGCCCGGCGATCAGCGCATGGGGATTGCGTCCGCACTCGGCGCCCTGTCCGGCGCTGCGGCATGGGCCGGCCAGTTCGCCCACGCTGAGCAATTGCTGCGCGACGCGATGAATCTGCTCGGCGCGACAGTAGGCCGCAATCACCCCGATTATGCCGCCGCGATGTCAACCCTGGGCTACCTGCTCATGGAGCAGGGAAAATATGCCGACGCCGAGCAGACACTGAACGAGGCCATTGAGATCGAGCGCGGCGATTTCGGGGTCGATAATCAGCGCGTGGCTTCCATCGAAGCGGATCTCGGCACCGTTTATGAGCGCGAAGGCGACCCGGTCCGCGCCATGAAGATCACCCAGGATGCGCTGAGGATCGTGTCCCAGCGCTTGGGCTCCAATCACTTGATGGTCGGCTACGTCATGGATGCGATCGCCAAGCTGTATCTCGACGCCGGCGACTTGGATGCGGCGGAGCGCACGGCACGCCAGGTGCTCGCCATCTATGAGAAATCGCTGCCGCCGCGTCACCTCTATGTAGCCGCTACGCGACACTTGCTGGGCGAGGTGTTTCTGCGTCACGCGCAATTGAAGTACGCCGAAACAGAACTGCGCGAGGCATTGGCCATCGATCTGGCTTCAGCGGGTCCGGACAACTGGCGCACGGCGCGAACCGAGGCGAGTTTGGGATGGTTGTTGATTGCCGAGGATAACGCAGCTGAAGGCGAACCGATGTTGGTTGCAGCGCGATCAAAATTGTTGAAATCCGTGGGCCCGCTGCATCCGGAAGTCGCGCTGGCGAGCGAGCGGCTTGCGCAATACTATCGCTTGCATCACCGCGACGCCGAAGCGGCGCGTGTTCTCGCCGAACTGAAGCAGGCCTCCACCTCCGTCTTGCGGTAAACTACGCGCATTAGTGGAGGGTTCCTTGATGCCAAACAGAAAACACCCCGCTGCGGCGTTGCTCGCAGCGATTTTCGCAGCAATCATTGTAAATGTTGCACACGCCGGCGCGCGCGAAGAAGGACGCCTGCTCACGGCGACTGAAGTGCTCGAGGAAGTCCGCGCCATGCCGGACGTACGCCTGCCGGATACATTGCTCGCGCATGCCTACGGCATCGCCGTGATTCCCGATGTCACCAAGGTCGCGTTTATTTTCGGCGGGCGCCATGGCAGCGGCGTGCTCTCGGTGCGCGACAAGCTGACATCTCCGTGGAGCAATCCGGTTTTCATTTCACTGACTGGCGGCAGCTGGGGATTCCAAGCCGGCGCGCAGTCCTCTGACATCATTTTGGTGTTCACCACCAAGACCGGCATCGAAGGCATCGCCGGCGGCAAACTGACATTGGGTGCGGACGCTTCGGTGGCGACCGGACCGGTTGGACGGCAAGGATCGGCTGCGACCGACCTGGCTTTCAACGCGGAGATTTATTCGTACGCGCGCACGCGCGGTTTGTTCGGCGGCATTGCGCTCGACGGCAGCGTGATTGCGATTGACCGTTCGGCGAACGGATCGTTCTATCACAAGAGCGGCGTCACCGCGTCGGAGATCTTTTCGGGCCAGGCGCCGGCGGCGCCCGAGACCGCGCAACGATTCCTCGAGCGGTTGGCCAAGGCAACCGGCACTACACTGCGCAGCTCTCCCGCTCCGCAAGCGGACGTGCCGGCGACCGCGGGACAACCGCCGCCGGGCGTCGCACCCACGGCCGAGCCTGCGCGCACCTACCCATTGGAAGAGCAGAAAAAGTAGCGCAGCGGTTTGAGCTTCGGCGTCAATCGGTTTCCTGCAGACTGACCAGGGTGGCTCCAAAAACATTCGAGCAATGGCGGGCCACGCCGAGATCCCGCTTGGCATCCGCGCTCTGACACTCCTTTTTAGCCACCGCAGCCGATAAGGTTGCCGCCTGACCGATGCGGGCGACGGCTTGCGCGGTTGGGCGGATCTTTTCGAAGGCGCCGGCCTGGCTCACATATTCCGCCGGCAACGCCAAGGCGGAAAAATCCCTGGGCGTGTCGGTCACCATCACCATTAAATAGTCGGTGCCCTTGGGCCCGAGCGCCGTCACGCTCCAATCTTGCCGGGGCAGCTTGAGCGATTGGTTTGCCTTGATTGCATTGGACGAATCGAGGCTGTTTGGAAACAGCAGATACAGGCTGTCGGGTTGCGAGCCCCGATAGAACAAATACACGAATCCCTCGCGTGCCGAGTGCACCGACATGGAAAGATTGCTGCCGATCTTCAAACTCGGCGAGGCGAGTGTGGCATCCACCTGCCAACGATCGTCGCGTTGGTTGAAGATATCGTTCAGGGTCGCCAGCGTATCGATTGCGACCGGCGCCGCGACCGCGGCAGGCGGAGGCGCGGAGGACGCCGCGGCGGGCGGGCTGCCGGGCGACGGCGGGTTGGCCGGCGCGGCCGGAGCATTGGCGGCCGATGCTGAGTTCGACGGTCCCTCGCTGAATGACGGTACCAACGCGCCGTTGCCGGCCAATGTTGCATGCTGCCGCGCGGCGTCTTCCTGCGTCTTATCCAAGCGTGCTTGAACACAGGCGGCCAGCTCCTGCATGGACAGCGCACCGCTGTGATCCGCATCGGCCGCGCCGCCCGCGAGGCACTGCTCGAAGTTATACGTCATGGCGCCGCCCTTGGAGGTATCCCACGCCACCTCGTTATTTCTGGCGGCGGCCAGAATCACCATGTTGTGATCGGTGGTGTGAAAGTCGATGCCCCGCGCCAGCGAAAAGCTGCCGAGATTGACCGCCAAGGAACATTGCGGGCTTGACGCCTCGGGGCTGAATTTAGGCCGATACGACGCTGCCAGGGAACGCGACCCTGCCGCCAGGGCAACACCGCCCGAGTGGCACGAGTCGAGCATGACCACCGTCTTGTCGGCTTTGGCACTCAGGGGCTTGATCATGTTCGCGAATTCGGCGTTGGTCACCACTCGCATGTCCTGCATCACCAGGCTTTCGGTGCATTGTCCCGTCGTCTTGTTGAAGTATCGGGCGCCATGCCCCGAGAAATACACATACAGCTTGTCGCCCGGCATCATGACCTGATTCATGTTGGCAAACGCCTGCTTCAGGCCCTCGCGCGTCACCTGTTGCTCGGAGAGTTCGACGATGTTCTGCGGCGGCACACCAAATCGTTTCGCCAATTCAATGCCCAGCTTGCGATCGGTGAGCACGCCGGGAAGCGGACTCTTTTGATATTCCGACACCGTAATGATGAGCGCGTGATTCGAGGGCAGCGCCTGCGCATAGCCCGCATCCGGGATGCTGCGAATTCCGGTCGTCAGAATCTGCGCATTGTTTCCGGCTTCACGGCCGTTGCGCACCTGGGAAAGCGGCGATTGTTTGACCGCGGGAGGCGTCGCCTGCGGCTGTTGCTGCGCGGTCGCGGCGCCGGCTGCAAGCAATAGGGTTGCGCGAATCACACATCCGCAAGTACTCATGATTTCTCCCTCGTTGCGCCCGTCGCTGCCCCGGCTATGGCTGTCGCCAATGAGAATGCCGGGCCTTGCGCTTCTGTTGTCGGCACGTCCAACCACGTTATAGCAAGGCTGGTCTGCGGTGTCGCGCACGAAGGCGAAACCCAGCGCCACAGCACCCAGCCTTGCGCCACCCAGCGCTTGCCGAGCCCCACGGACTCGGGCTCCCAGAGTTTGACCGGAGATCCGCGCTGGGCGAGCAGTTCAAGCACCTGCGCGCGAGTCACTGATGCAGGCAGGCATGCAACCTGTAGGTTCCCGGAACTTTCCTGCGCCGTGGCCGTAAACGGACCGGTACCGGAGATGAAGCCTCGAACGTTGGTGTCAAAAAGCTTGGCAAAGGTGAAATAGCCAAGCACCACCGCCGCCGGCACGCTCAAGTCGACCAGCAGGTCGCTGATGCTCACGGACAGAAGTGAAATCGCCAGCAGCACCGCCGGCACGATGAAAAAGTACTTGGCGACCGTGAGCGCTTGATTGGTGCGCGTGAACAGCTGCGCGGACGCAGCCAGCATCAATAGCTCCAATCCCCAAATCCAACCGGGACTCAAGGGCCGCAGGAAGCGATTGTTCTTGATGTTGTCGACCACGGCGGCAAGTACATTGATTCCCGCGTAGCGCGAGTCCATGGGAGTCGCCTTGAAGTCATTGAGATCCGGCGCGGTCGAGCCGATCACGATGACCTTGCCGGACAATTGCGCGAAAAACGCATCATCGCTGCCGCGCGCGGCCTCCAGTGCACGGGCAAACCCCAGCGTCCGATACGGTGTCGTGCCCTTCGGCCAATTGATCAGATTGTGCGCCCGCGCGGGCAAGGGCCAGCCGAGAACCTGCGCCACGCGGTACGGCAGCGACGGGATCCGATATCCCCCCACCGTTTCATAGCTGTCATACCAGCGCACGACATTGTCGGTGTCCGGATAAATGTTGTTGGTTCCGACCCGCGCGCCGTCGTAGATGCTTTTAAAGTATGGCGGTATCAAGGCGACCGTACGCGGTGCGTTCACATGAGATGCGGGCAGCCCTGCTTCGGGCTGCGCGAATTTGAGCATTGCCACCGTGACCTGACTCGCGCCGTCATTGGCGGGATTGAGCCTCACCGCGGGAAAAAAAGACTTGCCGCTGGACAGCACGTATTTATCGAAGCTGGCCTCGCTGGCGGGATTGGCCACATCCTCGTCAGAGAACAAGATGTCGAAAATGATGGCCCGCGCTCCACCGGCCTCCATTTTTGCGGCCACCTGGCCAAGGACTTCCCGCGGCCAGGGCCAGCGTCCGTACTGAGAGCCCATGGCAGCCAGGCTGGCCTCGTCAATGTCCAAAACGATGACGTCAGGGTCCGCCGGATAGGCGATGGGACGCTGACGCATCAGCAGATCGAAACTATCGTGCGCCAGTTGATTGTCGAACGGATGCCCCAGCAGATTCCAGCCGCCGACCAAGGCAAACACCACCGCGAGCCCCCAGTAGTAAGAGCGGCCAATCCACAGCAGCAGTCGGCCGAATGAATCGCGCCAGTCCGGACGGCGTGCGAACAGCCAGCCTAAGGGCTTGAGCAGCCAGTCGGTTATGCCCATGGCCCCTTACGGGGCGCAGGACGCATTGTTTTTCCCCGGATAAGTATTGACGGTAATTTGCCGCACGCTGATCGCGCCGGCGGCATTTGCAAGCCCATTGGCCAGCGCGCCGGCGTGGCTGCCGTCCGTCGCGAATCGCTGTGCGCCGGTCAG
>DASYIN010000155.1:0-18063 GCA_035997505.1 Steroidobacteraceae bacterium | reverse complement strand
CGCAAGTGCATCGAACATGCTCAATATCTTGTCCCGCGGCGTTTTTTGCTGGGCGATGCGCTCGCTCAGCAGCGCCTGGCGCTTATCGCCGCGCCGCTTCAAATAGGCGCGAATCAGTTCCTCTTTGCTGCCGAAGCAGTCGTACAGCGATGCCTTGGCAACGCCGGCATGTTCGATTATCCGGTCGATCCCAACCCGGTTGATGCCGTGTTCGTAGAACAGCTCATCGGCGGAGGCCAGCAGCCGCTCTCGGGCTGAGGCGCGTGGCACGGTCGCAGTTTCGCTTTCCATGAGTTGACTTTAACAGACAGGTCTGTATGCTGCAACTAAGCGTACAGACAAGTCTGTCTAGTGGAGCTCCCATGCGACCTCAGGCCTCTTTCTATTTGTTGGCATCCGTCACTATCAGCTTCCTGGCGGGTTCGGCCGCTCCAACGCCCCTGTACCCCGTGTATCAGTCGCTTTGGGGTCTATCACCGCTCATGATCACGGTGGTCTTCGGCGTGTATGCGCTTGCCGTGCTGACCGGGTTGCTGATTGCGGGGCGCGTGTCGGATCACCTGGGTCGTCGCCCGGTTTTGATCACGGCGACCATCGCCCAGGCGGTGGTCATGCTGATGTTCGCCACGGCGGCCAGTGCAGCCGGGCTGGTTGTCGCCCGTGTGGTGCAGGGCCTGACCACGGGCGCTGCGCTCTCGGCGGTGGGCGCAGCCATGATCGATTTAAACAAAGCCCGAGGGACCATGGCGAACGCGGTGGCGCCGCCTTTCGGCAGTGCCCTCGGCGGCATCATCGCCGGATTCTTCGTGCAATTCCTGCCGGCTCCAACGCACCTGGTCTATGCTGCGCTTGCGGCGGTTTTTGTGGCGCAGAGCATTGGACTCGTGCTGATGAAGGAGCCGATCACGCCGCGCCCCGGCGTGTGGCAGTCGCTGACGCCGCAATTATCGTTGCCTGCCGCCGCGCGCGAACCGCTGTTGCTTGCGCTGCCGGTGTTGATTGCCGTGTGGGCCTTGGGCGGCTTGTATGCGTGCCTGGGTCCCATGCTGGTCCGCGCCATGTTGGGTTCCAATGAGCCCTTGCTCGGCGGGCTCTCGCTGTTTGTGCTGGCCGCGAGCGGCGGCGTGGCCGTGTTGCTGCTGCAGAATCTGGAAGCGCGCCGGATGATGGTGCTCGGCGCGGTCGGTTTAGGCGTAGGCATCGGCATCCTCATGTGGGCGATGTCGCTCGACTCGATCGGCCTGTTCTTCGTTGGAACCGCCGTCGCCGGCGTGGGCTTCGGCACGGGATTTCAGGGTGCCGTGCGCTCCGTCGTCAGCGTCGTCGGGCCGCATGAACGCGACGGCACTCTGTCCATTGTGTTCATCGTCAGCTACATCTCAATGGGGGTGCCGGCAATCATCGCCGGTGCGACGGTGAGGCACGGCAACCTGCTGGCGACGGCACAGGTCTTCGGCGCAGTGGTGATGGCGCTCGCCGCAGCGGCGCTCATCGCCACCGTGCTTAGAGCTACATCATCTTCCCAAGCACCGGCACGAGCAGCAGCGCGACGATATTGATGATCTTGATCAACGGATTGATCGCAGGTCCCGCCGTGTCCTTGTAAGGATCGCCGACGGTATCGCCGGTCACCGCTGCCTTGTGCGCATCGGATCCCTTGCCGCCGAAGTGGCCTTCCTCGATGTATTTCTTCGCGTTGTCCCATGCACCGCCGCCGGTGGTCATCGAGATGGCGACGAACAAGCCGGTGACGATGGTGCCGATCAGCAACCCGCCGAGGGCTTGAACGCCGGAGCCGGGGCCCATCAAGAAATTGACGATGAACACCAGCACGATCGGCACGAGAATGGGCAGCAGGGAAGGAATGATCATTTCCTTGATCGCCGCCTTGGTCAGCATGTCCACCGCGCGCGAGTAGTCGGGCTTGGCGGTGCCTTCCATGATGCCGGCGATTTCCCTGAATTGACGGCGCACTTCGTTGACCACGGCGCCGGCGGCGCGGCCCACCGCTTCCATGGCCATGGCGGCGAACAGGTACGGCACCAGGCCGCCGATGAACAATCCGATGATGACGGCCGGATTCGACAAATCGAAGGTGGTCTCGTGACCCAGGACTTCGCTCAACTTGTGGGTGTAGTCGGCGAACAGCACGAGTGCTGCAAGACCGGCGGAACCGATGGCGTAGCCTTTGGTCACGGCCTTGGTGGTGTTGCCCACCGCGTCCAGAGGATCCGTGACATCGCGTACCTTTTTGTCCAGGTGCGCCATTTCGGCAATGCCGCCGGCGTTGTCGGTAATCGGACCGTACGCGTCGAGCGCGACGATCATGCCGGTCATGGACAGCATCGCGGTGGCCGCGATGGCGATGCCATACAACCCCTCCAGCTGGAACGAGGCCCAAATGCTCAAGGCCACTGCAATGACGGGCAGGGCGCAGGCCTTCATCGACACGCCGAGTCCGGCGATGATGTTGGTGGCATGGCCGGTTTGCGAAGCCGCGGCCACGTGCTGCACTGGCTTGTATTCGGTCGCCGTGTAGTACTCGGTGATCACGATCATCGCCGCCGTGAGCGCCAACCCAACCAGGGTGCACAGCCACATGCCCATGGCGTGCTCGCCCATGATGTTCTGCGCCACGAAGTAAAACGCAATCGCGGAAATAACGGCCGAGACGATGACGCCCTTGTACAACGCGTTCATGATCTTGCCGCCTTCGCGGGTCGAGACGAAAAAGGTGCCGATGATGGAGGAGATGATGGAAATCGCGCCGAGCACCAAGGGAAACAGTATCGCCCGTGCACCCAATTCCGTCATGACCAAACCGCCGAGCAGCATGGTGGCAACCAGGGTCACAGCATAGGTTTCGAACAGGTCGGCCGCCATGCCCGCGCAGTCGCCGACATTGTCGCCGACGTTGTCCGCGATCACGGCGGGGTTGCGCGGGTCATCTTCCGGAATACCGGCTTCGACTTTGCCGACCAAGTCCGCGCCCACATCGGCGCCCTTCGTGAAAATGCCCCCGCCCAAGCGCGCGAAAATCGAGATGAGCGAACCGCCGAAGGCCAGGCCCACCAACGAACGCAACGCCATATCGGAATTGCCCAGCACGTTGAGCATGACCAGGTAATAGCCTGCGACGCCCAAGAGCCCTAAGCCCACGACCAGCATCCCGGTGATGGCGCCGCCGCGGAACGCGACCTTGAGTGCGGCATTGATGCCGTTGTGCGCGGCTTGCGCGGTGCGCACGTTGGCGCGCACGGAAATGAACATGCCGATGTAGCCGGCGAGCCCCGATAGAATTGCGCCTACCGCGAAGCCGCCGGCGGTGGCCCAGTCGAGCGCAAAGCCGATCGCAAGAAACAAGATGACGCCGACGATGGCGATGGTGGAGTACTGCCGATTCAAGTAGGCGCGGGCCCCTGCCTGAATGGCTGCGGCGATTTCCTGCATGCGAGCATTGCCGGCGGGCTGCTTCAAAATCCAGCCCACGGAAACGACGCCGTAGAGGATTGCAACAACACCGGCTGCAATCGCCAGCCATAGCGCATTATCGAGAGTCATGTAATTTCCCTTCGAGCTTATGTTATTGAAATATAAGAGGTTAACGTCAAAAAAAGCGACGGGACTATATCACAAAAGGTGTTCGCAAGCGCTTGGCAACACGAGCGCCTTTCAATGTGACATAAGCTGGCAAGCCGTTGCGGTATGGAGGGTAACCTTCGCCCCCGATCAGGGGCAATAGGTACCGCCGGCAGGCGGCGGTGATTCCAAACCCGTCCGGCGTGATGTACTCGCGCGGCAGCTTTTTTTCTTGATTGGCGATCGCCGACAGGGGCGCCTCGCCGATGCTCCAGCGGTAGGGCTTGGAGGATTTTCGGATGATGACGGGCATGACGGCGTTCCTGCCCTTGAGCGCCAGCTCGACGGCAGCTTTACCCACGGCATAGGCCTGATCGACATCCACCTTGGAGGCAATGTGACGCGCCGATCGCTGCAGGTAGTCGGCCACGGCCCAGTGGAATTTGTAGCCAAACGCCTGCTGCGTCATTTGCGCGACCACGGGCCCGACGCCGCCCAACTGGGCATGGCCGAACGCGTCCTTGGTGCCGGCCTCGGCGAGGAATTTACCGGACGCATCCTGCACGCCCTCTGAAACCACGATGACGCAGTAGCCGCGCTGCTCGACGGTGGCCTTCACCTTGTTCAAGAAGGCCTCGCGGTCGAACGCGATTTCCGGGAAGAGGATGATGTGGGGCGCGTCGCCGGCTTTTTCGCCGGCCAAGCCGCCGGCGGCCGCGATCCAGCCGGCGTGCCGGCCCATGACCTCGAGCACGAATACCTTGGTCGAAGTTCTCGCCATGGAGGCGACATCGAGCGCCGCTTCACGTGTGGAGACGGCGATGTACTTGGCGACTGAGCCAAATCCCGGGCAGCAGTCGGTGATGGGCAGATCGTTGTCCACGGTTTTCGGGATTCCGACGCAGACTAGGGGAAAGTCCATCTGCACGGCGATCTCCGACACCTTTTGCGCCGTGTCCATGGAGTCGTTGCCGCCGTTGTAGAAAAAATAGCCGATGTCGTGCGCGCGGAAAATTTCGATCAGGCGCGTGTATTGCGCCCGGTTCTTGTCGATTCCGGCCAGCTTGTAGCGCGCCGATCCGAAGGCGCCCCCCGGCGTATGGCGCAGGCCGCGGATGGTGGCGGCGCTTTCCTTGCTGACATCGATCATGTCCTCGGTCAGGGCGCCGATGATGCCGTGCCTGCCCGCATAGACCTTGCCGATCTTGTTGCGGTGACGGCGCGCGGCTTCGATCAGCCCGCAGGCTGATGCATTGATGACTGCGGTGACACCGCCCGATTGTGCATAAAACGCGTTCTTCTTGCCCACAATGCCCCCCAAATCTTAAGCCGCGCAGAATAGCCGATCGGCGCGTCCTCTGGTACGGTAGCGCGCTTTTACTACCGAAGGAAAGCATGAGAATAGTCCTATTGGGCGCCCCCGGATCCGGTAAAGGCACGCAATCCCAATTGCTGGTCAAAGCCTATGGGGTGCCGCAGATATCCACGGGCGACTTGTTGCGCGAGGCCCGAGCCAAGGGCACCGAACTTGGATTGCGCGCCAAGGCGGCGATGGACGCCGGCAAGCTCGTGGACGATTCCACCGTTCTCGGCATGATTCGCGAGCGCCTGAGCCGGCCCGATGCGCTCAAGGGTTTCATCCTCGACGGATTCCCGCGCAATATCGCGCAGGCCGAGGCTTTGGAAAAAATGCTGGCCGAGCTCGGTACGCCGCTCGAATCCGTGGTGCTGTTGAATCTCGATCTGAAGATTCTGTTCAAGCGTCTTTCCGGGCGCCGGATTTGCGAGACTTGCAACCAGGTGTTCAACATCTATACCTCGCCGCCGGGCATGCTCACCGAGACGTGCGGCGACAAGCCCCATCGATTGATTCAGCGGGACGATGACAAGGAAGAGGTCATCGGCAAGCGTCTCGATGTCTACGAGGCGCAGACCAAACCGCTGATCGCCCACTACCGGGCAGACGGGTTGCTGCGCATCGTGGACGCGGATGCCGACATGAACACTGTGTTCAAAAACATTCAGAAGGCTGTCGACTCGGCGCCGCGCGACTAGCCGATCACAGCAAGTAATCGAGTACCGATCTCTTCTCTGCGCCAGCCGCTGAGCGCATGCGTGTCGCGCAGCGAGCCTGCGAGCGTGCCCATGGCGAGAGCCTTGAGCTCGCCGCGCGGCGCCAGCACCTCGGCGCTGACCTGTAATTCCGCGGCGCGCGCGTCCACGACCCTGGCCAGGCGGTCGAGCAGGGCTTTCTGCTCGGGAGTGGGACGCGCATCCTGCAAGTGTTCCAAGTCGGCCGGATCGGCCTTCGAGTCCGCGAGCACAGCAAGCACTGCGGCAGCGAACTTCTCGTTCAATGGCTGCACCGCCTCGAGCGCCGCCGGCGTCGCCGGATTGGCGTGCGCAATGGAAAAAATAACGGCGTCCGACAGAATCCAGGCACGCGGCAAGTCGCGTTCGCGCGCAATCTTTTCGCGCCAGACTGCGATCGCTTTGGCTCGGGCACGAGGCGCGGGCGCGAGTTGCCCGATGCCGCGCAGCCGTTCCCAGGCTTGTGCGGGATCGGGTTCATACAGCCGCCGCTCCTCTAGATCCAAGCAGTCCTCGCGCACCCAGTGCTCGCGGCCGAGTTGCTGCAAGCGGCGCTGCAATTCCGCGGCGATGGCGCCCAGATATAAAACATCGTCCGCCGCGTATTCCAGCTGGGCGGGCGTGAGCGGCCGTTTCGACCAGTCGGTGCGGGTCTGCCCCTTGGGAATGGTGACGTCGAGCAAGGTCTTCACGAGTTCGGCGTAGCCGACTTGCGGCTTCATGCCGGTGCATGCCGCGGCTATCTGCGTGTCGAACACCGGCGACACGACGCGCTGGGCGGTCACATACAGCGCTTCGAGGTCCTGGCGCGCGGCATGGATGAGTTTGCGCGCGCGCGGCGCGGTCAAAGCCGGCATCAACGCATCGAGGCTGCCCACTCTAAGAGTATCGACGCACCAAATCTGTCCGGCGGCGCTCAGCTGCAGCAGGCACAATTTCGGAAAGAAAGTGCGCTCCCGGAGGAATTCGGTATCGAGGCCAATCGCCTCCTGCGATTCCAACGTGCGCGCGAGCGAGGCAAGCTCATCGCTGTGATCGATCCAAATCGCGTCAGGCATGTCGTTACCGCGTGTACAATTTGAGCGTGAAGTATGACTGAATCGGTATGCTGCGACTCGCAAAAGCATTTGTAGACATTGCACTTTGGCGGAAATCTCCGGCGCATTTGCCCGCGTCGCTGTTTCTCCTGGTGCTGGTGGCCGTCGTGTCGGCGCTGACGGAAGTGCTCGGCGCGCTGCTGCCGCCGCCGCCGAACGGCGAGATCATGATGCGCATCGTTCTGGGACTCGGGTTGCCGCTGATATTCACCTGGACGCTATTGTCGCTGGCGAGCCGCCGCGCGCGCTTTTTGCAGACCGCCACCGCGCTGCTCGGCGTGGGCGCGCTGGCGGCGCTCGTTCTCTATCCGTTGGACTCGCTACTGCGCGTCATGGGCGAGGACAAATTCCTGTGGATCATCGGATTTCTTTGGACCGTGGTGTTTATCTGGTACTTCCTGGCCTGCGCGCATATCTGGCGCGCGGCGTTTGACTCGGGTCTGCTGCTGGGCGGCATCATCAGCATCGGATACTTCTTCCTGGCCCTGGCCATCGACCGTCAGCTCCTGCCGCAATCATGACGCAGCACATTCATATTTTAGGAATAGCCGGCACCTTCATGGGCGGCGTCGCCGCCATCGCCAAGGCGGCCGGTTTTCGCGTCACCGGCTCGGATTTGAACGTGTATCCGCCGATGAGCACGCAGCTTCAGGCGCTCGGCATTGAGTTCGTGCAGGGTTACGGGGCTGAGCAACTGGATTTGAAGCCCGACATGGTGGTGGTCGGCAACGCCTTGAGCCGCGGCAGCCCGGTGATCGAAGCCATGCTCGACCGCGGCATGCCGTACACCTCGGGCCCCTTGTGGCTCGCCGAACAGGTGCTCCACTCGCGGCATGTGATCGCCGTGACGGGCACGCACGGTAAAACCACCACCACGGCGATGCTCACCTGGATACTGGAGCACGCGGGTCTTCAGCCCGGATATCTGGTGGGCGGCGTTCCCAGCAATTTCAATTCCAGCGCGCGCCTGGGCAAGGCCCCGTTCTTCGTGATCGAGGCGGATGAATACGACACCGCCTTTTTCGACAAGCGGGCCAAGTTCGTTCACTACCGTCCGCGCACCGCCATCCTGAACAATCTGGAATACGATCACGCCGACATTTATCCCGATGTGGCCTCGATCCGCCGGCAATTCAATCAATTGCTGCGCACCGTCCCCGGCGCCGGGCGGCTCATCGTGAACGGCGCGGATCCCGAGCTTGCGAAGACCTTGAGCGAGGGCTGCTGGACGCCGCGTGAGTCCTTTGGTTTGGCGCAAGCCGGTACGCCGCCCTGCGACTGGACGGCCCACTTGGGTTCCGACCCGGCCGCAAGCCGATTTACCGTGCAGTTCCAGGGGCGCGACGTCGCCGAAGTGGCCTGGAGCTTGATCGGCGAACACAATGTCCTGAATGCACTGGCTGCGATCGGCGCTGCCGCCCATGCCGGTGTATCGCCGCAGCGTGCCGCGCAAGCGCTGAATGCGTTCAACGGCGTCAAACGCCGCATGGAAGTGCGCGGCGTCGTCGACGGCGTGACCGTCTATGACGATTTCGCGCACCATCCCACGGCCATCGAAACCACGCTCAAGGGCTTGCGGGCGCGCGTCGGCGCTGCACGCATCATCGCCGTGCTGGAACCGCGCTCCAACACCATGAAGCTGGGCGTGCACCGCGATCAATTGGCGCCGTCGCTTGAAACAGCCGACTACAGCTGGTTTTTCGCTCCCAAGGATTTGGGCTGGGACTTGAAGGGCGCGATTTCGAGCATGGGAGATCGGGTCAGTCTCGCCGGCACGGTCGAAGAGATGGTGAAAGGGCTGGCGGCGCAAGTGCATACCGGCGACCATGTGCTCATCATGAGCAACGGCGGCTTCGGCGGTCTGCACGATAAATTACTGGCTGCCTTACGGGCGCGCTGATGCCGGCGCCGCAATCGATCGCGCTGTTCCCGCTCAACGTCGTGTTGTTTCCACAGGGCCCGTTGCCGCTGCGCATCTTCGAAACGCGCTACGTCGACATGGTTCGAAAGTGCATGCGCGAGGATCAGAGCTTCGGCGTGGCGTTGATCCGCGAGGGCAGCGAAGTGGGTCCTGCCGATACTTTCGATGTCGGAACGATGGCGAAGATCGTCGACTTCCATCAACTGTCGGACGGCTTTCTCGGGCTGTCGTGCGTCGGCGAGCAGCGATTTCGAATATTAGGCCGCCGCCGTCAAGCGGATGGTCTGAATGTGGCCGACATCGAGAGCTTGGAGCGTGAACCACAGATGGAGGTGCCGGAGCGGCACGCGCCGCTTGCGGAACTGCTGAGAAACGTCCTGCCGCAGTTGGGCGAGGTCTATGCGGGTGTCGAGATGCATCTGGAGGATGCGTCCTGGGTGGGACATCGTCTGGCAGAAATTCTGCCGATCGAGACCTCGGAAAAACAGTTCTGTCTCGAGCTCAACGATCCAATACGGCGCCTCGATGTGCTGAGCCCGTCGGCGCAAGGCGCGCCTCACTAGGACCTGGCCGCCGGGACCCAGCGGGTCCGGCTGAACCAAAGCGCCGCGGCGATGATGAGTCCCCACGGCAGCAGCCAGTAGCCGAGCAAGCCATCGAATCGCCCCACCCAAAAAGCGTAGGCGGGTGCGGTGCCGGCGGTGGTCGCCTCTTGCAGCATGCGCAGTACGATCACCCAGCCGGCATGCAGGCCGATCGCGACGGCGATGTTGCCGGTCAGCACGCGCGTGAGGCTCAAGATCAGTCCGACCACCAACCACGAGAGAAAGGAATCAAATACCAAGGCGGGTTGCGCCAGAGGCGCGAAGGAGCGCAGCAGCAGGTCAAAGCCGCTGCCCCAGCCGACATCCTCCGGCGCGATTCTCGCCTTCGCAAAGAAGTGCACGACAGCGAACAGCGGTGCGGTGAGCAGCGCCGCGGTCCAGGGGCCCGACTCGCGCTCGATGGCGGTGTGCATCGCGCCGCGCATCACGGTTTCCTCGAGGAGCGCGACGGCGACGCCTGACCCCAAACCGATGAGGAAAATCCGTGCTACCTCGAGCGCGCCGGGCGTGAAGTTCGCGCTTAAGACCCGCAGGTGCGAGGCCAGCAAAAACCAGCCACCCACCGCGGCGGTGGCCATGCCGACGGCACCCCAGGCGAGGCTGATCCGCAGAAATCGGCGCCAGGGCAGGCCGTAGCCAAAATCCCGCCTGACGGTCAGGCGCAGATGGCGGCACAGCCACACGAGCTCGGCGATCAACACCAGCATCGCGACGCGGCTGGCAACGCGGTGAAATGCCCAGCTCGCGAAAGTCGAGGTGAATGCGTACGCCGGGTAGGCGAGAAGCGCGCCGATCAATCCTGCGAGAAGGAGCGCACCTAGGAACCAGGCGAAGGCCCGCATCTCAAGTCATCGACGCGAACACGCGCGCGGCGGCCTCAGCGGTTGCGTCGATATCCGCCGCCGAATGCGCCGCCGACAGAAATCCGGCCTCGAAAGCCGACGGGGCGAAATACACTCCTTCGTCGAGCATGCCGTGGAAGAAGCGCTTGAATCGCTCGACATCGCAGGCCATCACCTTCTCGTAGCGATCCACATGCGGTTCGGTGGTGAAGAAGAACCCGAACATGCCGCACACATGACTGGTGGCGAGCGCGATGCCGGCGCCGGCGGCCGCGGCGGCGAGCCGCTCCACCAAAATATCGGTCATGGCGCCCAAGCGCGCGTGAAACCCTTGGGCGCTGATCAAGTCGAGGGTGGTGAGTCCGGCGATCATCGCCACCGGATTGCCGGATAACGTGCCAGCCTGATAGACCGGACCCAGGGGTGCGAGCTGCTGCATGATGTCGCGCCGGCCGCCGAACGCGCCCACCGGCATGCCGCCGCCGATGATTTTGCCGAGCGTGGTCAGGTCCGGGCGCACGCCGTACAGCGCTTGCGCGCCGCCGAGCGCGACGCGAAAGCCGGTCATGACCTCATCGAACAGCAAGAGTGCCCCCGTGCGGTCGCACTCGCGGCGCAGCGTTTGCAGGAAATCCGGCGCGGGCGGCACGCAGTTCATGTTGCCTGCCACAGGTTCGACGATGACGCAGGCGATCTGCTCGCCGATCTGCTGGAATACCCGCTGCACCTGGTCGCTGTCGTTGAAGTTGAGCGTGACGGTATGGTTCGCGAGCGCCTTGGGCACGCCGGGAGAAGTCGGCACGCCCAGCGTGAGCGCGCCGGAACCCGCTTTGATCAGCAGCGAGTCGGAATGGCCGTGATAGCAGCCTTCGAATTTCACGATGGTGTCGCGACCGGTAAAGCCTCGCGCCAGTCGGATGGCGCTCATGGTGGCTTCAGTGCCGGAACTGACGAAGCGCACCAGTTCGATGGAGGGCATGAGCTCGACCACGCGTCGCGCGAGCTGGGTTTCCAATTCGGTCGGGGCGCCGAAGCTCAGGCCGTCGGCGGCGACGTGCTGCACGGCTTTGATGACCTGCGGATGAGCGTGCCCCAGGATCATCGGCCCCCAGGAACCGACGTAATCGAGGTAGCGCCGATCGTCCGCGCTGATCACGTGGGCGCCCTCGGCGCGCTTCAGGAAAATGGGCTCGCCGCCGACGCCGCGAAACGCTCGCACAGGCGAGTTAACGCCGCCCGGAATGTACTTGCAGGCTTCTTGAAACAGGCTCATGGCGCGGCTATCTAAACAGCGATGGCGGTCTCGGGCAAGCAGAGCCGAACTTCCAACCCACCGCTGCCGGCGTTGGCGGCTCGGGCGGAGCCGCCGTGAGCCTTCATCACCTGCGAGGTAATGGCCAAGCCAATGCCTTCGCCGCCGCTGTCGCGGTCGCGCGATTCTGCGACCCGATAAAACGGCTCGAAAATACGCTCCAAATCCGCGGCCGGCACGCCGGGTCCATGATCGCGGATCAGAATCTCCACGCCTCTGCCGGATTTCCCGACCTGCATCTCGACCGGCGCGTCGTTGGGGCTATAGCGCACCGCGTTGCGCAGCACGTTTTCAATCGCGCTGCGCAGCAGGTCGCGGCTGCCGAGCACCGCGTTGTTGGCCGCACCGCGCAGGCTGATCTTGCAATTCTTCATGGCGCCTTCGAAATTGGCGTCGCGCACGACTTCCTCGATGACATCGTCGAGCTCGAAACGCTCGCGCTCCAACAGGGCATCGGTGCCCTGCAGCCGCGCCAGCTTCAGCACCTGGCTGATCATGGCGTCGAGGCGTTCGATTTCTCTTTCCAGGCGATCCATCTGCCGCATGGAATCCGCCTCTGGCTGGCGCGCCAATCCCAGGGCGACCCGCATGCGCGCCAGGGGCGAACGCAGCTCGTGCGAAATGTCGCGCAGCAACTGCGTCGTCGCGCTGCGATTGGCCCGCAGCTGATCGGCCATGGCGTCGAAGTCGCGCGCGAGCACTGCGAGCTCGTCCTTGCGGCCTTCAAGACCTGAACTGACGCGCACCTCGTGGTTTTCCGAAGCCAGCGCGCGCGCGCCCGCTTGAATGCGGCGGATCGGCGCGGTGAGATGCTCCGCCAGCCACCAGCTGGTGAGCGCACTCACCACCAACGCGATGCCGAGAATGGTGAGCGATATGGCCGGCAGGCTGAGCGCGCCAAACACGCTGGGCCGGCGCGGAGTGGTGAACACGGAGTACACCGACCCGTCGTCGCCGATGATCTGCGGCGCGGATCGCGACGGCCGGAAATTTCGCGGCACGGATTCTGGGCTGCCGTTGAGGCGGCGTTGTATGTTTTCGGGCAGGCTTCTGCCAAGAATGTCCCGGCCATCGGGACCGATGACGAACAGCTCGCGGTCGCCGATCACTGTTTTATTTGCCGCGAGCCAGCTCTGCAGTGCGCCGACGCCGCCGCGCTCGAGAACCTCCGACGCCTGGATGGCCGCGGAGGGGCGGCGCTGATAATCGAGCGTTTCGCTTTCGCGGGAGGTGATGGTGAACGTGGTGGCGATGCTGCTGCCCACGATGAGCGTCATCGCGAGCAGGAACAGCAGGAAAATTCGCGAGAAAAGGCTATGCATGCGCCATGGTCAGGGTATAGCCGGAGCCGCGGACGTTCTTGATCTCTGGATTCCCGCCGGCCTCGAGCTCGAGCTTGCGCCGCAGATTGCTGATATGCGTGTCGATGCTGCGATCGTAGGCCGCGAGCTTGCGGCCCAGAGCCTGCTCAGTCATGGCGTCGCGCGAAATCACCTGGCCGGCCGAGCGCATCAGCAACTCGAGCACACGGAACTCGGCGCCGGTGAGGGCCACGGCTTTTCCGCCAACATGTACCAGACGGGTTCCCGCGTTCAAGATGATGGGTCCGACCGTCAGCTCGTCCGGAACGTTGCCGCGCACCGAACGGGTGCTCGCGCGGCGCAGGATCGCGCGGATGCGCGCCACCAGTTCGCGCGGGTTGAAGGGCTTGCTCAGATAGTCGTCCGCGCCCAATTCCAGGCCGACAATGCGATCGACGTCATCGCCCCGCGCGGTAAGCATCAAAATGGGCGTGGCATAGGAGGCGCCAAGCTTGCGCAGCACGTCGAGGCCGCCGACGCTCGGCAGCATCACGTCGAGAATCACGATTTCAAATTCGCCGGCCTGCAATTCCGTCAGCGCATCGCTGCCGTCGTGCACGCTCTTCACATCGAAGTGCTCGGCGTCCAGGTATTCGGACAGCATCTGGCACAGCTCCCGATCATCATCGACCAGGAGCACGCGTGGCTGGGCTGCCGCAGAATCAGTCGTCATGTGCGTACTCTGTCACAGTCGGCGTCAGGGCGTGAATCCGGGCGTCGAATTTGCAATTCTTAACAGTACCCTGCGCTGCTTCCGACACATTTTTACATGGTGGCGGCTTAGGATACCCCGTACCCCCTATTCACCGTATGGAGCCACGAACATGAACTCGAATCGCAATTTGCTTCAGGCAGGTCTACTGGCGGCCGGAGCGCTATTGACGGCCGCCGCGGGCATTTCGGTCGCCAGCGCGGCCGATGAGGCGACTCCCGCGACTCCTGCAACACCCGCTGCGGCCGGACCGCATCGGTGGCACCACCATGGCCACGGACAGCTGCTTTCCAAGCTCAATTTGAGTGCAGAGCAGCAGGCCGCCGTCAAGACCATCATGACCAATGCCGGTCCGCAGATGAAGAGCATTCACCAGGAGATGCTCAGCAACTCGTTGAAGCTGCGCCAGACTCAGCCGAGCGACGGCAATTACGCCAACGTCGTGGCGCAGGTCACGCAGGCCAACGGCTCGCTGCACTCGCAGATGATCAGCCAGCGCGAGGCGGTGCGCGTGCAGATCTTCAAGGTATTGACCCCGGAACAGCAGACGCAACTCGCGGCCCTGCAGGCGCAAATGGAGGCAAGAATGCAGGCAAGAATGCAGGCGCGCATGCAGGCCGGGGGCGCGGCCAGGCTATAGGCGCTTATCGCTTATTGAATCTTGTTTAGCAGTTAGGGATCGTCGCCGTTCCAACTCATCGCTGAGCGGCCACGATCCCATCTTTTTTGAGCAGCTCGATCACGCTGCCCGGTCCCACCAGATGCCCGGTACCGACGATTACCAGGTAGTTCCTGTCGTCATTGAGCAAGGCCTCGATTTTGGGAACCCACTTGCGGTTGCGGGCCACCAGCACCGATTGATATAGCACCGGGTCGCGGCCGATCTCCGATTTGAGCTGCTCGGCAAACCATTCGGTGTCGCCGCTGACCCAGGCACGCACCATGGCGTCGACGTCCTTGGGAAGGTCGTGCGCTTCCTCGAGGCTCGACACCAGGTAATCGGCCTGTTGGTCCATGGTCAAGGCATTGAACAGCGCGATCTGATCATGCACGGTTTCAAGTCCCGCCACGGACTTGCCGTCGCTGCGCGCCCGCTCCAGGAAAAACATTTCGACGCCGGACTTCGGCTGAAAGCCCAGCTGCTGCAACTGCAGCTGCGAGATTGCCTCCGCGGCAAACCATGGCGCGAAAGCATCGAAGATGCCCAGGTCGATGCCCACCTCTTGCGCCAAGGTCTGGGCGCGTTTGTAGCGGTGATCCCCCATTATCGAGAGCAGCGTTTGGCCTTCAGGCAAGCGCGCACTCGCGAGCAGTTCCGTCTGCATGTGCTGCGAATCGATTTCGGCCAGATTCACTTCCATGAAAATCGATCTGGCATTGCGGTATGCATTGAGGACGGCGGGAGACAGCGGATAGTCGCTCGGCCGCAGCACGTGGATCGAGCCCAGGATGTAAACCGTATTGTGCTTGCCGTGCAATTCCCAGAGGGCGTGCAGCGGTCCGTCGGCGCGCACCACGGCGGAAAGAGCGGCGCAGGACAGCGCCAGTACCAGCAAACGCCAGCGGATGAAGGGTCGTCGCATCGAGAATTGAGTCGCCTAGCTCGCGGTTTGCCGCATTTGCGTCAATTCTACCCAGTGCACCTGAGAGTCGATACGTCCATCGGCATGCAAATCGAAACTACGGTAGGCCGGCGGACGCGAATCCACCGCGTAGCGATCGCTCTTCGGCAGAAATTGCGCCCCCGTGGAAGGGGTCGCAAACAGGCGCACATCGCCGCGCTTGCCGTCGAACGCTTGATGCACATGCCCCCACACCACCGCGCGCACGTTCTTATGCGCGTCGATGACCTGCCAGAAATCTTCTGGTTGGGCGAGTCCCACGCCGTCCAACCAGCGGCTGCCCATGGCAATCGGGTGATGATGCAGACACACCATGGCATGTTTGGGAGCTTGGGCGAGAGCGGTGTCGAGGCGCGCAAGCTCATTCTTGGTGAGACGTCCGCCGACGTGACCGGGATCGTAGCTGTCGAGCATCACGAAGGTCCAATCGCCGATGGTGTGCGCACCGCAAATCCGGAACGGTTCGCCGGCGAGTTCCTTGCGCATGACCTCGGGCTCATCATGATTGCCCGGAATGCACAACACCGGTTTTGCGATATTGCCGAAGACGCTGCGAAAGCGCAGATAGCCGGCTTTGTCATCCTGAACCAGATCACCGGTGACGAGCACCGCTTCGAAATCACGCACGCGCGCTAATGCATCGTCGAGAGCCGCATGCAGGCTAGGATCGGTTTCGACGCCGCGCAGTCTGCCGCTGGGGCTGCCATATAAATGCGTGTCGGTGACTTGTAGAATTTGCATCATGTAAATGGTAGCAAAGCACTCCCACGACGACGGTGAACTGGGTCATGGCAGCGCCTCAACGCGTTATACATAAACAGACTACCGTTGTGTGACCGTGTTCCGTCATAAATCGACAACTATGCGAGTAATGCGACCGATATCACGCGGCATTGCTGGCAGGGGGCTCATCGGAGACAATAGGCGGCTTGTTTCGTTAAATAAGAAGCCCCTCCATGCCTACCCGCCGCGACCTTGCAAATGCCATTAGAGCGCTTTCCATGGATGCGGTGCAAAAGGCCAATTCGGGCCATCCGGGCGCGCCCATGGGCATGGCGGACATCGCCGAAGTGCTGTGGCGGGACGTGCTTAAGTTCAATCCCGGCAATCCCGCCTGGTTGGACCGTGACCGATTCGTGTTATCCAATGGACATGCCTCGATGCTGCTGTATTCGGTGCTGCATCTCACGGGCTATCCCCTGTCGATGGACGAAATCAAGAATTTTCGGCAGTTCGGCTCCAAGACGCCGGGCCACCCGGAACGTGAACTTCATCTCGGCATCGAGACCACCACGGGGCCGCTGGGGCAGGGTTTCGCCAATTCCGTCGGTATGGCCCTGGCCGAGCGTTCGCTGGCAGCCGCTTTCAACCGGCCCGGTCACAACATCATCGATCATCACACCTACGTATTCGTGGGCGACGGTTGCATGATGGAAGGCATTTCCCACGAGGCCGCCTCGCTCGCGGGCATGCAGCAGCTGGGCAAGCTGATTGCGGTTTATGACGACAACGGCATTTCGATCGATGGCAAGGTCGTGGGCTGGTTCGACGATGACACCGCCCATCGCTTCGAGGCGTATGGCTGGCATGTCATCCCGCATGTCGACGGCCACAGCAGCGAGGCGGTAGCCGCCGCGCTCGAGAGCGCGCGCGCCGTCACTGACAAGCCGTCGTTCATTTGCGCCAAGACCATCATCGGTTTCGGCGCACCCAAGCAGGGGACGCAAACCATGCATGGCGAGGCCATGGGTGTCGACGACATCGCCATCGCGCGCAAGACCTTGAACTGGCCTTCTCCGCCGTTTGAAATCCCGGCCGATATCAGCGCTGCGTGGGATCGGCGCGAAAAAGGCGCTGCTGCCGAGCGCGACTGGCTGGTGAAATTCGCCGCCTACAAAAAGGAATTTCCCGCGCTGGCGGCCGAACTGGAACGGCGCATGGCGGGCGACCTGCCCCCGGGCTTCGACGACCTGATGGGCTCATATACTCGCGGCGCACAAACCGAGGGCAAAACCCTGGCCACGCGCCAGTCTTCGCAAGCGGCGCTCAATGCCATCGGGCCCGCCATGCCGGAGCTGCTGGGCGGATCGGCGGATCTCACGCCCTCGAACGGCACCTGGCGCAAGGATTCGGTCACCCTGTTGCCGGCCGCGCCGGCGGGCAACTATATTCACTACGGCGTGCGTGAATTCGGCATGTCGGCCATCATGAACGGCATTGCCGTACATGGCGGCCTGATTCCCTATGGCGGCACTTTTCTGACCTTTTCGGACTATGCGCGCAATGCGGTGCGCATGGCCTGCCTGATGCGCATACGCGTGATATTCGTCTATACGCACGATTCGATCGGCTTGGGCGAGGACGGTCCGACGCATCAACCCATCGAGCATCTTGCAAGTCTGCGGGTCATCCCGCATATGGACCTGTGGCGGCCTTGCGATGCGGTGGAAACGGCGACGGCGTGGGGCGTGGCGGCGGACAATCGCGACGGACCGACTCTGCTGATCCTGACCCGCCAGGCCTGCACGCATCAACCGCGCGACCCTGAGCAGGTCGCAAACATCGCGCGCGGCGCCTACGTGCTGATCGAGCCGGCCGGCGGCCCCGAAGCGATCGTGATCGCGACCGGATCCGAGGTCGGAATTGCCGCCGAGGCGGTGCGCACCATGAATTCCAAAGGGCGCAAGATACGGCTGGTGTCGATGCCGAGCACGAACCGGTTCGACGCCCAGGATGAGGCTTACAAGGAGAGCGTGCTGCCGGGGCGCGTCACGCGCCGCGTGGCGGTCGAGGCCGGAGTGCGTTCCGATTGGTGGCGTTACGTGGGGCTCAAAGGGCAGGTGGTGGGCATCGATCATTTCGGCGCCTCGGCGCCTGCCAAAGTGCTGTTCCCACAGTTTGGATTTACACCTGAGAAAGTG
>DASYIN010000154.1:0-13518 GCA_035997505.1 Steroidobacteraceae bacterium | reverse complement strand
CCCTGCAGTTCGTCGCAGGCGTGGTCGCGCAGAAAATCAGCCTGTGCACGGGTCTCGACTCCCTGTGCCACCACCGTCAAACTCAAGTTCTTGCCCATCGCGATGACCGATTCAGCAAACTCCATGTTTTCGGCGCCGGCGCACATACCCGCGACGAGCGAACGATCAATCTTGATGGTGTTGAGTGGAAAGCGCTGCAGGGTCGTGAGCGACGAATACCCGGTGCCGAAATCATCGATCGCAATGCCGATCCCCATTTGCTTGAGCCTCGTCAGAACCTGCACCGTCGCTTCCACGTCACGGATCAACAGCCTCTCGCTGATCTCGAACTCCAGGAGGCACGCATCCATCCCCGTGCTCTCGAGAATGGCGGTGACATCATCGATGAGGTGTTCATCAAAGAATTGCGTGCCGGTGAGATTCACGGCCATTTTCAAGCGCGGCACGCCTGCCTTTTGCCACGCCACGTTTTGTGCGCACGCTGTTCGAAGCACCCACTTGCCGATCGGCAGCATCAAGCTGCTTTCTTCCGCCACCGGAATGAATTGCATGGGCGCCACCAACCCCAAGTCCGGATGCTCCCAGCGCAGCAACGCCTCCATGCCCGTGATCCGCCCGCTGTGCATGTCGCGCTTCGCCTGGTAGCGAAGCCTGAATTCGTGACGCTCGAGGGCATGCCGCAGACTGGATTCCAGCGTGAGCCGCTCGAGTGAATTGGCATTGAGGCTCTCGGAGTAGAATTGAAAGTTGTTCTTGCCCTCGGATTTCGCCTTATACATGGCGACATCCGCATTCTTGGTCAGAGTCTGCTCATCAAGTCCATCCATGGGATAGGCGCTGATGCCGATGCTGGCGGTGACGCGGAACTCATGGCCGATCAGAGTGAAGGGCTTGGCAATCGCAGCGAGGATTTTTTCCGCAATCACGCCCGCGTGCTTCACGTCGTTCAATTCCGGCAGCAGCACGACGAATTCATCGCCTCCCAGCCGTGCCACCGTGTCGCTTTCCCGCACGCACCCCTTCAATCGCTTCGCCACGTCCTGCAGCAATTGGTCGCCGGCTTCGTGCCCCAGCGTGTCGTTGATCTGCTTGAATCGATCGAGGTCGAGAAACGCGACGCCCAGACGCCGCCCGTATCGATGCGCCTCGCTCAAGCTTTGGCTCAGCATTTTGCTGAACATGCTGCGATTGGGCAGACCGGTGAGTCCGTCGTGATAGGCCAGGTACTCGACGCGCTTCGCATGTTCGAGTTTGATCTCGCCTTCGCGCAGGCGGCTCTGTGCCAACTGCCAGCTCAGGCGGCCCAAGAGGGCGGTGAGCACGATGACCAGCAGGCTGCCTGCCCCGGCTCGCCACCAGTAGCTCAGTGCCTCGTGGTGCGCACCCGCCAATTGCTCGTCGACCGAGAGACCAACCACGACGGCGAGAGGAAATCCGTAGAGTTCATGCGCGCCGGTCCAGCGTTTGATGCCATCCCAGCTGTTGACCGAAATCGTCGCGTCCGTGTCGATAGCGGCCAACTGGGTGATGGCGTGGTCATAGTCGATCTTGTCGCCCGCGAAGGCCGATTCGCCGCTGCGCCTCACGCGCACGATGCCGTCGGTCCCGACGATGGCGAGCACGCCGTGCTCTCCTAGCTTTGACGCGTCGTAGCCGCTGACGAAGTAGCCCGCGCCAACCATGACGATGACCACTCCGTCGAAGGAGCCATCGGCTTTGTTGAGGCGCCGGCTAAATGGCAAAGTAGTGTCATCGGCGGCGCCGCGCGGCGGCCGTCCGACGGAGAGCATCTCGCTTTCGCGCTGTGCGAGAAAATAGTCCTTGTCGGCGACGTCCGGTCGCGGCAGCGGCGCGGTGCTGTCGATGATTGCGCCGTGGGCGTCCGCGATGCTCACGGTGAAGAGCAAATCCGGCGGCAGCAGGCCCTTGTCCTTGAGTTCAGCGAGGGTTTGCCGTCCGCGATCCCGTTCGCGCCAGTACTTGACCAGATTCAGGCTTTGATCGATTTCGCGAAGTGCGCGCACCACCTGCGCTTCATAGGTGCCCAGCAGTTCGCGATTGGAAGCCGCCGCGGCAAGCCGTGCATCGGCGTATCTCACCTTGACGAGTTCCGCGGTCGCCGTCCAGATAACACCGAGCAACAGCACGGCAATTGTCGGGAACAGCACGGCCGGGTCGGCGAACCGGCTCATCGCACGGTGAAGGAATTTTTTTAAGGGCACCACAATACGTCAACAACTACCGCGCATCCCCTGTGATCGGCGGCGCGACATCATTCTTTACCTTCTTCCCGACAAATCTTTTCATTCGCGCTTGCCCGTTTCGGCAACTGTGCTGCACTGCACGCTGTCTGCTTTACGAGACGTAAGCGCCGCCGATGAGCAGGATCGCATCATCAAGCGGCATTGAGGCCTTTCCGCCGCAAAGGGCGCGGCGTTGGTGCCGGCTATTGCCAGGTACGCGTGCGTTCTGCACTATCCGCAAGCGGCATAAGAAAGCTTTTGATAGGGATGTTACATATGATTCTGACGCGCAACCTTCGCTGTGTGGCGCTGCTCGGCGCAGCCTCGATCCTCGGATCCTGCGGGGGTGGCGGTGGAGGCTCCGCAACTGCGCCCCCACCTCCACCCGCTGGATGGGTCCAAGGTCAATTTCAGCCCGAGGCAAACTTTGCAGCGATGTGTGTGACGCCTCGAACCGGTACCGATCCGGTGACGCAGATGGCGTACCCAGACAAGCAGGGCACCTTGCTCAATGAATTGAACTGGCTCCGCTCTTGGAACAATGATTTGTATCTGTGGTTCGACGAAGTGACCGATCAGAATCCGGCCGGCTTCGCCACCGACGCCACTTACTTCAACGCCTTGATGACCACGCAGACCACCGCCTCCAGCAAACCCAAGGACCGATTTCATTTCACTTACCAAACATCGGTCTGGGAAGCGCTGTCGCAAAACGGAGTTTCGGCCGGCTACGGGGCTAATTTCGTGGTGATCGCGGCGATGCCTCCGCGCGAGGTGGTCATCTCCTATACCCAACCCGGATCAGCGGCCACGAACCCGCCTGCGAACTTGGCGCGCGGCGCCAAGCTGCTCGCCATTGACGGAGTCGATCTCGTGAATGCCACGGATCCGGCCAGTATCGATATTCTCAACGCCGGACTCGCGCCGCAGACCATCGGCGAATCCCACACTTTCAGCGTGCTCGATGCCGGCGCGGGCGCGCCGCGCACGATCACCCTGGTATCGGCCAACGTGACGGAGACGCCGGTGCAGAATGTGCATACGCTCATGGCGCCCAACGGCAGTCTCGTCGGCTACATGCTGTTCAACGATCACATCGCAACCGCGGAGGCCGAGCTGGTGGCCGGATTTTCCCAGCTGAAGACCGCCGGTGTTCACGATCTGGTGCTGGATATTCGCTACAACGGCGGCGGGTACTTGGACATCGCGAGCGAAGTCGCGTACATGATTGCCGGCGGCGGAGCCACCACCGGCCAAACTTTCGAGCTGGCCCAGTTCAATAGCAAGCACCCCACCGTCAACCCGGTGACCGGCGCGGCGCTGGCGCCGGTGGACTTTCACGCCGCGGCGCAGGGATTTTCCACCCCGGCGGGCCAGGCTTTGCCGACCTTGAATCTGACGCGGGTGTTCGTGCTCACGACCGCCAGCACGTGCTCGGCGAGCGAGGCCATCATCAATGGCCTGCGCGGCGTGAACGTCGAGGTGATCCAGATCGGCTCGACGACCTGCGGAAAGCCGTATGGGTTCTATCCCGCCGACAATTGCGGTGTGACCTATTTTTCGATTCAGTTTCAGGGCATCAACGCTCAAGCATTCGGCAACTATCCGGACGGCTTCACCCCCCAGAACACCGTGGCGACGGAGGGCGTGCTGCTGCCGGGCTGCTCGGTTGCCGATGACTTTACCCATCAGCTCGGCGATAGCGCGGAAGGCATCCTTGCTTCCGCCTTAAGTTATCAATCGAACGGTGCTTGCCCGGTTCCACCGAGCGGCATGGCGATCGGCAGGACGATCAAATCCATTTGGCGGGAGAGCAGAATATCCCGCCCTGGGACGCAGTGAGACCTGGCCTCGCATTTTCAGCACTTAGGGGAAACCCCTATTTTTAAGGCCCTAGATTAATCTGGCGCTGCGGACACCCGGTGTTGCCTTTGCTACATTGCATTAGGGCTCCAGATGCATAAGGAAGCGGATCTTGGCTCAAGTCGTGGACGATTCGCTGCACGAAGGAGGCAACGAGTCGGAAGATCGATATCGAACTCTCTTCGAAACGTTGATCGAGGGCTTCTGCACCATTGAAATGATTTTCGATGCGGCCGGCAAACCCGTCGATTACCGTTTCCTGGAAATCAACCCCGCATTCGAGCGGCAAACCGGCCTGATTGGCGCGCAAGGCAAGTCGATGCGCGAGCTGGCGCCCAATCATGAGGCGCATTGGTTCGAGATCTACGGCAAGGTCGCACTGACCGGCGAAGCTGCGTACTTTGAAAACGAAGCGAAGGCATTGGGGCGCGTCTACGACGTCTGCGCCTACCGAGTCGGCGGCCCGGGAAGCAAGAAGGTCGCGATCCTCTTCAACGACATCTCGGCCCGCAAGCTCGCCGAGGAAAAAGTCCTCGCGCAGCTGGCGCGCCTGGCATTGCTCAACCAAATCACCCGCGCCATCGGCGAGCGCCAGGACTTGGCCAGCATTTACCAGGTCGTTGTAGGCACTCTGGAAGCGGAAATGCCGATCGACTTTGGCTGCATCTGTACGCTCGACGCGCTCGATGGCATCCTCACGGTGACCTGTGTCGGCGCGCGCAGCGCCGCGCTCGCGGCTGAGCTCGGCCTGCCTGAGCTGGCGCGCATCACCATAGACACGAACGGCCTGGGGCGCTGCCTCACGGGCGAGTTGGTATACGAGCCCGACATCGCTGATCTACACGTCCCCTTTACCGAAAAGCTGGCTCGGGTCGGCTTGCGTGCACTCGTCGCGGCGCCCTTGCAGGTCGAAAGCCGCGTCTTCGGAATGCTCATCACCGCGCGGCGCGCGCCGCACAGCTTCAGCAGCGGTGAGTGCGAGTTTCTGCTGCAGGCGAGCGGGCACGTCGCGCTCGCGGCGCACCAGGCCGAAACGCACGCCGCCTTGCAGCAGGCATACCAAGATTTACGGCAAACGCAGCAGGCCATCATGCAACAGGAGCGTCTCAAGGCCCTGGGCGAAATGGCGAGCGGCATCGCCCACGACATCAACAATGCCATCTCGCCGGTGGCGATCTACACCGACTCGCTGCTGGAGCGCGAAACCCAGCTGAGTCCGAAAGGCCGCGAACAGCTGCAGATCATCCAACGCGCCGTGGAGGATGTTGCGGCGACCGTGGCGCGCATGCGCGAGTTCTATCGCCACCGCGAGCCGGAACTCGCTCTCGTGCCCGTCACGATCAATCGCTTGGTGAGAGAGGTGCTGGATTTGACCCGCGCCCGCTGGAGCGACATGCCTCAAAAGCGCGGCGTCGTGATCGAGTCGCGCACCGAGCTTACACCCGACATCCCCGAGTTCATGGGCGTCGAAAGTGAAATCCGTGAAGCGCTGACCAATCTGGTGTTCAACGCCGTCGATGCCATGGCGGAAGGCGGAACGTTGACGCTGCGAACCGGTACCCTTGCGCATGGCACGCGCGTCTATGTGGAAGTCCGCGACAGCGGTATCGGTATGAATGAGGACACGCGTCAGCGTTGCTTGGAACCCTTCTTCACCACCAAGGGCGAGCGCGGCACCGGCTTGGGGTTGGCCATGGTCTATGGGACGGTGCAGCGTCACGGCGGCGACATCGAGATCGACAGCGCGGTCGGACAGGGGACCGCCATGCGGTTGGTTTTTTCGGCGCAGACCGCGGTGTTGGCCCCCTCCGCCACGCCGACGTCAGGCCCGATCGTGTTGCCGCGGCTGCGAATCCTGTTGATCGACGATGATCCCTTGTTGCTGAAATCGCTGCGCGATGCCCTCGAGGCCGACGCACACCAGGTGGTAACCGCCAACGGCGGCCAAGAAGGCATCAACTCCTTCGCCGCCGCGTCGCGCGGTGAAAAACCGTTCGATGCCGTCATCACCGATCTCGGCATGCCGTATGTGGACGGCCGCAAGGTCGCTGCAGCCATCAAGAGCTTTTCCCGTTCCACTCCCGTGATCCTGCTCACCGGTTGGGGTCAGCGCCTCATCGCGGAAGGCGATGTCCCGTCGCACGTCGATCAGGTCTTGAGCAAGCCGCCAAAGCTGCGGCAGCTGCGCGAGGCGCTCGCGCTGTGCTGTGTGCGGCGTTAGCGCCTGGGTTGCCACTGCTTCACGCCTTCAGTTACGCTTAAGGCGGTGAACCCAGGAAAATTACAATGCAAAAACTCGTTCGCCTCTGCCTGCTGGCGTTGGTGATGTCGTCGGTGAATGCGGCGCCCGCCGCCTACTTCGATTCAACCGGACGCGACGACGTGCTGTCGGGCGGCGTCAAAATGATCACCATTCAGACGCCCAAGGGTGCCTTCCGCGTCTGGACCAAGCGCGTCGGCAACAACCCCTCAATCAAGGTGCTGCTGCTGCACGGCGGACCCGGCGCCACGCACGAATATTTCGAAGCCTTCGACAGCTACTTTCCCAAGGCCGGCATCGAGTACTACTACTACGATCAACTGGGCTCCGCCTACAGCGACCAACCCGACGAGCCTTCGCTGTGGGATCTGCCGCGCTTTGTCGAGGAGGTGGACCAAGTCCGCAAAGCGCTCAAGTTGGACAAGAGTAATTTCTATCTCTATGGACAATCCTGGGGTGGCATTCTGGCGCTCGAGTACGCCCTCAAGTATCAGCAGAATCTCAAGGGGCTGATCATTTCCAACATGGTCCCGAGCATTCCCGCTTACAACCGCTACGCAACCACCGTGCTGATGCCCGCGATGGACCAGAAGGCGCTCGCCGAAATCAAGCAGCTGGAAGCCAAGGGGCGCTATGACGATCCGCGCTACGAAGAATTGCTCATGCAGCATTTCTACGTCGACCATATTCTGCGCATGCCGCAGGATCAGTGGCCCGATCCTGTGACGCGCGCCTTCGCCAAGATCAACAAGAAAATCTATATTCCCATGCAGGGCCCGAGCGAAATGGGCGCGAGCGGCAAGCTCGTGAACTGGGATCGCACCGCGGATCTGCCCAAGATCACCGTCCCCACTCTATCGATCGGCGCGCATTACGACACCATGGAACCCGCGCAAATGGAGCGGATTGCCAAGGACGTCAAGAAGGGGCGCTATTTGTACTGCCCCAAAGGCAGCCATCTCGCGCTGTACGATGACCAGCAGACCTACATGGCCGGTCTGACGCAGTTCATCCTCGACGTGGATGCCGGCCGCGCACCTTAGCATCCGGGCGCGCGCCGAATAGACCCAAGCCGAATGCCGCCGTGATCGCCTCGGCGCGCGAATCCACGTCCAGCTTCGCCAAAATGGCGGACACATGATGGTCGATGGTCTTCGTCGAGCGATGCAGCCGAGCCGCAATCCGCGCGTTGCTGCAGCCCTCCACCAGCAAGGCCAGCACTTCGAACTCCTTTTCCGACAGCCCCTTGGGATTGCTGCGCGTCGTCTCGCGCGGGCCGCGCGGCACACCGCGAACACCGCGTTCGCGTAAGCGCTTGCGCACCACGCTTTCCAGGGGCCCCGCACCCAGTCGATCGAGAATCGCCAGCGCGCATAGCAACGCCGCGTCGGAGCCTTCCGCGAGGCACAGGGCCTGTTCGTACGGCATGCCGATTTTCTCCCATGCATCGGCGGCCGCCTGCCACTCGCCCGACAGCATGAGCCGGTACGGCTCAGGGATGGGAGCCGAGCCTGCATCGACGGCTTGCGCCCTCGACAGCCAGAAGAGCAGTTCTCCTCTGGCCCAAGGTATGCATCGATCAGCCAGAGTGTCGAGTCCGACGGTGGCCTGACGTGCGACCTCCCCGAGGTCGCCGCGATACCAAGCCAGTTCCGCGTGCGCGGCTGCGATGCGCCCCATCCGCTCCGGCTCGTCCATCGACAACGCCATATCGCTGATTTCATGAAGCACCTCATCAGCACCCGGATCGCCGCGTCGGATGCGCACCAGCGCAAGCGTCGTGCGCGTCGGCACGCGCTGCACCGGCACCAGTTCGATGGACCGCGACAGTTCGAGCACCAGTTGCGCCGCTTCCGACCAGTCGCCGCGATCCAAGGCCAGCCGAGCCGCGTAGGTTTTCAGGTACGCGATGCTCGAGAACTGTCCGCGCTCCTCGCAATACGCCACGCCGTCCCGAAAAAATTGCTCGGCGCGCGCGATATGATGATTCAAGGTCGCGCAGAACATCAGGTTGCTGTATCCGCGCGCGGCGGACTCGTCGAGGTTTTTCTCGAGCGCGAGCGAGAGGCTGCGCTCCAGGGGCCCGTAGCCCGACAAGTCGCCGGCGATCAGCAGTGCGGATCCCATGCTGTTCAAGGCATGCGATTCAACCACGGCATCGCCGAACCGTCGCGCCAGCGCGAGCGCCCGCTCGCCGAAGCTCACCGATTCGGCCTCCAGGCCTCGATGGGATGCAAGACGCGAGCGCACGCCGTAGACCCTGGCCAAGTGCACAGTCGGCGGCAACGGCTCGAGCAGGGCGATGGCCTCGGCGATGGATTCATTTGCTCCGACCTTGTCGCCGGCCATCCGATATTCCGTCGTCATGAAACTCAAGACCCGTGCCTGCGCCTCGATGTTTCCCGCCAGGCGCCAGCGCGCAAGCGCCTCCTTCCCGGACGCGACGGCGGTCAAGGGGAGATTCGTCAGGCCGCATTCTTCCGCGTGCCGCTCAAAGAGTTCGGCCTGGGCGGTCGTCGCCAGCGCATCGCGGTAGCGCAGCGCGGCACTCAAGTGCGCAGCGGCTTCGCGGTGTGCACCGAGACGCGCCGCTTCCGCGGCTGCCAGCGGCGCGTACTTGAGCACGGCACCCGCATCGTTGGCGAGCGCAGCGTGATGCACGAGGTGGGTCAGATCCGCGCCGTGCCCCTCCAATACTTTCAGTACTTTGGCATGCATGGCGCGGGCGCGTTCAGGCGGCAGCGTGCTGTGAACCGCCAGCCGCGCCAGTTCATGACGGAAGCTCACGGCATCGCCGTGCGCCGCGAGCAAGCCGCGCATCACGCCCTCGTCGATCGCCGCGCCGTGCGTACCCATCATCGACTCGATCAGCCAGCCTTCCGTTTTTCCCGGTGAGATCGACACCAGCTCGGCCAGCTCCCGCGCGGCCTGCGAGCAACGCAGCAATCGCGCGAGAACGGCATCGCGTACGGTCTCGGGCACGCGTTCGCCAGGGTAAGCCAGCGCTTCGAAGACGAAGAACGGATTGCCGCCGGTAATCTGGTGCAGAAGTTCGGCATCCCGGCCGCTGTCTTTGGCCATTTCGCCCACGGCCTGGGAGGAGAGCGGCGCCAGCCGCATGCGAATGACATGCCGGCCGGTGAGCTCGCCCAATGCCCGGCGCACCGGATGGGTGGGGGACAGTTCCTCTTCGCGGTAGGTTGCGATCAGCAGCGCGCCGGTGCGTTGAACACGCCGACCGATGTATCGAAAAAAATCCAGCGTCGATTCGTCCGCCCAGTGCACATCCTCGAGCACCACGATGGACGTTCGTTGCGGCGGTACCAGCTGGGCCAGCAAGGCGCCGAACAGCCAATCGCGCGATTCATCGGGCAGCCTGGTGCGGCCGTCGAGCACCGAGGTTTGGGCGGCTATTTCGTGCACCGGTCCGAGCGCGCGCGGCGTGTCGAGTGCATCGCAGGCGCCCCAGAGAATGCGCGCATGGCGCCGCGTCTGCGCCACGAACTGCTCCACCAGCGAGCTCTTGCCCATCCCCGCCTCACCGGCGATCAGGACCAGCTTCCCCGAGCCGGCGCGCGCCTCTGCGAAGCTCTGCTCCAATATTTCGAGTTGTTCGTGCCGTTCGAGCAGATTCATGCGCACGGATTATCGGGCAAAACCCCTGTCCCATGCCGCAAATTGGGGATATCCGGACCTCAAAATGGGGATACGCTGTTGGAGCCCCGTAAGGAGAAGAAAAATGAACCAGAACGCGATCTTCGGCCCCTTCCTGTCCGTGATGCTCTTGACCCTCCTCGTTTGGTTCTACATGTACTCCAAACGCATCCCATTCATACAAAAGAGCAAGATCAATCCAAACGACCTGACGCCGGCCGAACTGGCGCGCATGTCTCCGCCGGCGGTCGCCAACCCCTCCGACAATCTCAAGAATCTTTTCGAGCTTCCCGCGCTCTTTTACGGCCTGGCGCTGTACCTGTTCGTCACCAATCACGTGGACGAAGCCTACCTCATCGCAGCCTGGATATTCGCCGGGTTTCGCGTGCTGCACAGCGCCGTGCACTGCACGTTCAACATCGTCATTCTGCGATTCTGGCTCTACTGCATCTCTGCGCTGGCCTTGTGGTTCATGGTGGCGCGCGCAGCTTTTGGCGCCTTCAGCTAGAACTTAAGATAAGCGCGCGCGAAAAACGCCAGGGTGATGCTGACTGAGACCAGCAGTGTTCCTGCGCGCACCACGCCGGCGGGCGCGCGCCGTCCGATCAGCGCGCCCAAATAGCCGCCGAGCGTGGCTGCCACCAGCATGATCAACGTTTCGCGCCAGCGAATCGACTGCGCCGCGATGAAAATCAGTACCGCAATGGTATTGGCGGCGCTGACAAGCAGCGTGCGCGGCGCGTTGAAACTCTTCAGTGTCCGCTCACTGAGCAAGCTCCACACCGCCATCATCATGATGCCGACACCGCCGCCAAAATAGCCCCCGTAAACACCTAAGCAAAATTGCACCGTGAGAACCGCGCCGGCACCAATCCGCCAGTGCCGCCGCAGCATCTCGCCAAGCCGGCTGCCCAGCGCCAGCATGACCGTGGCAATGGCCATCAACCAGGGCAGGACCAAGTCGAAGGTCTTGATCGGCGTGAGCAGCAACAGCACTGCCCCGAGTGCGCCGCCGACGAACGTCGCGATCACGAGCGGCCGCAGCGATACGGAACCGATGGGACCCAGGCCATCGCGATAGGTCCAGGCACTCATGAGCGTTCCCGGGAAGAGCGCGACCGTGCTCGACGTGTTCGCATTCACCGAGGGCACGCCGGCGGCAATCAACGCCGGCAAGGTCACGAATGAGCCTCCACCCGCGAGTGCATTCATCATGCCGGCGATCAGGCCGGCACCGGCGACGACGATGAGTGGACTCATGAAATACGGGTTAGTCGGAAGTCAGCGCTCCGAAGGTATTGACAGGAGCGAGATAGCCATACAGAACCGCCAGCTCGTTGGCCTTTGACTCGAGCTGCACCAACAGCACAGGAGCTTTTTTCGAATAGCCGGCCAGCTCTGACGCGGACAGATGCCTTGCAGGCAACGTCACGAATAGCACGTTATCGCCGGTATGCTGGAACGCCGAATTGATTTGCCCCTGCAACGCATGCACCACCGACTCGGCCACCGGATCGTCCGCATTCTTGATGCTGATGCCCGTTCCGACCAGCACCACCCGATCGTCCTTGCCGACCATGAATCCGTCGTGAATCTCGGCCCCGCCCACGCGGCTTGTGCCCGAAGTCCGGAAGAAACACACCTTGTCGAAATCGCCGGCATCCTTCACCACTTGGCAGTCCAGTTGGTGCAGGGAGGGATTCTGCTTGCTCTGCTTCCACGAACCGCCCAATTGAATCCCCAGCATGCCGCCCGGCAAAAACGCGGCCGGCGTTTGCGGCACCAAATCCTCGGCTTCCGAGGCCGCGAATGATCCGGACCCAACCGTCATCAACAGGCCCGCCGCCGCAGCGTTCAACCAACGATTCCAAGTTAGCCGATAGTGGTGCACGAGTCCTCCAGAATGGGTGTCCTACAAATGACAGGCTCGGGGAAGTCTGCCGATGTAGTCTAGCAATGTCTTTTAGCGCTGGGGACACGCAAAACGTGAGCGAAGTCATATTGCAATCGATCATCCACTGCCCGAACTGCGGCGAAGAGCGCGAGGAGACCATGCCCACGGATGCGTGCCAGTATTTCTACGAATGCACTGGCTGCAAAACTCTGCTGCGCCCGAAGACCGGCGATTGCTGTGTGTTCTGTTCCTACGGTACCGTGGCGTGTCCACCCATCCAAGCGCAGCGCGGTTGCTGCGGTTAGCCGAGAGAGTCCATGCCCAATTCGCAATCCAGTATTGAACCGCAATTTAAGAGTGAATCGCCGATGAACTTGGAATTACCGGAGCTCGAGCGGGCCGCCGCGCTGGTCTATCGGGTGATGCCGCCGACGCCCGTGTTTGAATGGCCGAAGCTTAAGCGCCGTTTGGGATACAGCGTTTTGGTGAAGCATGAAAATCACACGCCGACCGGCGCCTTCAAGGTGCGCGGCGGCATCGTGTACCTGGACCGGCTGTGCCAGGCGCAGCCGAAGATTCCCGGCGTGATTTCCGCAACGCGCGGCAATCACGGACAATCGATTGCGTTCGCGGCCGCGCGCGCCGGTGTTCCAGCGACCATCTACGTTCCCCTCGGCAATTCTCCGGATCAGAACTCGGCGATCACCGCGTTCGGCGCGCGGCTGGTTGAATTCGGCCGGGACTTCGACGAGGCAAAGCAGGAAGCGTTTCGCGTGGCGGCGATCGAGGGCCTGCATTTCGTGCCCTCCTTTCATCGAGATCTCGTTGCCGGTGTCGCAAGCTATGCACTGGAGCTGTTTCGCAGCGGCGGCGAACTGGACGCCGTGTACGTGGGCGTCGGCATGGGCTCGGGAATCTGCGGACTAATCGCGGTTCGCGATGCGTTGGGCTTGAAGACGGACATCGTCGGCGTGGGTCCCGACAAGGCGCCTGCCTCCGCACTGTCCTTTGCTGCCGGAAAAACCGTCTCTTACCCGTCGGCGCGAACATTCGCCGACGGTTTGGCCACTCGCGAACCCAACGATCAAGCGGTTGCCACGATGTGCCGCGGCGTCGCACGATTCACGCAGGTAAGCGAGGATGAAATCGCCGAGGCGATGCGCGTGTATTTCGACGATACCCACCAGGTCGCGGAAGGGGCCGGAGCCGCACCGCTGGCGGCGTTGTGGAAAGACCGCCAGAGCATGACGGGAAAGCGCGTCGCCGTGGTCTTGAGTGGCGGGAATATCGAGCGGAGCCGGTACTTACAAGTAATGCGGGGCGAAACGCCTGCCGCGTAAGGACCGCAATTAAGCCAGCGTGGAGCGCCAGTATCGAAATCTAGGCTACTTTCTGCTGATTCTCGTCGGCTTGGTGGGGCTTGGGTTTTACAAACCCTACTTCGCCCTGATTCCGTATTTCGATCCGAGCATTACCCCGCTCGTCCAAGTCCACGTCATCCTATTGATGAGCTTTGTCGCCCTGCTCATCGCGCAACCGCTGCTGATTCGTTACCGGCAGCGCGAGTGGCATCGGCGTTTGGGCAAAGCTACTTATTTCCTGAT
>DASYIN010000153.1:0-16637 GCA_035997505.1 Steroidobacteraceae bacterium | reverse complement strand
GTCGGAAATACCTTGGTGAGGCACGCGGTCGACAGACCGGCTTCGGCCAAGCCGAACGTGGCGCGCAATCCCGCCCCGCCTGCGCCAACCACCACCACATCGTAGGCGTGATCAATGAACTTGTAGTCGCTCATAGTCTCGGGAATCCGAACGCGACGCGCAAAATCGCAAAAATCGCGGCACCGCCGGCCAGTACGTATAGAAACCGCAGCACCATGAGACTGAGCACTTTCATGCCGCTAGAGGACACGTAATCCTCGACGATGACGATGGTGCCGAGATACGAATGATAGGTGAGCACCGCAACCAGCAGCAGCGCGAGGAACGCGGTGATGGGCACCGAAGCCCAAGTTCGCACCGTTTCATAGTCCATACCGGGCAGTGTCAACAGAGAAATCACGAACCACACCGTCAGCGGCAACAGCGCGATCGCGGTCACGCGCTGAGCCCACCAATGTCCTGTTCCCTCCTTGGCGGATCCCAGTCCCAACACCCGGCCCAGGGGGCTGCGCAAACTCATGACAGGCGCGCCCAAACCCAGATCGAGACGCACAGGGTCAGCGCGACGGCACCAAACACCACAGCCCAGCCGCTTGCATGCCGTTGCGTGCGCTCGAATCCACGGCCTGCATCCCAGAAGAGATGACGCACTCCGTTGAGCAGGTGATACGAGAAGGCAAAGGTCCAGCCGAACAGAATCAGCAATCCGATCGGACTTGCGAACAGGCGTGCAGCGGATGCATAAGATTCGGGGCCGCCCGCCAGGCACACGAACCAGTAGCTCAAGGCAAGCAGGCCCACGGCCAAGGCGGCGCCCGTCACGCGATGCACGATCGAGAGCGTGTTGCCGATCTGCCAGCGATAAATCGTCGCGTGGGGCGAAATCGGACGGATGCGTGGCGGCATCATTGCTCCTTGCGGCTAAACGGGAAAGCGCAAAGCGCGGTTAAAAATCGATGCAGCGGCCACGAAGTTCCCAATCGCCAAAACGCGTAGGTTCGGGACCATCGCGTCCGCCGATCTCGGCGGGAGGTTTCGCGGCAGCGGGATCGGCATCCGCGGGTGGTGTCGAAGGGGGCAGATCGTCTGGAGTCAGCATCACAAGTGAAAGTTTGCCAGAAAACTCGGGACAAATGGTGCATTCACGAGGGGTTGACATCGCGCTTCGCGCTCCCATCTCATACAGAATGCCCATCGCCTCAGCACCGCCGGCCCGTTTGCCGCATTTGGGGATCCTGCGATTCAGCGGTGCCGATGCGCTCTCCTTCCTGCAGGGTCAGATTTCCAATGACACGCAGCGGCTGACCGACAAATTTCCGGTTTTTGCCGCCTATTCCAGCGCACAAGGCCGGGTGCTGGCGCTCATATATCTGTTGCCGCACTCGAGCGGCGTGGCCGCCATACTGCCGCGCGAAATCCTGCAGCCGACCTTGGAGCGCATGCGCAAATACATCCTGCGCGCAAAAGTGCGCATCGAAGACGCCGGCGAGTCTCTCATTGTCGCCGGGCAATTCGGCGGCCTGCCCGAATCGACCTCGAGCTACGTGGAACGCGACGGCATCGGCATGGCCCCCGTGGGCCGCGATCAGAATCGGCATTGGATCATCGGCTCGCCGGACAAGATCGATGCGGCGATTGATGCGGCGGGCGCCCCGGTCGATGCGAGCGTCACCAAGGGCTTCGAGCAAGCATGGCGGCTTGCCGATATTCGAGCGGGCCTGCCGCAGGTCTACGCCGCCACCAGCGAGGCCTTCATTGCGCAGATGCTGAATCTCGACCTGCTGGATGGCATCAGTTTCAGCAAGGGATGCTACACCGGCCAGGAGATCATCGCGCGCACCCAGCACTTGGGCAGGATCAAGCGCCGCTTGTTCCACTTGCAACTGCCCCCGGGTGAATGGAGCATCGGACAGACTGTGCATTTGAGCGATGGCCGGCAGGGAAGGCTGACGGAAGTGATCGAGAACGACTCGCGCGTGGACGCGCTCGCGGTGCTGAACGTGGAACCGAACCCGCCGGCGGACGGCGAAGGCGCGATTAAGAACTTCGTTGAAGCGGCTGAACTGCCGCTGCCCTATCCCTTCTGACTATTCGGGCCGCATGTGCGGGAACAGCAGCACGTCGCGGATCGAGGGCGAGTTCGTGTACAGCATCACCAGGCGATCGACGCCCAGTCCCAAACCCGCCGCGGGTGGCATGCCATATTCCAACGCGCGCACGTAATCCGCATCGTAGTACATGGCCTCTTCATCTCCCGCGTCCTTGCGAGTCACCTGATCTTTGAAGCGTTGCGCCTGATCCTCAGGGTCGTTCAACTCAGAAAATCCATTTGCGAGCTCGCGCCCACCGATGAAAAACTCCCATCTATCGGTGATGAACGGATCCTGATCGTTGCGCCGCGACAAGGGCGAGACTTCGGCAGGATAGCCATACGCGAACGTGGGTTGGATCAGCGTATGTTCGCCGGTCTTTTCAAAGATTTCGATCTGCAGTTTTCCCGGACCATCACCTGGCTTGTAGGGAATTTTCATGTGATCGCACACACGGCGCAGGTACGACGCGTCGCGCAATGACATCGGATCCAGGTCGGCGTTGTTCGCCAGAATGATGTCCTCGATGCTCATGCGCGCGAAGCTCTTCGACAGATCGAACTCGGTGGCCTGGTAGAGGAGCTTGCGAGAACCGATCAGGGTATCGGCAAGGCCCTGAAACAGCGTTTCGATCAGTTCCATCAGATCCGCGTAGTCGGCGTAAGCCTGATAAAGCTCCAGCATGGTGAATTCAGGATTGTGCTGCGTCGACACGCCTTCATTGCGGAAGTTTCGGTTGATCTCGTAAACACGCTCGAAGCCCCCCACCGTCAAGCGCTTCAGGTACAACTCGGGCGCGATGCGCAAAAACATCCCCACATCGAGCGCATTGTGATGGGTCTTGAAGGGGCGCGCCGCCGCGCCGCCCGGGATCGGATGCAGCATCGGCGTCTCGACCTCGAGAAAACCGCGCGAATCCAGGAAGGCGCGCAGGTAGCGTACGATCGCCGTGCGTGTCTCGAACACACGCCGGCTCTCCTCGTTCATGATCAGATCGACATAGCGGCGCCGGTAGCGCATCTCCGTGTCTGCGATTCCATGCCACTTATCGGGCAGCGGCCGCAATGACTTGGTCAGCAGGACCATTTTTTCCGCGCGCACAGACAATTCGTTGGTCTTGGTGCGAAACAGCACGCCTTCGGCGCCGATCACATCACCCACGTCCCAGCCCTTGAACTCATCGTAGGCTTCGCCGAGCGCACTCTGTTGCAGAAATATCTGAATCGCGCCGCTCGAATCCTCCAGCTTGGCGAAGCTCGCCTTGCCCATCACGCGCTTCGCGCGCATCCGGCCGGCCACGCTCACGCGTATCGCGGCGGCATCGAGTGCCTCGCCCGATTTTTCGCCATAGGCGGTCAGCAGATCGCCCGCCAGCGCGGTGCGTCGAAAGTCATTCGGAAAGGCCGTGCCGCGCTCGCGCAACCTGGCAAGCTTGGCCCGCCGCTCCGCGATCAAATGATTTTCGTCGTTATCGCTCATAGTCGCCTAGATTACAGACCCTGCTTCAGGCTGGCTTGCATGAATTCATCCAGCGCGCCGTCGAGGACGGCCGTGGTGTTGCCGATCTCCACGCCGGTGCGCAAATCCTTGATGCGCGATTGGTCCAGGACATAGCTGCGAATCTGGTTGCCCCAGCTGACGTCCGATTTGGAATCCTCCAGCACCTTCGCCGCCGCATTGCGCTTGTTGAACTCGAGTTCGTAGAGTTTGGCCTTGAGCATTTTCATCGCTGTCGAGCGGTTCTTGTGCTGGCTGCGCTCGCCCTGACAGGCCACCACGATGCCGCTCGGCATGTGCGTGATTCGCACCGCCGATTCGGTCTTGTTCACGTGCTGACCGCCCGCACCGCTCGAGCGATAGACATCCGTACGCAGGTCGGCCGGATTGATCTCAATATCGATGTCATCGTCGACCTCAGGCGAGACGAACACGGATGCAAATGAGGTGTGCCGGCGATTGCCCGAATCGAACGGCGATTTGCGCACCAGGCGGTGCACGCCCGTTTCGGTGCGCAACCAGCCGTAGGCATGATCGCCGATCATTTCGATCGTCGCCCCCTTGATGCCCGCCACTTCGCCGGGACTCTGATCGATGATTTCCGTCTTGAAACCATGCGAGTCGGCCCACTTCAAGTACATGCGCAGCAGCATCGCAGCCCAGTCCTGGGCCTCGGTTCCGCCCGCCCCCGCTTGAATGTCGAGAAAGGCATTGTGCGAGTCCATTTTGCCGGGGAACATGCGCTGGAACTCGAGGCGTTCGACCTCGGCGGCGGAAACCATTACGTCGGCTTCGATCTCCCGGGCGGTTGAGGCGTCGGACTCTTCGGCGGCCAGGTCGATGAGTTCAGCCGCGTCGCTCAAGCTGCGTTTCAGGCGATCCAGGCTGCCGACAACCTGTTCGAGCTTGGCGCGTTCCCTGCCCAACTCTTGCGCGCGATCAGGATCGTCCCAAATGCCCGGCTGCTCGAGTTCCCGCGCTACTTCCTGCAGACGCTCGTACTTGTTGTCGTAATCAAAGATACCTCCTCAAGGAATCGGTGCGTTCCTCGAGATCTTTGATCGACCGCTTGATTTGATTGACTTCCATGGCCGCGAATCCTAACACACGGATCGCTCGAGCTTGAGGTGCTGGCAGTTCAGCTGCACGCGCGCGGCGCCGCGGTATTCATTGATCTCGAGCCGGTAGGCGAGCTGTATCGCCGCGCCGCTGCTTAACGCAGCATCTTCGGCCGGGCCACCGACGTAGCCGAAGGCGATGGCATCCAACGCCGGCGAGCCTGCCGCGGGCAGCCGCAGCCGCATCTTCAGATGCTTGTCGCCGACGATTCTTGCCTCCATCACTTCGAACTGTCCGTCGAATATCGGTTCCGGAAAACCCTGACCCCAGGGTCCGGCGCCGCGCAGCGCCTGTGCGGTGTCGATGCAGAGCTCTGCCGCACTCAAAGCGCCGTCTGAATAAATGATGCCGGTGAGGGAATCGCGATCGGTTCGCGCCGCAATTTCGGCGGCAAATTCAATCCTGAACGCGGCCAGGTTCTCCTCGCGCAGACTCAAACCCGCGGCCATGGCATGTCCGCCGAATTTGTCGACGAGACCGGGCCTGCGCGCGGCAACGCTGTCGAGCGCATCGCGAATATTGACGCCGGCCACGGAACGCGCCGAACCGCGCAGCGAGCCATCCTCGGCGCGCGCGAAGGCTATGACCGGGCGGTGCAGGCGATCCTTGATTCGGCCGGCGACCAGGCCCACGACCCCCTGATGCCAGCTTTCGTCGAAAAGGCAAACCCCGAGCGCGTCCGTCACGTCCTCCGCGCGCATGGCAGCCGCGAGCACGACGGCCTCGAGTTGCATGCGTTGCTCGATTTCACGCCGTTCATCGTTGAGTCTCGCGAGCTGCCCTGCCAGGTGCGCCGCCTCTTCCGCATCATCGGTGAGCAGACACTCGATACCGACGCTCATGTCGGCGAGCCTGCCGGCCGCGTTCAATCGCGGCGCGACCGCGAAACCCAAATCAGCGGCCGTCAGCTGCTCCGGATTGCGCCCGGCGGATTCGAGCAGCGCGCGAATACCGGCGACGCAGCGCCCCGCACGGATACGCTTGAGCCCCTGGGACACCAGGATCCGATTGTTGCGATCGAGCGGGACCATGTCCGCGACGGTGCCGAGCGCCACCAAGTCCAGCAAATCTGCCGCACGAAAGCGTTCTTCAGCGAGCGCCCGGGCCAGCGCGGCGATGAGGTAGAACGCCACACCCACACCGGCGAGAGCGCCGCTCGCGAATCGGCCGCCCGGAAGATTGGGGTTCACAATGACGTCCGCGCGCGGTAGCACGGCGCCGGGCAGGTGATGATCGGTCACGAGCACCGGGACCCCGATTGCGCGCGCTGCCTCGACGCCGGCGACGCTCGACACACCGTTATCCACAGTTACGATCAGCGTGGGTGCGCGCGTTTTCGCCTGCTGCACGATTTCCGGCGTCAGGCCATAGCCAAAGCGAAAGCGATCGGGCACCAGGAAATCAACATGCGCGAAACGCATGGCGCGCAGTGCCCGGAGCACCACCGCCGTACTGGTGGCACCGTCGGCGTCGAAATCGCCGATCACCAGCACTCGGCCGGCGGCGCGGTGCGCGATCAACAGGCTGGTTGCAGCATCGAGCCCTTCCAAGGATCCCACCGGCAGCAGTTGATGGAGGGACAGATCCAGCTCCGCATCGCCGCCGATGCCGCGGGCCGCGTACACGCGCCGCAGTACGGGGTGCAGATGAGCCGCGAAATCTCCCGAAACCGGCGCGTTGCGCCGCCGAACTTCGATGGTACTCAACCGAACCACTCCCACCACGGTTTGCGTCGACGCCAAAACCGCCTGAGGCCGCGCCTCGTCACCGTAAAGCACCGATCTTCGGCAGAGATCTGCAATCGCGCTATGCGCCCGGCGCGGAGCTGCTCCGCCGCGGCCTCGAGGCAGGATTCGGCCTGATGCCAACCACTGCCGCCGGGACCGCTGCCCGCCGCAATCACCCCGCTCGCGAATTGCTCATCCCGAGGCCTGCCGACGGCGTTGAAGAACACATCGTCGCCTGCAGCCCAGCCTTGCACCTCCGGCAGCGCGGACAGCGGCGTTGCGCCGCCCCAAAACCACAGGCCGTTGACGGCCGGCTGCCTAAGTTCCCGCCGAGCCTGATTTGCCGGATGCTCGAACAACCACATCTCCGTTTCGCTGATCAATTGCCGCAGACGCCTGGAGTCCGCGCCCGTCGGGAGAAACTCCTCGATGTGCAGGCCCAGCACATCCTGCGGATCCCGCGTGGACACTGTTAGGGGCCGGTCGAAAGTGCACAGAAGTTGCGCCGACCGGGCCGCCCACAGGCTGATCCCCGAGCCCTGCCAGACGCGATTGAAATCTGCCGCCAGCGTCGCTGCGCTTGCCATCGACAGTGCCAGCATACCGTCCAGCGGCAGACGCACGTTGCTCATTTCAGCAGTGTAGTGCACCGGCGTTGCCATACAGACCCAGGCGAAGTCCGTCGCTCCGGCCACCAGCGGTCCGCGATCTGCGCGCAGCACCGCGGCCCCGACCCCGGGCGCGGAGCCCGCCTGCGGCGCGATGACACGGAATGCATCGGCGCGCCAGTCGCTTACGGGGGCGTGACTCTCCGCTCGCGCGAGCAGCCGCTCCAGGAGATGAGAGCGCGGGCGTTCGGCGGTGCGCGCCATGAAGCGAAAATATTGGCTAGACACACTCGTTCCATCGACAATTTGAGTATCTTAAGGACATGCGTTTCACCCAGGACTTAAGCGCAGGCATCAATCTCATCCGCGCTTACGGAAACGGAGAACTGCGCGTCAATGAAAACGTCTATCGTGGCGCGGTCATCCTAAGCGCATCAACACTGATCGCGGAGGCAAACATCCACAATCTCGATGCGCTGGTCGCGCTGGACGTCTCGCGCACGCTGGCGCTCGAACCGGAAATGGTGCTGCTCGGAACAGGTGAGCGTCAGGTTTTCCCCCCACCCGCTTTCGGCGCTCAGTTTTTACGTGCCGGCATCGGCTTTGAGGTCATGGATACGAGCGCGGCATGCCGCACTTACAATGTACTGGCGGGTGAACAGCGCGCTGTGGTGGCAATGTTGCTGTTAGAGGAAACTTTGGAAAAAATAGCAGGGCGATAAGCGGAATACACAACCAAACTAGTATCGAGAAATATTCTTCTTCTAATTGATCTTGTTGTTGTTTTTCCGATTAACAGTGTAAGCCTAACGCCCCGCAATGGATCTTCCTGATGGCGCGCAGTAAAACATAGGGAATTATCTGTCGCAAGTACCCGACAACATTGAATTATATACAATATTATTTAATTTCAAATAGTTATAACGGTAACTTATAAATTACTTCATACCTGAAAGGAATCGCAGCGGATCGATCGGTTTGCCGTTGCGGCGAATTTCAAAATACAGCACGGGCTTCCGCGGCGCTCCCTCGCCCATGTGAGCAATCACCTGGCCCAGCGACACGTCCTGGCCTTCGCGCACCAGCAGTTCGCGATTGTGCGCATAGGCGGACAGTAAGTTCTCGCCATGCTTGATGATGATGAGGTTTCCGTAACCGCGAATGCCGCTGCCGGTATAGACGACCCTGCCGGCTGAGGCTGCGCGAACCTCCTGACCTAAGAGCCCGGGCAGCAGTACGCCGCCGCCGGGTACCGGGCGCGGCTCACCCAGTCGGTCGGTCGGCCACCCCCATCCGTGCGCCGTAACGGCGGGCGGCAATGGCACGGCGGCGTGCGCAGTCGAACGGGGTTGAGTTGCCCCAGCGCCGCGGCTTGGCTTTAAGGTGAGCGCCTGTCCCGCTGCAATGCGAAAGTCAGGACCGATATTGTTCCAGCGCGCCAGGTCATGAAAATCGAGGCCGTAGCGCCAGGCAATGCTGTAGAGCGTGTCCTGCGGCCGCACGATATAGGTCTCGCGTTCCTCGCGCGGCGTATTCGCACAACCCGCCGCGAGCACGCAACTTAAGGCCAGAACGCAAGTCCACCGCGTGCGGCTCAATGTTCTAGCGCTGCAGTCCCGAAACCAGGGGAACAAAACTCACGGCGCCGAGCGACTGGCGGTCAATTCGGGTTTCACCCTTGGTGTAGCGGTACAACTCCTGCCTGCCTTCGGCGCCGACCGGCGCGATCAGCCGGCCTCCGAGCTTTAATTGCTCGAACAGCGCCGCCGGCACGGTGTGCGGCGCAGCTGTCAGCAGAATGCAGTCGAAGGGTGCGCGTGCGGGCCAGCCGACATTGCCGTCGTCATGGCGAAAGTTGACGTTGCGAATCTTGAGCTCGCGCAGGGTGCGCCGCGCGCGGCCCAGCAAGGGCGCGATGCGTTCGATGGTGTAGATCTCCGCCACGAGCGGGGAGAGAACGGCGGTTTGATAGCCGCAGCCGGTGCCGATTTCCAACACCCGGAGTGCTTCTCCGGCCGCCAACAACGCTTCGGTCATCTTCGCAACCACGAAGGGCTGCGAGATGGTTTGGCCGAAACCAATCGGCAGCGCAGTGTCCTCATAGGCGCGGCTCGCCAACGCCTCGTCCATGAACAGATGCCGCGGTACATTGCGGATCCGATCCAATACCCGCTGATCGGCAATGCCTTGTTCTTGCAACCGCTGCACCAGACGTTCGCGGGTGCGCGCCGAGGTCATGCCGATACCGCTTAGCCGTGGACCTTCCATATAATTACTCGAGTTCCAGCCATCGTCGAAGGTCCGTCAGCACACTGTGACGTGTCAGGTCGACCTGCAACGGCGTAACCGACGCATAGCCTTCCGCCACCGCATGAAAGTCGGTGCCCGGCCCCGCGTCCTGCCCCGCTCCCGCGTTTCCCACCCAATACACGTCGCGTCCCCTTGGATCCTTCGCCTTGACGATGGGCTTGGCGCGATGCCGGTTTCCCAGCCGCGTCACTTTGACGCCGCGCAATTGTCCATCAGGCAGATCCGGAACATTGACGTTCAGTATGACCGGCCCCTCCTCCGAACCTTGCAAAGGATGCTGCGCCACGCGCTGCACCAGCTGCGCAGCGACCCGCGCCGCGCTTGCGAAATTGCGCGGGCTGTCGGGCGTGAGGCACAGCGAGACGGCAATCGCCGGCAGCCCCAGATAGCGTCCCTCGACCGCGGCCGCCACCGTGCCCGAATACAGTGTGTCGTCGCCGAGATTTGCGCCGTCATTCACGCCCGTCACGACGATGTCGTGTTCGAAATCGAACAACCCGGAAATCGCCAGATGCACGCAGTCGGTCGGTGTGCCGTTGACGAAGTAGGCATCAGCATCGTAGCGCACGGCACGCACCGGCACATCCAGAGTCAATGAATTGCTCGCGCCGCTTCGATTTCGATCAGGGGCCACGATCGTCACCGTGCCAAGCGGCCTGATCGCCTCGCCGAGCGCCGCCAGGCCCTCGGCGCGGTAGCCGTCGTCATTGGAAAGGAGGATCTTCACTACTTAACAGTCTGCGCCGCGCTGGCGGGGTTCGCCGTGCGGACTATACTGGATCCATGAGCAAAAAGCGCACGCCCGAGCCGGGCGCCGGGCAAGACGATGCAACGGACACCGCCGCATTTCGCGCCGCGATGCGGGACGTCAAACCGCTGTCACCGGGCGAATCACGCCGGGCAACGGTTGCACCTCGCCCCCGCCCGCGCGGACGCAAGCCGGCGACTTCTGCGGAAAATCTCGACCAGACGATGCCGCTGATTTCGGCGGCGACGGAGGACGAGAGCGCGGGCGCCGTACTGTCTTTCCACCGCAGCGGCATACGCGACCAAGTCATGCGCCGATTGCGGCGCGGCTTGTATCCGAGCGAGGATGAGCTCGACCTGCATGGACTGAACCAAACGGCGGCACGCGATCGGCTCGCCGAGTTCATTGCATACAGCCGCGACTCCGGGCGCCGCTGCGTGAGAATCGTGCACGGCAAGGGTTACCGATCCGGCGCGCGAGGACCGATCCTCAAAGCCGCTGTGAACCTGTGGCTGCGCCGGCACCATGATGTCGTGGCGTTTACATCCGCCCGTGCGATCGATGGGGGAACCGGTGCGGTTTACGTGTTACTGCGGGGCTGACTGACCCGTGTCCTTGATCCCGACCCGCGGGTCCGCGAGCAGGTCGATATTCGGGCGCAGCCGCTCGGGGATCAGCCTGCGCGCCGCCATGGAGTCTTTGGTGTGATTCACCGCTTCGACCGCCAATAGTTCACCGCCCCTGAGGTAGCAGACGCTGAAGCTGCGGGTGGCTGGATCGCCGCGCGTCAATTGCTGATCGTGGCCGGAAGATAACCCCACGATCAGCAGTTTGTTGTCGTATTGATCGGACCAAAACCACGGCACCCGATCATGTACCGCCGGGCGCCCAAGGATGTTCGACGCCGCAACCTTGCTTTGTTCAAAAGCGTTGTCGACGGACTCGAGGCGCACCCGTGATTGATAGCGAGGCGAGAAAAAATTGCTGCAGTCGCCGGCCGCATATATCGCGGGATCGCTGGTACGGCAGTTCTCGTCGACCACAATGCCATTGTCGCAATTCAAACCCGCATCGCTTGCCAATTGCGAATTGGGAAGCGCGCCCACGCCCACGATCAACGAATCCGCGGGGTACATGCTGCCGTCTGAGCAAACCACGCTTTCCACCCGATCGCCGCCCTGCAGCCGCACCACGCGCGAGTTGCAAACGATCCGTACGCCCTGATTGCGGTGTTCGTGCGCGAAGTATTCCGAAACATTCGAGGCCACGACGCGATTCATGATGCGATCCGCCATCTCCAACACCGTGACGGCGCAGCCCATCTGGCGCGCGGTCGCGGCGACTTCGAGGCCGATGTAGCCGCCGCCGATGATGACCACGCGTGCGCCCGGCTTGAGGCTCTCCTGAATGGCGCCGGCATCGCCGGCATTGCGCAAATAGTGCAAGCCGCGCAGATCGGCTCCGGGACACGTCAGGCGGCGTGGGATGGCGCCGAGGCACAATAACAAGCGGTCATAACTCAATTCCTCGCCGCTGGACAGCACGACTTGCCGCGCGCTTGGTCGCAGGCCGATTGCTCGTGCGGCCAACTTGAGTTCCACCGCATGCTCGTCATAGAAGGCGCGGTGCCTGAACAGCAGGCGTTCGGCGGCCATTTCGCCGGACAGAAACTTCTTGGAAAGCGGCGGCCGTTGGTACGGCAGCATCTCTTCATCGCTGACGAGGACCAGGCGCCCCGTGAATCCTTCACGGCGCAATGTGTCGACCGCCTGCGCGCCCGCCTGTCCGCCACCCACGATGAGGATCGTCGCAATCATTGCACCCATGTTAGCGGATTCGCGCGGCCCCGCCTGCGACTAGCTTCGGCAACAATTACCTGGGTATACTGAATGTGCATGAATTAGCATAGATATGCGTATATCAGATAACTGATATCGGGTCGGCCATTGGATCTCAAGCAACTCGAATACTTCCGCCACGTCGCTGAGCTCGGCAGTTTCACCAATGCCGCGGCCTTCCTGTCGGTTGGCCAGCCCACTTTAAGCCGGCAGATCGCCGATCTCGAGATCGAGTTCGGCCAGGATCTGTTTGACCGCAACGGCCGCGGGGTCGTGCTGACCCAGGCCGGCTCCCAGCTGCTCGAGCACACGCGCGGCATCCTCATGCAGGTCGGCCGCGCCCGCCAGGAGCTGGAAACGACGCGCAGCGGCGACGCCGGCCACATCACGCTGGGATTGCCATCGAGTCTTGGCAATGTGGTCACCGTGCCGCTGGTCAAAGCCTTTGCCAAAGCTTTACCCAAGTCGCGCCTCGCCTTCTCGGAAGGCCTGTCGGCCTACATTCTCGAGCGCCTGAGCGTCGGCCGCATCGACTGTGCCCTCGCCTACAACGCCACGGGTTCAGACGACTTCGACGTAGCCCCGTTGCTCGAGGATCAGCTGTTCCTGATTGCGCCGGCAGCGCGGTCCAAGAAATCGCCCGCCTCCATATCCTTGGCTGAACTCGCCGACTATCCCCTGGTCATACCCGGCCGGCCGCACGCCAATCGGATGACAGTGGAGCACGCCCTGTCGGGTATCGGGAAAAAAATCCAGATCGCGCATGAAGTGGAGTGCATCGCCGCGATCGTCGATTTGGTGCGTCAGGGCCACGGTTTCGGCGTGCTGTCGCTCAACGCCGTCAAATCCTCGCCGTGGGCCGCGCAAGTGCAGATCAAGCCCATCTTGAGTCCCACGTTGACGTTTCCGCTTTCGCTCGTGACCTCGACGCGGCGGCCGAAGAGCGCCTTCATGCGCAAGGCGCTTTCCCTGATCAGCAAGGTGGTGCGCGAGGAGATCGGCCAGAACCTGCCCAAACCCCCGCGCCGACGGACACGCACGTGAATCCGAAAACTTTCGACAACGTGAATTTGAATCTACTGGTGATTTTCGCCGTGCTGATGCGCGAGCGGTCGGTCACCCGCGCCTCCAAGATCCTGATGATCTCGCAGCCGGCGGTCAGCCACGCACTCAAGCAGCTGCGCACGTTGTTCGCCGATCCGCTCTTTACGCGCAGCAGTACCGGAGTCAATCCGACCAAGCACGCGCAGGTGGTTCACAAGGACTTGTTGGTTTCGCTCGAGACCATCGAGGCGATATTGAACAAGAGGAACGGCGAGCCGCCTTCAGCGAGCCAGCAGCACTGAGGCCATCGCGGCCAGTCCTTCCTTACGGCCGATGAAGCCCAGGCGCTCGGTTGTCGTGGCTTTGATATTGATGAGCGCCGGTGCCACCCCCAAGTCGGCCGCTAGATTTGCCGCCATCGCGGCCCGATGCGCACCGATGCGCGGAGCCTCCGCCAGCACCGTGATATCCGCGTTGACCAGGCGCAACCCCGCGGCCTGCATGCGCTGCGCCACGACGCGCAAGAAAACGCGGCTGTCGGCTCCGCGGTAACGCGCATCGCTGTCGGGAAAGTGCTGCCCGATATCGCCATCGCCCAGGGCGCCCAGCAAGGCATCGCACAACGCATGAATGACGACATCGCCGTCCGAGTGAGCAACGATGCCCTGCGGGTGCGTGATGCGCACGCCGCCTAACGTCACGTGATCGCCTTCGCCGAAGGCGTGCACGTCCATCCCCTGACCGATTCGCATGTGACTGCCCTCCCCCAACCGCAAGATGTCGGCTGCTATGTCCAAGTCCTCGGCGCGGGTGACTTTGATGTTGAAAGGCGAACCCGGAACCAGGACCGCCCGAATGCCGATGCGCTCCATCGCTTGTGCTTCGTCGGTCACCGCCACGCCCGCGCGTGCGGCATCCTGCAGCGCGCGGCGCAACTGCGCGTACGCAAATACCTGCGGGGTGAGCGAGCGCCAAAGACCCGTGCGATCCACGGTCTCCATGCCGCCCGTCAGTTCGCGCTTGACCGTGTCAACGATGGGCGCAGCCAGCACCGCGCCGCCGACCGGCCCCGCGGCGCCCGTTGATCCCGATTCCAGCACATCCGCCAGGGCCTTGATCTCGGCGCCGCTCAAGCACGGGCGCGCCGCATCGTGCACCAAAATCCAGTCGTCCGGCGCGGCTCTGGAGGCGAGGAATTCCAAGCCGTTCATCACCGAATCCTGCCGGTGAGCGCCGCCCACCGTGCTCTGAAGCTTCGGCGAATCGAGATGCTTCGCAACCTCCGGCCAGCGTTCATCGCCGTCGGCGATCACCGCCACGATGCAGTGGATGCGCGGCTCGCCGAGCAGTGCGCGCAGCGACCATTCGAGAATGCTGCGACCGAGCAAAGGTGTGTACTGCTTGGGGACGCCACGCGGGCCGGCGGATGAAAAGCGCTCGCCGCGGCCTGCTGCAGGAACGATGGCCCAGAGGCGGCGCGCCGCAGGTTCGCTCATTCCACGCGAGCGGTGACGGGTGCAGGACGTGCGGCGGGTGCGGTGGGTACCGGCGTGTTGGCTCTCACGACTTGGTAGAAGGTCTCGCTCGCGGCAACCATGCCCAGTTCGCTGCGCGCCCGTTCCTCGAGCGCGGTCAGTCCGGTTTTCAGGTTTGCCACTTCCGCGCTCAACTGCCGATTGCGTTCGGCCTGCTGCGAGTTCGCTGCGCGCTGCGTTTCAACCGCGGCTTTGAGTCCCGAGACCTCGCGCAATCCCCGCTCCGAAAACCAGAGTCGACCTTGGAGCAAGACCAATACAATAGCCAGTACGGCCGCGAAAATCCTCATGGGGACAGGAGCTTAGCATGAACTCTTAAGAGATTGGAACCGATAAAGCGCGTGCTCCGGCGTAAGACGCCTTGGCGCCGAGTTCCGCTTCGATACGCAGCAGCTGATTGTATTTCGCGATGCGGTCCGAGCGCGACATCGAACCGGTCTTGATTTGCGTCGCCGTGGTGGCGGCCGCGATATCCGCGATCGTGGCATCTTCCGTCTCTCCGGAGCGATGCGATACGACCGCCGCATACTTGGCCTTGAACGCCATGTCGATGGCGGCCAGGGTCTCGGTCAGGGTGCCGATTTGATTGGGCTTGATGAGGATTGCGTTGGCGATCTTCTTGGCGATGCCCTCGGCGAATATCCTGGTATTCGTCACGAACAAATCATCGCCCACCAATTGCACCTTGCTGCCCAATTTCCGGGTGAGAATCGCCCAACCATCCCAGTCGCCCTCGCTCATGCCGTCCTCGATCGTCACAATGGGGTATTTTCCGGCCAGGCCCGCCAGATAATCCGCGAACTCCGAAGAGTTGAATTTTCGGCCTTCGCTTTCCAGATCGTAGACACCGTCCTTGAAGAATTCGGTGCTGGCGACATCCAATCCCAGGTAAATGTCCTTGCCGGCGCGATAACCGGCCTTATCAATGGCTTCGAGGATGGTGGTGATGGCCGTTTCGTTCGAAGGCAGGTCCGGCGCGAATCCCCCCTCATCGCCGACCGCGGTGTTCAAGCCCTTGGCGTGCAGCACTTTCTTGAGGGTGTGAAACACCTCGGCACCGTAGCGCACGGCCTCCGAGAAGGAAGGCGCGCCGATCGGGAGAATCATGAATTCCTGTATGTCGACGCTGTTATCCGCGTGCGCCCCGCCGTTGATGATGTTCATCATGGGGACCGGCAGCGTCAAATCGCCGCTGTGCGCCAGATGCCGGTACAACGGCAGACCTTGATCCTTGGCGGCCGCATGCGCCGCCGCCAACGACACCGCCAAAATCGCGTTGGCGCCGAGATTCGATTTGCTGTCGGTGCCGTCCAATTTGATCATGGTGGCATCGAGGCTGCCCTGATCCTGGGCGTTCGAACCTAAGACCGCGCTGCGCAGCGGACCGTTGACGGCCGCGACGGCCTTGAGCACGCCCTTGCCCCCGAAGCGCTTCATATCACCGTCCCGCAACTCGACAGCCTCCCGCGAGCCGGTCGACGCGCCCGACGGCACCGCTGCCCTGCCGACGGTGCCGGAGTCCAGCACCACGTCCGCCTCGACAGTGGGGTTGCCGCGTGAATCAATGATTTGACGGCCGCGAACATCAACAATCCGACTCATAACAGGGATTCCTCGAAGGGTTGTCTCTTCACCGCGATATCCAGTTCCATCAGCGTGCCCAGGAGCGATTTCATGCGATCCAGAGGCCAAGCATTCGGTCCATCCGACAAGGCTTTGGCGGGATTGGGATGGGTTTCCATGAAAATGCCCGCGACACCGGCGGCGACCGCGGCGCGCGCCAGCACAGGCACGAATTCCCGCTGGCCTCCGGATGAGTCGCCCTTGCCGCCGGGCAGCTGCACCGAATGCGTGGCGTCAAACACCACCGGACAGCCCGTAGCGCGCATGACGGACAGGGAGCGCATGTCCGAGACCAGATTGTTGTAGCCGAAGGAGAAACCCCGCTCGCAGACCATGATCTGGGTGTTGCCGGTGGAACGTGCTTTGTCGACCACATTCTGCATTTCCCAAGGCGACAGGAATTGACCCTTCTTGATGTTCACCGCTTTGCCCTGCGAGCAGGCAGCGATGATGAAATTGGTCTGGCGACAGAGAAAGGCAGGCGTTTGCAGCACATCG